>NZ_LR134117.1:3411653-3721804 GCF_900635445.1 Serratia odorifera
TTCCAGCGTCGTCAGTATCTGCGACCAGCCGAGCGCCGCACCCCAGGCTAGCGGGCCGCGTGGATAATTGACGCCGAACAGCATGGCGTTGTCGGTATCGGCGGCGCTGGCCACGCCTTTGTTCACCACGTCGAGTGCTTCGTTGACCAGCATGGCGACGGTGCGCATCACCAGTAATCCGGGGTAATCCGGCAGTTCAATAACGCGCTTGCCGAGCGTTTGCAGCAGATGAATCACTTTGGCGCTGTCCTGCGGACGGTTCTGGGATGCGCAGGCCAGGACGAGGGTCGGCGCGCGCCGGTAATTGGCGGACAGATCGAACAGCACCACTGGCGTGCCGAGCTGCTGCGCCATCTGGCTCGCAGTTTTACCATTTGTTAACATAAATGTAACTTCATCAACCGTGGCAAACGGGCTGGTCTGGCCAGGTTGTTTGACCGCGCCCGCATTTTCCTGCAGCAGGGCGGCCAGCTCCGGCAGCGATGTCCAGTCACCGTGCAGCGTAACCCTGGGCAGCGACGCGGCGCCTACCGGCTCGGCGTAGCGTGCTGCCGGATTGAGGCTTTCATCATCGTAACGGTAAAAACCGCGCCCGCTTTTACGCCCCAGATGTCCGGCGCTGACCCGCTCCTGCTGCAGCAGCGAAGGGCGGAAACGGTCGTCATGAAAAAAGGCCTGAAACACCGACTGGGTGACGGCAAAGTTGACGTCCTGGCCAATCAGATCGGTGAGTTGCAACGGCCCCATGGCAAAGCCGCCGGCGTCACGCATGGCCGCGTCCAGCGTCGCTACGTCGGCGATCTGTTCCTCCAGCGCCCGCAGCGTTTCGGCATAAAATGGCCGGGCGACGCGATTGACGATAAACCCCGGCGTCGAGCGGCACTGTACCGGCTGTTTGCCCCAGTGCCGCGCCAGCGCGTCGAGCCGGCGCAGGGTAGTGGCATCGGTGTCCAGACCGGCGACGATTTCCACCAGTTTCATCAGCGGCGCCGGGTTGAAGAAATGCATGCCGGCCATGCGTTGTGGATGGCGTAATACGCTGGCGATGGCGGTGATGGACAACGACGAGGTATTACTGGCAAATAGCGTGTCGTGGCGCAGATCGCCTCCAGATCGCGGAACAGGCTCTGCTTGATCTCCCGCTTTTCCGCCACTGCTTCGATCACCATCCGCAGTCGGCCAGTTGCTCCAGCGACGCGGCAATGCTGATATTCGCCAGCAGCCGTTCTGCGTCGCCGCGTTGCGCCTTGCCGGCCTCCACTCGACGACGCAGGCGTTGCCCTAAGGTCTCCAGCGCCCGCACCGCCGCGGGTTGGGAAATATCAAACAGTTTGACCGGGTGCCCGGCGGCAGCGGCCAGTTGGGCGATACCGATGCCCATGGTACCGGCGCCAATCACCGCCAGCGAGCCGTGAAACAGGGGAGCGTTCATATTTATTTCCCGCTGAACGAAGGTGGCGTTTGGCGAAAAAGGCGCTGACGCCTTCACGATAGTCGTCGCTACGACCGCCGAGGCGTTGCAGATCGCGCTCCAGATCGAGCTGCTGATCGAGCGTATTGGTCGCTGCGCTGTAAATGGCCTTTTTGATCAGGCCCAGCCCATAGGTCGGCTGGCTCGCCAGGTGTCGTGCCAGCGTTTGCGTGCGTTCGGCCAATTCTGCGCCGTCCACCACCTGCCAGATCAAGCCCCATTCCAGCGCCTGGCGCGCGTCAATCCTGTCGCCCAGCAGCGCCATGCCCATGGCGCGCGCATGGCCGGCCAGCCGTGGCAGGAACCAGCTAGCGCCGGAATCCGGCACCAGCCCCAGTTTGCAGAATGACTGGATAAAACTGGCATTGTCGGCGGCGATCACGATGGTCGCAGGCCATCGCCAGTGCAGCACCGGCACCGGCCGCCACGCCGTTGACACCACAGATCACCGGCTTGGGCAAGCTGGTCAGCCGGCGGATCAACGGGTTGTAAAAGCGCTCGACCGACAGGCCGAGATCCGGTGCCTGCCGATCGGCGCTCACCGTGCGATCGTTCAGATCCTGCCCGGCGCAGAAACCGCGGCCGGCGCCGGTAATCACCACGCAGCGCACCGTATCATCGCGCTCGGCGACGGTCAGTGCTTCCGCCAGTTGGTGGTGCATTTCATCATTGAAAGCTGTTCAGCCGATCCGCGCGGTTCAGGGTAATGGTCAACACCCCGGCGTCGAGCTGGCTTAAAATCAGTGCGTTATCCATAAATCAGCGCCCCTTGTAGTGCGGAGTACGTTTTTCGAAGAAGGCGGCGATGCCTTCGTGACGATCTTCAGTGGCCGCCAGCGTAACGAACTGCTGGCGTTCAATGGCCAACCCGGCGCTCAGGCCGGTTTCTTCCGCCTGTTTCAACGCCTGCTTGGCGGCGCGTAACGCCAGCGGCGCCTGTTGGCTGATGCGGGAGGCGATCTGTTCAGCACGTTCCAGCGTCAATGCGTCGAGGCAGACTTCGCTTACCAGCCCGCTTTGCAGCGCCAGGCGGGCATCGATGGCTTCGCCGCTCAGCACCATCTGGCTGGCACGAGATTTGCCGACGCAGCGCATCAAGCGCTGGGTGCCGCCAGCGCCCGGCATCAGGCCGAGGGTGATTTCCGGCAGGCCGAAGCGCGCGCTTTCACCGCAGATAATGATGTCGCACGCCAGTGCCAGTTCGCAGCCTGCGCCGAGTGCGTAACCGTTGACCGCCGCCAGCAGCGGCTTGCTGAACTGGGCGAGACGTTGCCATAGCTGCGGTCGGTGGTCGGCCAGTGCCGCCGGCAGGTCTTGCTGTTGCAACTCGTGTAAATCGGCACCGGCGGCGAAGTAACGCGCCGAACCAGCAATCACCACCGCGCCAACCTCGGCGTCGGCATCGGCCTGTCCCAGCAGGTAGACCAGCTGTTCCAGGCACGGGGTGCTGAGCGCGTTACGGGCTTGCGGACGCTGCAAGGTCAGGGTGACCACGCGCTGGCGTTGTTGGCGCTGTATCCAGGGGGTTTCCATCCAAGACTCCTATACGTCGAAATCCAGCACCACGCCGTCGCCCTTTGGCCACGACTGGCAACTGAGTACATAGCCGGCGGCGAGCTGATCCGCTTCCAGGCTGTAGTTGACACCCATTTCCACTTCGCCGGACGTCAGCCTGCATTTACAGGTGGCGCACACGCCTCCTTTGCAGGCGTACGGCAGATCCGCGCCCTGGCGCAGCGCGGCGTCGAGGATGCTGTCATCCTGGGCGGTGACGTCGATGTTCAACCGGCGGCCATCGAGCAGGATCTCTACCCGCGTGGCGTCGCGCCCGGCGTCGCG
This sequence comes from Serratia odorifera, assembly GCF_900635445.1. Classification (NCBI taxonomy): domain Bacteria; kingdom Pseudomonadati; phylum Pseudomonadota; class Gammaproteobacteria; order Enterobacterales; family Yersiniaceae; genus Serratia; species Serratia odorifera. Next base: position 3,414,964 of record NZ_LR134117.1, read on the forward strand.
TTGCGGCCGCACGCTGCGGCCACCGGTGTTGAAACGTTCGCTGTGGATATGTTCGGCTGGCATGCCGGCCTGTTCCAGTACGCTATGGGCCTGGTCCATCATCGCCTGCGGTCCGCAGATAAAGGCGTGGTGGTAATCGCGGTAATCGAGCAGCGTGCGGCCCAGCGCCAGCAGACGTTCACCGTCGATGCGCCCGTTGAGCAGCGGACTGTCCTGGCTTTCCTGGCTGAACAGGTACAGCGGCTGAAAGCGTTGCGGATAGCGGTTTTTCAGGTCGGACAGCGCTTCCTTGAACATCACCGAACGGCTGCTGCGGTTGCCGTACAGCAGGGTAAAGCGGCTGTGCGCTTCCGCCTGTAACGTGGCCTTGATGATCGACAGCATCGGGGTAATGCCCGAGCCGGCGGCGATAGCCAGGTAATTACCGTGTCGCTCTGGCTGCGGCTGGTAGCCGAAGCGCCCCTGCGGCAGCATCACTCCAACGCATCGCCGACCTGCAACGCCTGATTGACGAACGAGGAAAAACGCCCCTGTTCCACGGCCTTGACGCCGATTTGCAGCAGCCCCTCCTGCGGCGCGCTGCAGATCGAATAGCAACGGCGTAACTCTTCGCCATTCATCTGAGCCTTTAACGTCAGGTGCTGACCGGGGGTATAACGGTAGTGGCCTTTGAGTTCCTCGGGCACGCGCAGGGTGATGGCTACGGCATCCGCGGTTTCGCGCTCAATGGCCGCGACGCTCAGGCGATAAAAGGTCGTCATGGTGTTCTGCGCTCCTGTCCTTCGATATTTGCCGCCGCCAGTCTGGCTGATGGCGCATTGCGGGAGGTCTTTAGATGCATTTGAAATAATCGAACGGTTCGCGACAGGCGCGGCAGCGATACAGCGCTTTGCAGGCGGTGGAACCGAACTCGCTGATTTTCTCGGTGTGTTCACTGCCGCAGCGCGGGCAGGGTACCGGGCCGTGGCTGAGCGGTCGGTCGCAGCTGTGACCCTGCGGCGGCGCCACGCCGTATTGCCGCAGCCGGGCGCGCGCTTCGGCGTTCATCCAGTCGGTGGTCCAGGCGGGATCGAGGCGTACCTCAACCCTTACCGGGCTGAAACCGGCCTCGAACAGCTGGCGTTCGATCGCCTCGAGCAGAAATTCAGTCGCCGGGCAGCCGGAATAGGTTGGCGTAAAGGTGACGCGCCAGCCGGTACCCTCGGCTTCCACGCTGCGCACCATGCCCAGATCGGTGATCGACAGCACCGGCAACTCCGGATCGCTGATCTGTTGCAGGCAATGCCAGATTTTTGGAATTTCAGCCGGTTGCAAACGATTCATGGTCATCGGCGTGTCTACCAGCGGCTATCTGGATAGGCGCGTTGCAGAAACTGCATTTCCGCCAGCATGAACCCGAGGTGCTCGGTGTGCTGTCCCTGTTTGCCGCCGAAACGAAAGGCCGGTTGCTGTGGCAGGGTTAGCGTAGCCTGTTGCAGCGTTTCGCTGACCAACGCCTGCCACGGCTGCTGCAACTGGCGCGGATCGACGGCAATGCCCCGTTCGGCCAGTTCGATTTCGTTGTCATCGGCGTGAAACAGTTCGGCGGTGAAGCGCCACAGCGCGTCCAGCGACTGCTGGATCTTCTGATGACTGGTTTCGCTGCCATCACCCAGGCGAACCATCCAGCCACGACTAAAGCGCAGGTGGTATTCCGCTTCTTTCAACGATTTTGCGCCGATTGCCGCCAACCGTGGATCGCGACTGCGGCTCAGCTCGCGATGCAGCAGCAGGTGATAGGCATCTAGCAGGAACTGGCGCACCAGCGTGTCGTTAAAACCGCCGTTCGGCTGTTCCGCCAGCAGCAGATTATGAAATTCACGTTCGTCGCGGCCAAACGCCAGCGTGTCTTCACTGTGCGGCGGCCCCAGTAATTCGGCGGCATAACCGAGGAAGTTGCGCGCCTGCCCCAGCAGGTCGAGCCCCACATTGGCCAATGCCAGATCGATCTCCAGCTCTGGCGCATGACCGCACCAGGCGCACAGACGCTGTGCCAGAATCAGCGGCGTATCGCCCTGGCGCAAAATGTAGGTAATGCGTGGATCGCGTTGCGTCATGAAGAGCCTCACATGTTTTTGATGCCGTCGGGAATGGTATAGAACGTCGGGTGTCGATAGATCTTGTCATCTGACGGATCGAAAAACGCCGCGCGATCTTCCGGCTGTGAGGCGATCAGATGGCAAGATTGCACCACCCAGATCGAACAGCCTTCGTTGCGGCGGGTATAGGCGTCGCGGGCGTTTTCCAACGCCATCTGGTCATCAGCGGCGTGCAGGCTGCCGACGTGGCGGTGCGCCAGACCTTGTTTGCTGCGAATAAACACTTCGTATAACGGCCATTCAGCGTGGGTCATCGGGATCTCCTCATCCAGGGGCGTCATGCTGCCTGATTGCCTTTTGCCGCGTGGGCCATGGCGCCTTCGCGCACCCAGTCGCCTTGCTGCCAGGCGTGACGTTTGGCTGCAAGGCGTTCGTGGTTGCATTGGCCCTGACCCTTGATCACCTGAAACAGTTCGTTCCAGTCGATGTCGCCAAAGCGATAATGGCCGGTGGCTTCATCCCAGCGCAGATCGGTATCCGGCGCGCTCATGCCCAATGCCTCCAGTTGCGGCACGGTGTTGTCGACAAATTTTTGGCGCAGCTCGTCGTTGCTGTGGCGCTTAATCTTCCAGGCCATGCTTTGCGCACTGTGCGGCGAGTCGCTATCGCTCGGGCCAAACATCATCAGTACCGGCCACCAGAAACGGTTGATGGCGTCCTGCAGCATGGCCCTTTGCGCGCTGCTGCCGTTGGCCAGCGCCATCACCGCTTCGTAACCCTGCCGCTGGTGAAAACTTTCCTCTTTGCAAATCTTCACCATTGCGCGGGCGTAGGGGCCATAGGAGGCGCGGCACAGCGCCACCTGGTTGACGATGGCTGCGCCATCCACCAGCCAGCCGATAACGCCGACGTCAGCCCAGTTGAGGGTGGGGTAATTGAAAATCGACGAATATTTCATCTTGCCATCCAGCATCTTCTGGTAGATATCCTGGCGTGAACAGCCGAGGGTTTCAGCCGCGCTGTACAGGTACAGTCCATGACCGGCCTCATCTTGCACCTTTGCCAGCAGCACCGCTTTACGGCGCAGGGTGGGGGCGCGCGTCAGCCAGTTGGCTTCCGGCAGCATGCCGATAACTTCCGAGTGGGCGTGTTGGCCTATCTGGCGGATCAGGTTCTGGCGGTAGGCATCTGGCATCCAGTCTTTCGCTTCGATGGAAATATCTGCCGCGATCTTGTCGTCGAACAGCGCTTCATGTTGGGCTTTTATTGCCATGCCAAACCTCAATATGGTTCGTTAATTTTATGTGATGATAAAAATATGAATCATTTAAAGTAACCGTAAAGCTACAATCTGATAACAAAAAGATCAAACGGGATTATTATGGTTTTGCGATACTCATCACAAGGTGTCTTGTTATCTTATTGTTTTTAATTAAATTAAATAAGGTAATTTAAAGGCATGACCGCTGTAATTGAAGCGTTACGCTGGCTTTGTTTGCTTTTTGTTAAATATAATCTTGGCGTTGATTGGCAAATATATGATACGTAATTATCATTGTTGTTGTGATTTTATGAACTCAGGAGAGGCAGATGCAGCAGTTAACCAGTTACCTTACCGGCCAGTGGCTGTTCGGTCAGGGGAAAACGCGCCAGATCGCTGATGCCGTGACCGGCGAACCCTTGTATCAGGTGTGCTCGGACGGCTTACCGCTGGCTGACAGTCTGGACTATGCGCGCCAAAAAGGCGGGACGGCGCTGGCGCGCATGACCTTCCAGCAGCGCGCGCAAATGATGAAAGCGCTGGCAAAGCATCTGTTGGCCCATAAAGAAACGCTGTATGACATCGCTTATCAGACCGGAGCGACGCGCAACGACAGCTGGGTCGACATCGAAGGCGGCATCGCCACGCTGTTTTCATACGCCGGGCTGGCTGGCCGCGAACTGCCTGACGATACCTTGTGGCCGGAGGATGAACCGATCCCGCTGTCGAAACAGGGGCAGTTTGCCGCGCGCCATGTGCTCACGTCGCGTCCCGGCGTTGCACTGCACATTAACGCGTTCAATTTCCCCTGTTGGGGCATGCTGGAAAAATTGGCGCCAACCTGGCTGGCCGGTATGCCGGCCATTATCAAACCCGCGACCGCCAGCGCGCAGGTGACGCAGGCGATGGTCAAGCTGATGATTGACAGCGGCCTGTTGCCGGAAGGCGCCTTACAGCTGATTTGCGGTGGCATTGGTGACATGTTTGCCCATCTGGACTATCAGGACGTGGTTACCTTTACCGGCTCGGCGCAAACCGGCCAACGGCTGCGTTCGCATCCGCGTTTGCTGGAGAAATCCATTGCCTTCACCATGGAGGCGGACTCGCTCAACTGTTGTGTGCTGGGGGAGGACGTCACGCCGGAGATGCCGGAGTTCGGCTTGTTCATTAAAGAAGTGTGCCGTGAAATCACCAGCAAGGCGGGGCAAAAATGTACTGCAATTCGGCGCATTATGGTGCCGGCCTGCCAGGTTGCGGCGGTGCAGCAGGCTTTGTTGCAGCGTCTGACGCGCGTGACGGTGGGCGATCCGCGGCTGGAGCAGGTGCGCATGGGGGCGTTGATCGATCTGGCACAGCGCGATGACGTCCAGCAAAAAGTGGATCTGCTGCTGCATAACGGCTGCGAACCGCTGTGCGGCGGCACCTTCCAGGGCGTTGAAGCGTTGGGCAATGGCGGTGGCAAAGGGGCGTTTTATCCGCCGACCCTGCTGTACTGCGCCGAACCGTTCAGCCATACGGCGGTGCATGAAACCGAGGCGTTCGGCCCGGTGGCCACCTTGATGCCGTATCAGACCAGCGAACAGGCGATTGATTTGGCGCTGCTGGGGCGCGGCAGTTTGGCCGGTTCGCTGGTCACCGCCGATCCGTCACTGGCCAGGCGATTCGTCCGGGCGGCGGCCTGCGCGCATGGTCGCCTATTGGTGCTCGACAGCGCGGCGGCGACGGAATCCACCGGCCACGGCTCGCCGTTGCCAATGTTGCTGCATGGCGGGCCGGGGCGTGCCGGCGGCGGGGAGGAGCTGGGTGGCCTGCGGGCGGTCAAGCACTACATGCAACGCAGCGCGATCCAGGGCAGCCCGACGATGCTGGCGGCGATTGGCAATGAGTGGGTGCGCGGCGCCGAGGTGGTTGAGCAACCGATCCACCCGTTCCGTAAATACTTTGAACAGCTGCAGATTGGCGAGAGCCTGCTGACCGCGCGGCGTACGGTGACCGAAGCCGATATCGTCAATTTCGCCTGCCTGAGCGGCGATCATTTCTATGCGCATATGGACAAGATTGGCGCTGCGGAATCGCTGTTCGGCGAGCGGGTGGCGCACGGTTACTTTGTGGTGTCTGCCGCCGCCGGGCTGTTTGTCGATGCGGGCGTCGGGCCGGTGATCGCCAACTACGGCATGGAAAACCTGCGTTTTATCGAGCCGGTGAAAATCGGGGATACCTTGCAGGTTCGGCTGACCTGCAAGAAGAAGATCCGCAAACCGCAAAAAAGCGCCGAAGATCGCCCGCACGGCGTGGTGGTATGGGATGTTCAGGTGCTGAACCAGCACCAGCAGGCGGTGGCGCTGTACAGTATTCTGACGCTGGTGGTTCGCCAGCAGGGAGATATTGCTGCCGGGCAGTAAGGCCGTGCGCGCTCTGAGGGCGCCACGCCTATTGCTGCGTCGAGCGCCAGGCTGTCGGCTTTTGCCGCCTGGCGCAAGCCCGCGGCATTGCCTGACGCCGTGCCATGTTACACTGCGCCATGGTCCTCATTGCTAATCTGTCTATGACTATCCAACGGTTAAATCTCAAGGGCTTTCGCTCGATTCGCGATATGCAGCTCGATCTTGGCAGGCTGAACGTGATCAGCGGCCCGAACGGCTGCGGCAAGTCCAACCTGTACAAGGCGGTGCGCTTGATCCATCAGGCTGCCGCCGGCAGGTTGTCGACGGCGCTGGCCGAGGAGGGAGGCATTCCCAAGGCGATGTGGGCCGGTGGGCTGCGGCCGGGCGAGCGGCGCGGCGACGCCCGACGCATGGTGCTGTCGGCGACGATGGATGACTTCGACTATGAACTGCAACTGGGCTTCCCGGAACCGAGCAGCAGTCTGTTTACCCTCGATCCGCTGGTCAAGCAGGAATCGTTATGGCTGAGCGGCCACGGGCGGCGCGCCTCGACGCGCATTTTGGAACGCCGCAACCAGACCGCGTTCCTGACCAATATCGACGGTGAGCGCATCAGTTATCCCGTCAGTCTGCATGCCGAAGAATCGGTGTTTGGGCAATTGGCGGAGCCGCATCTTTATCCGGAAGTCTCGCAGGTGCGTGAAAACCTGCTGCAATGGCGTTTTTATCATGAATTCGCCGTCTGGCCAGGCTCGCCTCTGCGCGCACCGCAGGTCGGCATCCGCTCACCGGTATTGGCGCACGACGGCAGCAATATGGTGGCGGCCTTCCAGACCATCCGTGAAATCGGTAATGGGGCGCTGCTGAAAGAGATTCTGATGCAGGCGTTCCCGGACACGGTGTTCGACGTCGAGGCACCGCAGGGGCTGTTCCATCTGCTGACCTATCGAGAGGGCATCTTGCGCGCGCTGGATGTGGCGGAGTTGTCCGACGGCACGCTGCGCTTTCTGTGCCTGGCGGTTGCACTGTTGAGCCCGCGTCCGCCGGCTTTCATTGCCCTGAATGAGCCGGAAAACAGTCTGCATCCGGATTTACTGCCCGCGCTGGCGCAGTTGATTGCCGAAGCCAGCCGCTACAGTCAGCTTTGGGTTACCAGCCATTCGCCGGCGCTGGCGGCGATGATTGCCCGGCACAGTGAGGTGACGCACTACCGTTTGGCGCAACGGCAGGGGGAAACGGTGTTAACCGATGCCAGCTAGTGGCGATGCCGTCTCTTTTCAGCCGCTACATACCCGGTTTTTGCCGTTCTCTTTTGCTTCGTACAACGCGCCATCGGCCTGATTGACCAGACTGATGGGCGTGTCGCCGTATCTTTGCGGCACTTTGGCGCACAGGCCGATGCTGACGGTGATCATCCCCAATGGGCTGCCCGAGTGGGGGATGTGTAATTGCCGCACCTGCGTCAGCAGGCGTTCGGCAACGGCCAACGCGCCAGCGTTGTCGGTATCTGGCAGGATAATCGCCAGCTCTTCCCCACCATAACGCGCTATGACATCGCCGGTGCGCGTGGACAGGTTTTGCAGCAGTTGCCCCAGCTGCTGCAGGCAACGGTCGCCGGCCACGTGGCCATAGATGTCGTTGTACTGCTTGAAGTAATCAATATCCAGCATCAATAGCGCCACGCTGCGCGCATTACGCGCCGAACGGGTAATTTCGCTTTTCAATGCCATATCAAAACTGCCGTCGGTTGGCCAGCCCGGTCAGACTGTCCAATAGCGCCATCTCTTCCAGCGTCTGATTCATCAGGGTGAGCTGGTCACGGGTACGCACCAGTTCGGCTTCGGTTTGCACGCTATGATTGATCTGGCGAATCAACACCAGGCCCAGCACCAGTAGAATTCCTAACAGCACCAGGCCGCCCAACACAAACAGCGTGGTATCGCTGCGCCAGCCTGCCAACGCATCGTTTCGCGACAGCCCGGCGGCGATCACCAGCGGATAACGCTCGACGCGGGAATAACCGTAAATGCGTTCCACCTTGTCGTAACGCGAGGTCAGGGTGGCGTTGCCAAAGGTCGAATGCGGCAGGATCCTGCTGAACAAAATGCCATGGGAAATATTCTTGCCGATCGAGCTCGGGGAATAAGGGCGGCGATACAGAATGGTGCCGTCCGCCAGCAGCAGACTGAGCGATGCGTCGTTATCCAGCGCGAAGTCGTCATAAAACTGGCGGAAGTAGTCGACGTACAAGGTTGCCAATACCACGCCGCCAAAACTGCCGTCGGGGTTTTTCAGTCGGCGCGAAATCGGGATCACCAAATCACCGGTGGTACGGCTACGAATCACCTGGCCAATATAGGGTTGGTCGTCATCATGGGTTTGATGGTATTGGAAGTAGGCGCGATCGCTGTTATTGGCCAGGGTCGGGACATTGCCAAACGAAGTGGCGATCCAGCGTCCCTGCGCATCATAGATAAAGCTGCCGTGCAACTGCGGGGCGTTTTCCACCTGTGCCTGCATCACCTTGTGCAGCCGTGACCGCTGGGCTGGACCGCGCCCGTCATGGTCGAGACGTTCGGTCAACTCAAGCAGATTGTTATCCACCTGCTTGAAGGTGTCATCGGCATGTTGTGCCAGGGAACGCGCCAGGTTGGAAGAGGTATTTTCTGCCGTTTTCAGATCTATCTGCCGCGCATGCCATATTTGCCAGGTGTTAAGCACGATCAGCGTAACGGCGACGATAATAACGAAAACGGCTGCTTGCAATAATAGCGGTGAGTTTTTGTTCCGCTCCGGCGTCGGTGATTGCGGCGTTGGTATCATGTCATCCTTGTGCATAGCGCAAAATAGCTGGCGGATAACAACAATCTTAAACGCAGTTAAACGATTTTGCCGTGCCGAGCGCCGCCAGCCGGGAAATATTATCGCCCCAGGGCCATTGGAAGCAGTGCCACGGCGCTACGCGGCACTGTTTGCCGTTATTCGACGTTGACCATCCAGTTTACGCCAAACTTGTCGGTCAACATGCCGAATCCCTTGGCCCAGAACGTGGGTTGGTATGGCATGGTAATATTACCGTCCTGCGCCAGCTTGTGGAACAGTTCGCGGCCCTGCTCGACATCGTCCGGGTTCAGCGACAGGGAATAGCCCTTGTGCGTCACCGCAGCGTCGCCTTCTTGCGGGCAGCCGTCCGAGGCCATCAGTCGGCTGTCGCCGATGCGCAGGCAGGTATGCATGATGGATTCCGGATCCATTTCCGCTCCGCCCTGTTGTTTGGCCTCTTCGGGCATATCTTTGTAACGCATTGTCATTTCCACTTCCGCACCCAACTGCTGGACATAAAAATCAACCGCCTGTTGGCAACAGCCATCAAAAAAAAGATAAGGTTGAATCTGCATGACGTTGACCTCGCTAGTGGCTTGCCACCCCCGCTGTATCAGGGACTGGCACAATAGTTTCCGGCGGCGATAGTCACCGCAGGTAACCTATCAGTGTAGTCCGGTTCAGCGTGATTACCGGGCGAGCGCTCACGCTAGCGCTCACGCTAGCGCTCACGCTAGCGCTCACGCTAGCGCTATTTATTCTCATTGAACGAAAAAATGGGATAGTGCATCCCGTTTCGCGCAGATTATCTGTTCGATAACTGTTCCTATACTGACAACACCTTCACAAAAGGAGTTATTGCAATGGGTAATCAATCTTTAAGCGGAAAAGTGGTATTAATCGCTGGTGGTGCGAAGAACCTCGGCGGCCTGGTGGCACGAGATCTGGCGCAAAACGGCGCCGCGGCGGTGGTGGTGCACTATAACAGCGACACCAGCCGGGCAGCGGCAGAAGAGACGCTGGCGGCGGTACAGGCTGCGGGAGCCAAGGCGATTACCGTGCAGGGCGATTTGTCCAAACCGGACAACGTGGCACGCCTGTTTAGCGAAGCGGTACAGGCATTTGGCAAAGTGGATATTGCCATCAATACTGCAGGTTTGGTGATTAAAAAGCCGATTGCCGAGGTGACCGAAGCGGATTATGACAGCAGCTTTGACGTCAATGCCAAGGCGGCGTTCTTCTTTATCCAGCAGGCGGGCAAGCATTTGGCGGACAATGGCCGCATTGTGACCATCGTCAGTTCCCTGTTGGCCGCCTACACGCCGTTCTATGCGGTGTACCCAGGCAGTAAGGCGCCGGTAGAGCACTTTACCCGTGCGGCGTCGAAAGAGTTTGGCGAACGTGGCATCAGCGTGAACGCCATCGGGCCAGGGCCGATGGATACGCCGTTCTTCTATGGGCAGGAAAGTAAAGAGGCGGTGGCTTATCACAGCAGCGCCGCCGCGCTGAGCAAATTCTCGAAAACCGGCCTGACCGATATCGAAGACATTGCGCCGATCGTCAAGTTCCTGGTCACCGATGGTTGGTGGATCACCGGCCAGACGCTGTTTGCCAATGGCGGCTATACTACCCGGTAATCGTTCTACCCGCTGCGGCGTTCGACCGCAGCGCTTTTATCAGCATGAGGCAGCGGTGGATAAGATAGGGAGATTGCGGGTATTTATTCAAGTGGCCGATGTTGGCAGTTTTGTTCGCGCATCGGAGCTGTTGTTGATGCCGAAAACCACGGTTTCCGCCGCCATTCAACAGTTGGAAAACGAAATGGGGGCGCGGCTGTTCCACCGCACGACGCGTCGGGTGCAACTGACCGGCGACGGAGAGCGCTTATTGGAACACGCCCGCAGTTTGCTTGACGACGTGGCGGCGCTGGACAATCTGTTCCAGCCGGCGGGCTCGCCGATCGGTGGGCGGCTGGCGGTGGACGTACCCAGCCGCATTGCGCGGCGTATCATCGTGCCGGCGCTGCCGGATTTCTTCTTGCAGTATCCTGATATTGAACTGTTTCTCAGCTCCAGCGATCGGACGATCGATCTGGTGCAGGAAGGCATGGATTGCGTGGTGCGCGTCGGCAGTCTGAGCGACAGCAGCCTGATAAGCCACACGCTAGGGCAGTTGAGCATGGTCAACTGCGCCAGCCCGACGTATTTGCAACGGCACGGCACGCCGCAGGATAACCGCCAACTGGCAGATCATTGGGTGGTGGGGTATGCGCAACCGAGCCTGCTGTCGGCCAATTGCTGGCAGTGGCGGCACAATGGTGAAATCGTTGAACATACTCTGCGCAGCAAGGTCACGGTCAACAATGTGGAAAATTACATTGGCAGTTGTCTGGTCGGCATGGGGCTGATCCAGATCCCGCGTTTTGATATTCAGCATTTCCTGGATGACGGTAGCCTGGTGGAAGTGCTGCCGCAGGCGCGCGCGCCGGCGATGCGCATTTCGTTGTTGTACCCGCATCGCCGCCAGCGTACGGCGCGTTTTAGCGCCTTTGCCGACTGGTTCAGCGGTTTGATCACACCGTTTTGTGAAGGCCGATGGCCGTCAATATAGCGGCGTTTCGCGCGCGGCTGCGGACATCTCGCGCAAGCATCGCGATACATTGCGTCGCGCGATGTTTACCCGGCGGCGCATGAAAGTGCAGGGCAATCCAGCCCATCCCAGGATCAAGGCGATAAATAGGGGGAAGGGCGTCATGCCAGCAGGTAAAGCATGCCGGGTCCGATCCAAAGCAGCCGGTAACGTGGGTCAACAGCGGGCGCTCAAAAGTAGGGCTTAAGCGCATTTATGTTTATTTTCCTGACGTTAGGTAAAATTATCTCCATAGGGGATTTGTTGACTCATACTATAATCCACCCTTTGCTCGCGATTCTTTCCTGTTATGTCTACGCTGGTCGCCGCGATCTTCCCCGGGGTTCAATGCGGTGAAAATCAGCCGGTTGGCATGGGTAAACCGCTGATTTTTGACTATAGTAATAGAGTGCAAATGCGTTTTAGCGCAGATAAACCGGTAAGGCTTAACCTGAACTTTTCAGACTGCGTAATATAAGGAACTGAAATGTTTGCTAAAAATGACGTAAAAGATCGGGTAGACTCTGTACGCGACAGCGCCAGGGGTAGCGCGTGTGAAGTGCGCGCCAGCCTGAAGGATGCTGCCGATCAGTCCTGTAGTTATATTAAGGACAACCCGTGGGCTGGGGTTGGCGCCGGAGCCGTTGTCGGCTTGGTGATAGGTTTTCTTTTAGGCAAAAAGTAAATAGGGAGAGTACAAATGGGCATCATTTCCTGGATCATTTTTGGTTTAATCGCCGGTATCCTGGCTAAGTGGATCATGCCGGGCAAGGACGGTGGCGGCTTTATCATGACCGTCATCCTCGGGGTTATTGGTGCGGTTGTCGGCGGTTGGATCAGTACCCTGTTCGGTATGGGACGCGTCGATGGCTTTAACCTGGGCAGCTTCGTTGTGGCTGTAATCGGTGCCTTGGTGGTGCTTTTTGTCTACAGAAAGATCAGAAGCTAATCAGGGGCTGATCAACGAGGGTCGCCGCGGCGGCCCTTTTTCGTTTAAACACAGGTGACGATCGTGCGCTGAGCATCGACGATCGGAAAAGGGGAATACCATGGGGTTATTAGATGGCGCATTAGGCGGCGTGCTGGGCAATGTTCTTGGCGGCGCGCTGGGTAATGGCGGTAAGGGCGGCATCGATATCGCCGCCATTCTGCAATGGGTCGAGCAACAGGGCGGTCTGCAGGCGATCGTGACTAAACTGCAACAGGGACAACTGGGCGACATTGTCGGTTCGTGGCTCGGCAACGGTGACAACCAGTCGATCAGTGGCGATCACGTGCAGCAGGCGTTGGGCAGCGATGCGATCGCGCAACTGGCGGAGAAGCTGGGGGTTGATCAGACCCAGGCTTCCGATACCCTTGCGCAACTGCTGCCGGCGCTGACCGACAAAGCTTCGCCAAACGGTGAAGTCAAGCAGGACGAACTGGCCAATTACGTAGGCAAACTGTTCAGCTAAGCCTTATGCCTCCGGTTTCTCGCCGGAGGCATTACCGACCTCCATCCCGTCGACACTCTCCAGCGATCGTGCCAGATAATCCACCCAGGCACGCACTTTGGCCGGAATAAAACGTGCCGCCGGGTAGACCGCGTGCAGCGCCATCGGCGGATAATGATACTCCTCCAGAACTCGCACCAGGCTACCCTGCGCCAGTTGCCGACCAATCAGCGGCCGTTGCGCGCCGCCGATGCCCAGTCCACCTTCGAGGGCGGCCAGCAAGGCAAACGAGTTATTGGCGCGGAATACCGGGCGCAGCGGGATCAGCGTCGCACCCTGCGGACCGATCAACGTCAGCGTGTCGTCAATGGCCGCCCCACTGAATCGAACGTGCGGATGCTGGCTGAGTTCCTGTGGCGATTGCGGCGTACCCTGCGTGGCGAGATAACGCGGCGCGGCAACCAGCATACGCTGCATGGAGCCCAAACGGCGCGCCACCGTACCCGGTGCATGCAGCTCGCCAAAGCGGATTGCAACGTCGATGCCCTCAGCGCTGACGTCTGCCAGCCGGTCATCCAGCAGCAGTTCAATGCGCAATTCGGGATGCAGCTGTTGAAACGCCACCGCCAATGGCGCGATATGCGCCTGACCAAAACCGCTTGGCGCATGCACGCGCAGATTGCCCTGCAGCCGTTGGCTCAGGCCGTGCAGCGCGTCTTCGACCTCAACTACCGCAGCCAGAATCGGCTTTATCTGTTGATAATAACGCTGGCCGGCCTCGGTCGCAGTGACGCTGCGGGTGGTCCGAAACAGCAGTAGCGTACCGAGCTGCTGCTCCAGGCTGACGATCTGCTGGCTGACCGCCGGTTGCGACAGTTGCAGGCTGCGTGCCGCCGCTGACAGGCTGCCGAGTTCTACCACCCGCACAAAGGTGTACATGGCGTTCAGTTTGTCCATCTGATTTCCATTAATAGTATTTTCTTATAAGTGTTAGTGCCTTTCCCCCTCTACCGCAACATTTCTGCATCAATCATGCTGAGGCTTCACTTTGATGGCGGAGAAGCAATATGCAAAACCAACGGCTGGCATTAGTAATTGGCGCCAATGGCGTTATCGGCGCCAAATTGATTGAACACCTGGCACAGCAGCGCTGGCAGGTGATCGGCGTTTCGCGTCGCGGTGGACAGGCGTGTCCCGGCGTGCGCTATCTGGCGGTGGATTTACTGGATGCGCAGGCGACGCGCCAGGCCTTGCAGCCGTTGACGCAGGTGACGCATATCTTTTATGCCGCTTACCAGGACGCGCCGGATTGGGCCAGCCTGGTGGCGCCGAATCTGGCCATGTTGCAGAACGTGGTGGAGGCAGTAGAGCCTGGCGCCACAGGCTTGCAGCACATCAGCCTGATGCAGGGCTACAAGGTATACGGCGCGCATCTGGGGCCGTTTAAAACCCCGGCGCGGGAAAGCGATGCCGGCCACATGCCGCCGGAGTTTAATCTCGATCAACAGTATTATCTGCAGCAGCGACAGCAGGGCAAACGTTGGCAGTGGTCGGCGATTCGCCCGAGCGTTGTGGGCGGTTTTTCCCTGGGTAATCCGATGAATCTGGCGCTGTCGATTGCGGTGTATGCCTCGATCAGCAAAGCGCTGAACCTGCCGCTACGTTTTCCCGGCAAGCCGGGCGCCTATCATAGCCTGTTGGAAATGACCGACGCCGGATTGCTGGCTAACGCGACGCTGTGGGCGGCCACCGAACCGCAGGCGGCGAACCAGGCGTTCAATATCAATAACGGCGATCTGTTCCGCTGGAGCGAAATGTGGCCGAAAATTGCCGACTATTTTGCGCTGCCGGTCGCGCCGCCACTGCCGATGCCGTTAACGCAGATGATGGCGGACAAGGCAACGTTGTGGGGCGATATGGCGCTTCAGCATCAGTTGGCCGAGACGGATTATCGGCAGGTGGCGAGTTGGCCGTTTGTCGATTTCGTGTTTTCCTGGGACTACGACATGTTCGCCGATGGCAGCAAGGCACGGCGTTTGGGGTTTCATCAATTTGTTGCAACCGACAGCATGTTCTTTGCGTTGTTCGATGAATTTCGGCGCCGTAAGATAATTCCATAACGGTTGCTGGCAGCCAGGGCGGGTTTTATGGCAATCTTTGGCTGCCGCTACGTTATGCGGCGGCCAGAGCAGGGGGGACTGGCTCTGCGCCGAACCATCCATGAGGACCGTTATGTGATAGGGATTACCGCCACACTGACGCTATTATTGGCGCTGGTAACCGTTGCGCCGATGTCAAAGCACCCTGCCTGGTGGATTCGGGTATGGGATTTTCCGCGCTTGCAGATACTGGCGCTGTCGTTACTGGTGCTGCTGGCCAATCTGCTGTTCTTGCCCTTGTCGTCACCGTTGGTGTGGACGCTGATGGCGGTTAACCTCGCCTGCGTGATTTACCAGGCCGTGTGGATTTACCCCTACACCGCGCTGAGTAAGCCGCAAGTGCTGGATTATACCGGCTATCAGTCCAAGCCGCGCCTGCGGATCCTGGTGTCCAACGTGCTGACGCCAAACCGCCATGCGGACAAACTGCTGGCATTGGTGGCAGCGGAGCGTCCCGACGTGCTGGTGGCAGTGGAAACCGACGCCTGGTGGGAAACGCAGCTGGCACCGCTGGAACGGGATTACCCGTACCGACTAGCCTGCCCGCAGGACAATCTGTACGGCATGCACGTTTATTCTCGTCTGCCGCTCAGCGATGCCGAAATCCAGTATCTGGTGGACAAAGAGATCCCATCGATGCACATGCTGGTACAACTGCCTGATGGCCCGGCAGTGCGCTTGCATTGCGTGCACCCGATGCCGCCGAGCCCGACGGAAAATGACGAATCGGAAGATCGTGACGCTGAACTGGTGTTGGTCGGTAAAAGCGTGGTAGATGCCAAGCTGCCGGTGATCGTGACCGGTGACTTGAATGACGTGGCATGGTCGACCACCACCCGGCTGTTTCTGAAGGTCAGCGGCCTGCTGGATCCGCGCCGCGGTCGCGGGATGTTCAGTACCTTCCATTCAGGCTATCCGTTCCTGCGCTGGCCGCTGGATCACGTGTTTCACAGCGATGACTTTATTTTGGGCAGCCTGCGGCGTTTGCCGGATATCGGCTCTGACCACTTCCCGATCATGGCGGAACTGGTGTATGCGCCGAAGCAGGGCGCGCAGCAGGAAAGTCTGGAAAAAGACGGTCAGGATGAGGCGCTGGCGCAAGAAAAGCTGGCCAGCACCGACAGCGATCCGGACGACGTGCATGCGCCGGCCGCCTAGTGGCTAAGCCCCGCCGTTGCGGCGGGGCAAGGCAGATTTATTGCGTCAGCATGATTTTGCCGATGTGCGCGCTGGACTCCATCAGCGCGTGCGCAGCGGCCGCCTGTTCCAGCGGGAAGGTTTTGAATATTTGTGGCTTGAGCGCTCCGCGCTCCAGCAACGGCCAGACCTTCTGCTGCAAATCGGCGGCGATCTGCGCTTTATCTTCGACGCTGCGCGCGCGTAGCGTCGAGCCGGTATGCGTCAGGCGCTTGATCAACATCGGCATCAAATTCAATTCCTTCACCACGCCGTTCTGCGTGCCGATCTGCACGATGCGCCCATCCATGGCGGCGGCCTGATAGTTTTTGGCCAGGTAATCACCGGCAATCAGGTCGACAATCACCTCGGCGCCTTTGCCATTAGTGGCCTGCAGGGTTTGTTCGACAAAATCTTCCGTACGGTAGTTGATTGCAACGTCTGCACCGAGCGCCAGGCTGGCTTGACGTTTTTCCTCGGAACCGACGGTGGTCATGACCCGTGCGCAGAATGCCTTGGCCAGCAGGGTGGCAACGGTGCCGATACCGGAGGTGCCGCCGTGGATCAGCACCGTTTCGCCGGCTTTCAGATGGCCGCGCTGGAATACGTTAACCCACACGGTGAAGAACGTTTCCGGTATGGCGGCGGCCTCTACCAGGCTGAAACCCTTGGGGACCGGCAGGGCATTGCTTTCGTGTACCTTGCAGTATTCGGCATAACCACCGCCGGCGATCAGCGCGCAAACGCGGTCACCAATGGCGTAATGCTGCACCCCGGCACCGACGGCGACCACTTCGCCGGCAATTTCCAGCCCCGGAATATCCGATGCACCCGGAGGCGGTGCGTATTGACCCCGACGCTGCAATACGTCCGGGCGATTTACCCCGGCTGCCGCGACCTTGACCAGAATTTCGCCCTGCGCCAGTTCCGGCAGCGGTCGTTGCGTTACCACCAGCACCTCCGGCTCGCCGGGCTGGGCAATTTCAATTGCTTTCATGTGCTTCGGTAGTGTCATTGCGGGCATGCGCTTCTCCTCATCAAATGCTCGATCATCTCTACCAGTGTAGGTAAGCGACCGTATAAATCCCATTGGTTATGCTACAGAAATTGCAAAGCGCGCATATGACTGAAAGGGCGATCGGTGCAGGTTTGGTGATGCAACAGAGAGCGGAACGGTTACATACGCATGCCAGGGCGATCGGTGCAGGTTTGGTGATGCAACAGAGAGTGGAACGGTCACATACGCATGCCAGGGCGAT
This sequence comes from Serratia odorifera, assembly GCF_900635445.1. Taxonomy (NCBI): domain Bacteria; kingdom Pseudomonadati; phylum Pseudomonadota; class Gammaproteobacteria; order Enterobacterales; family Yersiniaceae; genus Serratia; species Serratia odorifera. The sequence goes on from NZ_LR134117.1 coordinate 3,432,165, forward strand.
CGGTGCAGGTTTGGTGATGCAACAGAGAGTGGAACAGTCACATACGCATGCCAGGGCGATCGGTGCAGGTTTGGTGAGACAGACAGAATAAGACGCCAGCGGACAAAGGGCGTAAAGAGGAGCCGCCGCAAAGGGCGGCACGGGGATTAGTCGTTCGGGGGAATGCGAAAACCTTTCAGAGAGACGATAAAGTGTTCTTTGCCTTTGGAGATTTTTGCCCCTTTATCACACCATAAGCTGGCGAGTTTAAAAAAGTCGTCGCTACCGATGTCATAGGCTAATTCTATTTTTTTTGCTGTCCCTGCGCGGATTAGCCTTTCCGCTTCCTGGTGATTTACCGCTTTAATGGTTGTCATGGGCGAAATCCTTGGTGTAAGCCAGTGAGGATAACCACCGACCATCATATGGCCATATTGTGACATTTTTGTGATAGAAAAGTGACAGTGAAGGCGAAAAGGGCAACGCAGATAGCCGGGGAAGCCCCCGGCACCGGTGGACGCGATCAGACGTCCGGACGAATCAGCTTGCTTTTTTTGACGGATTTGAAGTGCTTATACAGCGCATATCCAGAAACGGCAGCCAGTATGGCCAAAACCAATAAATAAGTGCTCGCCATGGGAGTACCTCCGTTAGGACGGGTTTGAGCGGCATAGTTGTGACAGTTATCACATTCCATCGCAATGAGAGCATTCTGTAACTGCCGTTGCGTTGGCTATGGTGCGATCTGCAGCGATAAAAAAAGCGCCGATAAAGGCGCCTAAATATGCAACACAGCTTGTAGAGTCCAGCACCAGGAGGAGTGGTGAACTGGCAGGAATTGTAAGAACGCCGAGCGGCAGGGAATATAGGCGAACTCCTAAAGCCGCTGTCGGCTCTCCTGTCTGAGATGATACACGCTGGCAAATGGCGGTGCGGGCGGAGAGTGAAATATCGGCACATCGGTGATAAAAGCGGCGCGCAGGGCTGAAACGTGAGCGTTTATCCCCATTTAGCGTTTTTAGCGACGAAAACAGTTGCTATTGATCGCCCATCATGAGTTAATGATTCCCGGCCTGTGGTACAGACCTATTTATGCACGACATTTTGAGTAAAGTAGTTCAAATTTAAAGCGTTATCCCTGATAACCCTTCTATGACGAATTTCCTTTCTAGTGCCTCCATAAGTAACTGATGACCGGCTATAACATGCCCATGGTGGCTTACATTTAATATTGAAGGAAATAGACATGTCTAACATGATCAAAGGTCAAGTGAAGTGGTTCAACGAGTCTAAAGGTTTTGGTTTCATCACTCCTGCTGACGGCAGCAAAGACGTGTTCGTACACTTCTCTGCTATCCAGGATCAAGGCTTCAAGACCCTGGCTGAAGGCCAGAACGTTCAGTTCTCTATCGAGAACGGCGCTAAAGGTCCATCAGCGGCTAACGTTACCGCTATCTAATCGGCTTTTTGCTGATTGATAAAAACCCGCCAAGGCGGGTTTTTTTGTGCCTGTAATTTGGCAAAAGCAAAAAAAAGCCCGCATGTCTGCGGGCGAAAGTTCCTTGTTACTTCATTTGCAGATGTTCCTCTGGGGGGGGGACCATCTGTGAATAGACTAACCGTTAGGCGTGCAGGATTCTGCGGGCAAAACGTTAAGGAAGCGAAAAAGTGCCGGCGGTTGGGGGCTGTGGCCGTTGGCCGCAGTGGGAGAGGCGTCGCACCGTGTTTGTTGTCACGTTGTGTAATACACTGACTAGAGAAACACATGATGAGGTCAACGATGAAAGTAAACGATTTGGTGACGGTTAAACCGACGGCGGGCCACGGCGTGAAGGGGTTATCCTGGCGGTAGAAGCGTTTAATGAAGGCACCATGTATCTGGTGGCGCTGGAAGAGTATCCGACCGGCGTCTGGTTCTTTAACGAGATTGACAGTCGTGACGGTACCTTTGTTGAACCGCGTAGCGCAGCGAATCAATAATCTCTCGGCAGGCGTAGCCAGTTGCAGGGGGTTAAATGATTTTTCCGGGTAATAATGTTAACCCGTGATCATCACTGCGCTTAACCGCATATTCCCGCTGGTTTATCCGATAACGGTGGTTTAACGCCAGGTACCGTTTATCCGCTGCATCATTTATGTTGCAGCGGATAAACTGATTGGCACGGGATAAATAGGGCCCGTCGCGCTAGAGGCGGCTAATAACTCCGCCGGATGTGGATGACCATGATATTTATCCGCATGTTAGCGGCTATTTACAAATATTCCACTGGTCAGCGTGTCAGTTAAACGAACAACGTGATAAATAATCTGCTTGTTGTGCGTTTTTATCTTCCTTTTGATATTTCCTTTATGGGATGACACCGTTTTTGCTTTAATTTGCATCTGGTCGGATATCTGGATGGTCCCCTGTCCGGACATCCACATACGCAACATATTTGATTCCGTTTGGCTAAGGGTAACCGGCGTCTGGTCGAGGTTGACCTTCTCTGCCCGTGGTGCCTTGCGTTCAAGATAGTGACCCAGCAGCTGATTCATGGTCTCTGGCTTGATCGATTTTGACGAAATGATGACATTTTTACGAACATATAAATAATCGTCAAAATGTACGTTGGTAATGGCCATAAAGATGAAGAATAACGTATCGGGGTTAAGAGAAATCACCCGCTTTATTCGTTCTGTGGCGTTGGCTTCATGGATGAAACAGTCTTCGTTAATAAACACCAGGCTGGGTTTCAGCCGGCTGCATTTTTCATGCAGGCTGGCTATGTCCGTAATAGCGTTTATATGACGTTTCTTGACTCCATGCGTCGTCAGGTAGTCGGTAAGACCCAGCCGCGTATAGCTGCATGAGTCCATGATGATCGTTGGCATATCGCACCCCCACTTAAATCCGTTTTACCGCGGTAATAATGAGTAAAAGCCTAAAAGCCAAAAGGCAAAAAAAACAAAATGTACTAATTAAGAATGTTCTATCAACAAAAGCGAAACGGCTCAATGACATTTTCTGACTTAGCTTATCAATCAGCATGATCCATAAGTTTGGCTTAAGTCAGTCAAACCTGCTGCGGCCTTGGCCTGGCATAAAGACCGACAATCCAGGCTTGAGCGATCGACACGCACTCGCTCTCTCATTGATTCTGTTTATCATGTCACGAAATTAAATTTCAGATTGCTAAGAAAATTCTTAAAAAAAATTCATGTGTTGTTTTTTTATCGCTTTTTTGGTGATTTTTCCAGCGATTTAGGGTGGGGTTTATCCGGGTTCTACCAGAAAAGTCTTATATATCATTAAATTAATGACGATATGATTTGTGCATGATAATGATAACCTTTTCCTTTGTTATCATTAATGTTTCTTTCGTAACACATCTGCGTAACATTTCGCCTTGGTGACGTTACATATCATTAAAGTGTAACGGGCGGATAGCCTTTTTTCGCCGTCAGCGTGCGGTGTCAGCCGCGAGGAACCTGTGGATTAATTGGTTTTTCTGAACTGTTGTCGTAGCGGGTTGCCGGTATCCCTCAGCAAGAAGGATACCGGCCGGCTAGCGTGCATGATGCGTTCAGGGGCAGGCTCGGCTACCAATAGCGTTTCCAGCTCTGCGTCAGCCGCGTCAGGGCTTCCAGATAGAAGTAGTCCCCCCCAGCTGCAGCACTCATCAACGCCTTTGCCGCTGGCCATATGGTATACCGAATGCTTCAGCAGCCCGTCGATGGGTTCGTCGTCCTGTGCCAGATAGTTCTCGGTCAGTGATGCCATGATGCGCAACGCCATTTCTTCATAGCTGGCGCGCTCGGCGTCCAGCAGCGGTAACTGACTGACCAGTTCCAGCAGGCCGCACACTGCAATGGCCGCCGCCGAACTGTCGCGCGGCTGATCGGTGCCCAGCAGTGCCAGATCCCAATGACACACCTCATCTTGCGGTAAGCGGTTGATGAAGTAATTTGCCAGCCGCTTGGCCAGATCGACCATCTGGCGTTCACCGCTGTAGGCGAAGCTCAGCAGGAAACCGTAAATCCCCCAGGCCTGGCCGCGTGACCAACAGGAATCATCGGCGTAGCCCTGGTGGGTATTACCGTAACGCGGCTCCCCGGTGACGGTATCCATATAGTAGGTGTGATAGGTGGAGGCATCCGGCCGCACGATGTAACGCGCCGCCTGGGCTGCATGGCGACGGGCGGCATCGGCAAAGCGTGGATCGCCGGTCTGCTCGCTTGCCCAGTACAGCAGCGGCAGGTTCATATTGCAGTCGATGATCATGCGTCCGGCCTGTTCGGGATCGTGCAGGTCGCCCCAGGCCTGGATAATGCCGGCCTGAGGATTGTAGCGTTCCAGCAAGGCTTCTGCGGCCAGTAGCGAAAAGCCGCGCGCCGGGCGGTTACCGGTCAGCCGCCAGGCGCTGACGCACGACAACGTATACAGAAATCCCAGATCGTGAGTAGCGGTATCCTGACGGCGGGTGATGCGTTCGCCAAACGACAGCACGTTAACCTCGGCGGCACGGCGATATTTGTCATCGCCGGTCAGTTCGAACGCCAGCCATAGCTGACCAGTCCAGAAGCTGGTGGTCCATTCGACGTTTTCCGTCAGCGGATAACGGCCATCGATACAGGTTTCTCCGGGAAAACGTTCGCCAAAACGCGCCATATTGCGATCGATTTTGTTCAGCACGCGGTGCCGAGCCGCATTTAAGCGCTGTGTTAGCGCGGCGCGGTCAAGTTGATGCAGTTCAATGGGACGCAACTTTTCATGAGTGACGGATACGGACATGCTGGTTTTCCTTTTACGGCAGATTATCGTTTCAATGTGGTGAGATCGGCGTTCTTCGCCAGCGACGGCGCTGCACGTACCGGCCGTTTGCTTTGGCAACTGGACAGCGTAAACGCTGAAACGCCGGTGAACAGCAGGGCGATACAGCCCATGATCAGATAGGTGTGCTCAAAACCGATGCGGTCATACAGATAGCCGGCTGGCGGTGCGATGACGATCGAACCGACGTAGATCATCGCCTGATAGCCCAGCAGGTACATGGTGGCATTGACGCGCTTGCTGAAGTGTTCGGCAATGTATTTGAATACCGAAATCAGCAGCATCGAAATTTCCATGCCGTAAAACGGTTTGATAATCGAAATCACGATCGGATCGCTGGTCAGGCCGGAGGCGATCAGGCGTGCGCCGACCAGCACACCGGTAAACAGCAATCCTTTTTTGGCACCGAAATGGTTAACCAGAAACGGGATTGCCATCATCATCAGGAATTCGAGGCCGGACTGTACGGTGCTCAGATAGCCGTACATGGCATTGCCCTGCGCCTGGCTGTCAAAGAAAGAAACGAAATAGCGCGGAAACTGTTGTTCGGCGATAAACATCATCCAGGCGACGCCGGCGACGTACAGACTGAACATCCAGAACTTGCGGTTCTTCAGCAGCATGATGACGTCGGCAAAGACGATTTTTTCTTGCGCGATGACATCGTTATTGCGCAATTGCGCTTCGCCGATACGCAAACTGAGCAGCACCGCCAGCATCAGCAGCGAGGTCGCGCTGCTGAGCATGAAATTCATCGCCGGCGAGATATTGAACAGCAGACCGGAAAACGATGCGGCCAATGCCCAGCCCAGCGATCCCCACATGCGTATCTGGCCGAACTCCAGCCCATACAGCCGGCTGAAGCGATCGGCGTAGGATTCCGATGCCGCCACCCCGGCGTACCAGCCGAGGCTGAGATACAACGCACCGATGATGATACCGATCGGCGTGTGGCTGGCGAGCAGCGGTTGATAGACATAAATGAAAAACGGCGCCATCAAGACCGAGGTCAACACCACGAAATACAGCAGATTTTTACTCATGCCGATTTTATCCATGATGTAGCCGTAAACCGGCTTCATGATCACCGCAAAAATGCCGTTGACGGCAAACACGCTGCCGATGGTAACGCTGTCCAGTCCGGCTTTTTGAGCCAGCCACAGCGCATACAGTCCGAAGCTGGCCGACCAGGTGAAAAAATACAGGAAAATAAAACTGCTCATCTTGTAATAAGCCGATTTGGTCGGCGTGGTGAGGGCATTCATATCAACTCCTGTAGAGCAGATGTGTATTGTTATGGTTAACGCGCTATGGTCAGCGTGCGTTGTGGCGTGGTTACGACGATCTGGGTTTCGTCAATATGGCAACCCGGTTGCGCATCGCGCAGCCGGGCGGCGTGGCGATGGGCGGCGGCGGCGCAAACCAGCCAGTGTTCGCCCGGCATCAGCGTATGAACCAGTGTCGGAATGGCTGCGGTTTCGGCGAACAGAATATTACTGTTGGGCGGTGTGATGACGGTGGTGGCGGTTCGATGCCCCAGCGGGCCGAGATCGTGCAGCGTACTGAACCCATCAACGTCGTCGATGCTGCTGATGCCGTCGGCGCAGTGGCACGGCGTCGTGCGGCGATAGGGCACGGCAAAGCCGCCTTCTGCGCTGTGCAGCGTGCGCGCGCTGTTAATGTGGTGAACCCGCAGGTGCCAGTCACCACAGGCAACCAGCCAGGTGGTAATGGCGACGTCGTGCCACGGCCTCCAGTGGCTGACGATGTAATCCGCATGGGTTGCTACCGCGCTGCACTCTCGTCGACCACGGTAGTAGCCGTCCTGTTCTGCCAGCAGCAACATGGAATCGCCGGCCGCGTGGTTGAGCGCGTAACGGCCGCGTTCAATGGTGAAGCCAAACAGGTTGGAATAGGCAAACTTGGTGTACTTGGCTTCGGTATTGACGTAATTGTTCAGCTCCAGCTGGCCGGAGGTCAGCATGTAAACGTGTTCTGCCTCGGCGTCGTGTACCAGGATCTGGGCGGCCTGTGGAATGCTGCGCTGGCGTGCCAGCCGGGGTAATGGCCGCTCTGTGGCTTGCCAAAAGGCGTGCTGTGCTGGCAGTGCCAGCACCAGAAACAGTTTGCAGGCCCAGTATGGCGATCCCGGCGCGTTGTAGTCCTCGGCTATGGCCAGATTGGGATAGGCATAACCGACGCTCAGTACGCCGTCGCGATCAAAAATAGGCTGTGCCAGCCACCAGCGCAGATGGCGTAGAATCAGCCCCTTCACCGTTCCCATGTCGAAAACGTCAAGTTCGGCAAATGCCACCGCACTCCAGAAGGCCGCCTCGGCAAAACGGTAGGTCAGGCTGCGGCCGAACGGCACCGCAGAGCCGTCGGCGGCAAACAGGTAAATAAAGTCCTCGGCAAAGCAACGCGCGCGTTCACGCAGACACTGGGCGCGCTGTGGATCGACATCGGCCATCAGCGCGGCATACAGCAAGCCGTAGTAATGGAATGCCATCGAAATATAATAATCGCGCGGGCGTCCCGGTCCGTCGGCATACCAGCCACCGCCAAGATAATACGCTTCCATTTTGTCGAACTGGGCAGCGATCAGCGTGGCATCGTAGGGCAAACCGGCTTGCTTAAAGCCCATTTGCACCATAATGGGGAAGTAGTTCCAGTTGTTGTTCGGAATTATCGCCGTCGCGCTTTGCTGCAACCAGGCGATCAGGTTCTGTTGCTGGGGGCTGTTGAACTGAGACAACAGCCGGCCTTTCATCAACGCCAACCCGACGCCAAACGCCGCCATTTCCACCACCCGCTGGTCGAACTCGGCGATATCGCCCCAATAAGCCGCGTGCTGTGGGTCACTGCCGTTAACCATCGCGCTGCGATAAAATTCCCAATCATCCAGTTCATCGCCACCGGCCAGCAGAGGGAAAATGCCCCACAGCATGCGTGACAGTCCCTCCATTTCCGCCACTTTGGCACCGTAATGCGCGGTAAAGTTACCCAGTGCAATGCCGCTTTGCCCCGCTGAACAGTAGGGCGTTACCGCAGCCAGCAGTTGCTTCGCCGCGCGTTGCATATCGCTACGCGTTGCCAGCGGGTTAGGACAATGATCGGATCTGTGATGCATGATATTCTCCAAATCCATTGGTGTATCAGTGGGTTAATCGGCGATGACCGCATGTTTTTGCGAACTGACTTGCGGAAGAAATATAAATTAAAACTGCGTTTCAATTGTTATGGCGGTCACAAAATTGCCTTTTATTTAAAACCAACGTTGAAAAAAACGGCGAAAAAGGCCTTAAATTGCAAAAAACGCGGGGAAAATATTAAACGGTTGTGGTGGGGCATATGGCTGGGCAAAACTATCTGGAGCGCATTGCGCTGAACGAACGCTTTATCAGCTTTAACCGCATGAACAGCGGTAGCGCCAACTATTTTCATTGGCATCAGTGTCTGGAAATGCTGTTTGTCAGCCGGGGATACGGCATTGCGATCGTCGATAACCAGCAGTACACGCTGCGGCCTGGACGGCTGTTTATCTTCCCGCCGTTCAAACTGCATAAGGTGTTTGTCGAGCAAAACGACGCTAATCACTATCACCGTACCACGCTACATCTCGAGCACACGGTGATCGAACACTTCTTGCAGCCTTTTCCCCAGCGGCGCGCGCAGTTCCAGCGGTTGTGCTACAGCCAGAGTAATGCATTTATCTGCGATCTGGCTGATTGCCAGCTGCAGGTGGAAACCGTTCTGGATCGCTTTAATCAGCGCTACCTGACGGGTAGCCATCAGTTGGAGGATGTGGCATTCCTGGCGCTGGAAATGATGGCGTTTCTGCCGGAAAAAGAAGGCGAAGCGCTGAAAATCTCTCAGGGAAGTCCGGCGCGTATCATGCAGTGGGTGGAAGAAAACTATCAGCATAAGTTTTCTCTGGCGCATCTGGCGGCAGATCTGGGGCGCTCAAAAAGCTACCTGTCGCGGTTGTTCAGCCGTGAAACCGGCAGCACCATTCAGGAATATCTGTTGACGCGTCGCGTCAAGCGGGCCTGCGAACTGTTGCGCAGCAGCGATCTTGCCATCGGTCAAATCGCCGCTGCGGTGGGGTTTGCCGATGCACCGTACTTCATCAGCTGTTTTAAGAAAATGCTTGGCCAGACGCCGTTGCAGTATCGCAAGGGGGCGACTGGCCTGGGTGATTAACCGGCTTCCTGTCGACAGGCACGCAGCGAGTTCAGCGCGAGCGTAATATCCTGTTCTTGCGTCATCCAGTTGACCAGCGCGGCGCGTATCCCGGCCTGACCGTCAAACAGGGTCGGGGTACAGCGCACCACGCCCTGCTGATCCAGACGTTCAAGAAAACCATCTCGGGCCGCTAGCGCGTCGCCGTTGACGCCCTCGAGTGCAAAACACACCACGTTAAGATTTACCGGCGCCAGCAGGCGGAACCCTTCGCTGGCCGCCAGTTCGGCACCCAACTGCCGTGCCAGCTTCACGTTGCGTTCCACCATATCGCGCATGCCGCTGCGGCCGTAGGCCTTCAACGCCATCCACAGCGGCAGGGCGCGAAAGCGGCGTGAGTTTTCTGGCGTTAGATGCAGGTAATTGTCCGGGCGCAAGGTTGGCGCTTCCAGATACGATGAATGGTTTTGAAACACCTGCATCTGCAATGCCAGATGGCGGGTAAATTGAATGGCGCTGTCATACGGCACGTTAAGCCACTTATGGGCATCTACGGTAATGGAGTCTGCCTGCTGCCAGCCCTCCAGCAACGAGGCAAATTCGGGAGAACAGGCCGCCACGCCGCCGAAGGCCGCATCCACGTGCAGCCAGAACGGATAACGTTCACGCAGCGCCAGCAACTGCGGCAGGTTATCGTAGGCGACGGTGTTCACCGTGCCGGCACTGGCCAACACCAGCGTCGGCATATCAGGCTGTTCGGCCAGGCAGCGGGCCAGCGCATCAACGTCGATGGCTTCGGCGTTCGGCAACGTGCCGACGATTTTCAGCGCTTCTCGGCCGATGCCCAGCATGCTGAGTGCTTTCACGCTGCTGGAATGCGGGTTGGCTGACAGCACGCGGATCGGTCCCAGAGCTGCTACGCCCTGTTCGGCGACGTCGATGCCGCGTTGTAAACCGAGCCATTGGCGGCCGATGGCCAGGCCGGTAAAATTGGCCATGGTGGCGCCGCTGACAAAACTGCCATTGAATGCTGCCGGCAGGCCGAGCAGTGATTTTAATTGTTCCACCGTTGCCAGTTCTATCGCTGCCGCAACGGTGTCATGGCTGAGCAGGCTATTCTGGTCGATAACGCTAACCAACCAGTCGGCGGCCAATGCGGCCGGCGTCCCGCCGCCGGTGACAAAACCGAAATAGCGCGGCCCGGCGCTGGCGGAAATGCCGTCGGCATAATGGTGCCAAAAGTGCTCCAGAGCGGCGAGCGCGCCGTCGCCATCTTCTGCCAGAAGCCGATCGTCATTGTTTACCTGCTGGCTCGCCATTGGCGGGCAGACTGAGCGTTCGCTCAGACTGGACAGAAAATCTTCCGACCACTGGCGGGTACGTTCAAGTATCAGCGGTAACTGGGTTAAATCCTGTTGCAAAACCGGGTGCATGGCGTTTCTCCTGATAAAAATGATAGAAAGAGCTTATCGCTATTGCCAGCCGTCGATAATCGATAAAAAATACCTGTTTTGGATAGAAAGGCTAACCAATGTGAATGAGCGATTACCGTTGCACCTGCTGCCGACGTTCGTTATTGCCGCTCGGCTGGAAAACCTGCGCGCTACGGCGCAACAGATTCATTTGACGCACGGCGCGGTCAGCCAGCAGATCCAGCAACTTGAGCACGCGTTGGGCTGTCCGCTGTTTGACCGCCTTGGGCGCGGCATACGGCTGAACGCCGCCGGCCGAGAGCTGCTGGCGATTGCGGAACCGGCGTTGCAGGCTCTGCAACACGGCGTCACGCGGGTGCGGCGCATTGCCGCCAGCCAAACGTTACGTATCAGCGTGCTGCCGTCGTTTGCGCATTACTGGCTGTTGCCGCGCCTGCATGTTTTCCGCCAGACGCATGCGGATATTGTGCTGGATATCGATGCGTCGCTGGTGGTACAGGATCTGGCGCAGCAGGGTTTTGACGGTGCGATCCGCATCGGCAAAGGGCAGTGGCCGGGAGTCCACGCGCAGTGGATTGCCGCCGGTGAAGTGCTGCCGGTGGCGACCCCGCTACTGGCGCAACAATGGCAATCGGCTTTGCAGCAGGGGGCGGAAACGCTGCCGCTGTTGGAACACGATGTCACGCCGTGGCGCGGCTGGTTTCAGGCGCAGGGGTTGGCCGAGCCAGGCCCCGCGCTGGCGTCGTTCAACGACGCCGGTCTGTTGATCCGTGCCGCCGAGCAGGGATTTGGCATCGCGCTGGTGAAAAGCCTGTTGGTACAAGACGCGCTGGCGGCGGGGCGACTGGTGGCGCTGGGCGCCGCGTGGCAACCGCAGGACAGCGACTTCTATTTTGTCTGGTCGCAATCAGCCGCCGACAATCCGGCGGTACAGACCCTGTTGCTGTGGTTACAGCAGCAGGTGCGCTGATTCAGCGGCGCAGCCATTCGGCCTTTGCGCTGCCCAGTGCATTCGCCGGCCGCGCCCACTGTAGCGCGGTGCCATCCAACCGTAGCGGAGCCTGCAAGCGCTGCGCTGCCCCCCACGTCGTCAGTTCGATCTCGGGATTTTCATCCTCCAGCCGTGCCGGTTGCAGCGGGGAAAGCACGTGATGCTGCGGATGCGGATTGTCAAACAGCAGTTGCGCGGTTCTCGCCAGTGACAGCCGGGCGCTGTAGCCGGTGCCCCGCGCCAGCCGCTGGCACATTCCCTCCAGCACCGCGGCGGCCATCATATAACCGGTGGCGTGATCCAATGCCTGTACCGGCAGTGGCAGTGGCATATCGCAGGTACTCCAGACCATGCCTTCCGCCGCCAGTCCGCAACTCATTTGCACCAGGCTGTCGAAGCCGCGACGGCTGCGCCAGGGGCCGCTCCAGCCATAGGCATTCAGGCAGACATCTATCAGCCCGGGAGACAGTGTGCGCCGTTGTTCCGTGTCGTAGCCCAGCTTTTCCAACGCGCCGGCGCGATAACCGTGTACCAGCACGTCGGCCTGGCTTAACAACTGCTCGAAGGTCGTTCGATCGTGCGTATTGTGCAGATTCAAGCGGGCGCAGCGCTTGCCGAGCGTCACTTCGTGCTCCGCGCCGGGTTCGTCCCAGCCGTAGGGATCGATGCGTAAAACGTCGGCTCCGAGGCCGGCGAGAAAGCGGGTCGCGACCGGGCCGGCGATAATGCGCGTCAGATCCAGCACGCGCACCCCCTGCAACGGCCGTGCGGTCGGTAGCGGCCAATCCGCTGCGCCGACTTCCGCTTGCAGCGACTGATGGATCAGTGGTTCCATGGCCACGCTTTTGCCCTGTATGTGTTGCCGCCATTGTTCGGTGGTGCGCATTTCCGCCGCGCAGCCGCCGGCTTCAACGATCGCCTGCTCCAGCGAGGACTTCTGCCAACTTTGCACGCTCGCTGCCAGTGATCCTTTGTCGGGATGCTCGCCCAAAACCTGCTCCACTGCCTTACGATGCCGTGGGGCATTGGTATGTAGGCGGATCCAGCCATCGCAGGTCGCATAGTCGCCGGCCAACGGATCCCAGGCAGCCGGTAGCGTCCAGCCGACGGGGCGCAGGGTCCAGCCAAACCACAATGACGCCAAACGCCGATCGACAGATACCTGTGGCACGTTGGCGTAACGCTGTTGCAGCAGACGAGCGCAACTCAGCCCAGCAGCGGCCCAACTGGCGGTGGCGAGTTCGGTCACCGGAAACTCCGAGCTTAGCTCGCCAACGCCCGTAACGGTCACTTGCCCGAACGGCGTTTCTGTATGGCCTAAATAGCTGCGCGGAATAGTAGATCACTTTGAGGGAACTCAGTCCGGATTGTGCGATCTGATCAATCGCTGAATATCCCAAATCACTAACCGGACTGAGCGATGCCGATCATAGCACCTATTCCCCGTGACGAACGACGCCTGATGCAGAAAGCAATCCATAAAACGCACGATAAAAATTATGCCCGCAGGCTGACTGCCATGCTGATGCTACATCGGGGTGACCGCGTCATCGACGTTGCCAGAACGCTCTGCTGTGCCCGTTCCTCCGTCGGACGCTGGATTAACTGGTTCACGCAGTCAGGTGTTGAAGGCCTCAAATCACTCCCCGCAGGGCGTTCCCGTCGCTGGCCTTTTGAGCATATCTGCACGTTATTACGTGAGTTGATAAAACACACTCCCGGTGATTTTGGCTATCAGCGTTCACGCTGGAGTACCGAATTGCTGGCAATAAAAATCAATGAGATAACCGGATGTCAGTTACATGCCGGGACCCTTCGCCGCTGGCTGCCATCGGCCGGGATGGTATGGCGCAGGGCCGCGCCAACTCTGCGTATCCGTGACCCGCATAAGGATGAAAAGATGGCGGCAATCCACAAAGCACTGGACGAATGCAGCGCAGAGCATCCGGTATTTTATGAAGATGAGGTGGATATCCATCTTAATCCCAAAATCGGTGCGGACTGGCAGCTACGCGGGCAGCAAAAACGCGTGGTGACGCCGGGACAGAACGAAAAATACTATCTGGCCGGAGCACTGCACTGCGGCACGGGCAAAGTCAGCTACGTGGGCGGCAACAGCAAAAGTTCGGCGCTGTTCATCAGCCTGCTGAAGCGGCTTAAAGCGACGTACCGGCGGGCGAAAACCATCACGCTGATCGTGGACAACTACATTATCCACAAAAGCCGGGAAACCCAGCGCTGGCTGAAGGAGAACCCGAAGTTCAGGGTGATTTATCAGCCGGTTTACTCGCCGTGGGTGAATCACGTTGAGCGGTTATGGCAGGCGTTGCACAACACGATAACGCGCAACCATCAATGCCGTTCAATGTGGCAACTGCTGAAAAAGGTACGGCATTTTATGGAAACCGCCAGCCCATTCCCCGGAGGAAAACATGGCCTGGCAAAAGTGGAGCGGTATTAGGCGCAGCTATTTAGGCTCTGCCAGATATCACTAAGCAGCGTATGCGTCAGGGTATTCATCGGATGCTCCCAAGGGTGAAAAAAAGGTATGCGCATAGCGTAGTCCACGACGACAGTGGCTGCTATGCTTTGCGCTATTATTTACGGCGGCCGGAATAGTTCGCTAAATTATTTTTCGGGTTTATATTTCGTTTAATAATTTACGCTTTACAGTATTGGCTTACGTCATTATAATTCGCTCAAAATTTCACAGGAGAAATCAATTGGACAGTTTTAGTTGCGATAACATCAATAAGGCAAGCTGACCAATCTCTTCTGATTTTGCTGCTTGCCTAACCGGCGGGCGGCACCCTCCCTGTTTTCTGAGTCGTGCATCCCCGAGTATTTTCATTCTGCCCAGTGCCTCGCGGTATTGGGAGATCCAATTCGGACGTTATTATGGCACTGTTCCGCTTTAGTCTTTTCCCTCCAGGCCAGCCTGCGCCTCGACGCTGAGTTTTGCTCGGCGTAATGGCGGCAGCGCCAGGCAGAGGCTGCCGAGTAGCCGATCTTGCTTTATTCACCGTAGCCGGTGATAAGGAGGCGTCATGGACGATCATCCCAGAACCGTTATTAATTCGTTTTTTTAGCGTGTAATTTCGCTGCTAATAACGCGAAAGAAAAATCAATTTCTGTGTAAGACACCTATTATTCGGGCGGGGTGAGCCTGCGCGCGTAATAAATAAAGAGAATAGCGTTATGTCCTATATTAATCACAAGACTCGTCGTCATAATAAAGGCCGCGAGCCCTACGTCATCGCTCAAGAGGCGTCAAACAGCCTTGATCAAACCCTGGCCAATTTAAATTGCAATCGCATCGGTCTGACGCAAGAGGATGCGCAAGAACGGTTGGGGTATTTTGGTGCCAACCAGGTCGCGCATGAAAAAGCGCCGCACGCCTTGGTGCAACTGGTCAGCGCATTCAACAATCCGTTTATTTTTGTACTGATGGCGTTGGCGGCGATCGGTTTCTTTACCGACTACTGGTTGCCCGCCCGGCACGGTGAAGAAACCGATCTCACTGGCGTAATCATCATTCTGATCATGGTAACCCTCAGTGGCCTGCTGCGCTTCTGGCAGGAATACCGTACCAACAAGGCCGCCGAGACGCTGAAATCCCTGGTGCGCACCACTGCGACGGTGCTGCGTCGCAGCAGCTTCAGCAGTCAGCCGCTGACCATGGAGGTTCCGATCCGTGAACTGGTGCCGGGCGATATCATTCAGCTGTCAGCCGGCGATATGGTACCCGCAGACGTACGTTTGCTGACGTCTCGCGATTTGTTTATCAGCCAGGCGATCCTGACCGGCGAAGCGATCCCGATTGAAAAGTACGACGTTCTTGGCTGCGTCAGCCAAAAGTCCTGCGATACCGACGTTACCAACGAAAGTCAATTGCTGGAACTGGCCAACGTCTGCCTGATGGGCACCAACGTCGCCAGCGGCACGGCCACGGCGGTGGTCGTGGCAACCGGGGGCAAAACCTATTTTGGCTCCCTGGCGAAGTCGATCGTCGGCAGCCGCTCGCAAACCGCGTTTGACCGTGGGGTGAACAGCGTCAGCATGCTGCTGATCCGCTTTATGCTGGTGATGGTGCCGGTAGTGCTGTTGATCAACGGGTTTACCAAAGGTGACTGGGGCGAAGCGGCACTGTTTGCCTTGGCGGTTGCGGTTGGCCTGACGCCGGAAATGTTACCGATGATTGTCAGTTCCAACCTGGCGAAAGGCGCCATAGCCATGTCGCGGCGCAAAGTAGTGGTCAAGCGGCTGAACGCCATTCAGAACTTCGGTGCGATGGACGTATTATGCACCGACAAAACCGGTACGCTAACGCAAGATCGCATCATTCTGGAACACCACCTGGATACGACGGGAGCGAGCAATGGCCAGGTGCTGCAACTGGCCTGGTTGAACAGCGTCCATCAGAGTGGCATGAAAAATTTGATGGATCAGGCGGTGATCCGTTTTGGCCGCGACAAACCCGGCATTGAGGCATTAGGGCGTTACCGGAAGCTGGATGAACTGCCGTTTGATTTCATTCGTCGTCGTCTGTCGATCGTGGTCAGCGAGGAAAACCGGCAGCCGCTGTTGATCTGCAAAGGCGCGGTAGAAGAAATGTTGCAGATCGCCACCTGGGTGAGGGACGGTGGAGCAGACTTTGCCGTTGGACGACGAGCGGCGTGCGGCGCTGATGGCGCTGGCCACTCGGTATAATGAAGACGGCTTTCGCGTTTTGATGCTGGCGACGCGCGAACTGGGAGAAACAGGCGGTAAATTGCCGCTTAGCGTAGCCGATGAGTGCGATATGGTGATCGAAGGACTGCTGACGTTCCTCGACCCGCCAAAGGAGAGTGCTCAGCAGGCGATAGCGGCGTTGCAGGAAAACGGCGTGGCGGTGAAAGTATTAACCGGCGACAACCCGGTGATTACCAGCAAAATCTGTCGCGATGTGGGGCTGGAGCCGGGGACGCCGCTTTCCGGGGCGGAAATCGAGCAAATGGACGATCGTCAGTTGGCGCATGAAGTCGAGTTGCGCACCCTGTTCACCAAGCTGACACCGTTGCAAAAATCACGCGTATTGAAAATGTTGCAGGAAAATGGCCACACCGTCGGTTTTCTGGGCGATGGTATTAACGACGCCCCGGCGCTGCGTGATGCCGATGTGGGTATTTCGGTGGATACCGCTACCGATATCGCCAAAGAGTCGGCGGATATCATCCTGCTGGAAAAAAACCTGATGGTACTGGAACAGGGCGTTATCAAGGGCCGCGAAACCTTCGGCAATATCATCAAGTATCTCAACATGACCGCCAGTTCCAATTTTGGCAATGTGTTCTCGGTGTTGGTTGCCAGCGCGTTTATTCCATTTTTACCGATGCTGGCGATTCATTTGCTGATTCAGAATCTGATGTACGACATCTCGCAGCTGTCTTTGCCATGGGACAAGATGGATAAAGAATTTCTGCGCAAGCCACGCAAGTGGGACGCCAAGAACATTGGTCGTTTTATGCTATGGATTGGGCCGACCTCGTCGATTTTCGATATCACCACCTACGCCTTGATGTGGTTCGTGTTTGCTGCCAACAGCGTTGAGCATCAGGCGCTGTTCCAGTCCGGCTGGTTCATTGAAGGGCTGTTGTCGCAAACGCTGGTGGTGCATATGCTGCGCACTCAGAAAATTCCGTTCATCCAGAGCACCGCAGCATTGCCGGTGCTGCTGATGACCGGATTGGTGATGGCGATCGGTATTTATATTCCCTTTTCGCCATTGGGCGCCTGGGTTGGCCTGCAGCCGCTGCCGTGGGAATACTTCCCATGGCTGGTCGCCACGCTGGTCAGCTACTGCGTTGTTGCGCAGTTGATGAAGCGTTTTTATATTCGCCGCTTCGGCGAATGGCTCTAACGGTGAGGGCCGCGAACGTTACCCGACGGCTACCATAATGCCTTGATCAACAGCCCGAGCATGATGGTCAGGGTAAATGAGAACAGCGTACCGAGCATTACGTACTCGGTACGCATTTTGTCATCACTTTGGCGTAAATCACCAAAGCGAAAGATTGATTTGGCCGCCAGTAAAAAACCGATGGCCGGTAGTTGGCCGATCAGCACAAAAGTCAGGATCAGCGTCCTTTCCAAATAACCGATCTGCTTGCCGGCGCGTAACAGTGAGTCGTCGTCTGCCTTGGCCGACGGTGGCATCTGTGGAGTCCAGCGTGCCAGAAACTGGCCAATCAGAATCCCCATCGGCATATAAATCAGCAAATAGGCCAATGCCAACAGCCCAATATGCCAACCGGTCACTGGCAGCGCCGCAATGGCGGTTAGCATGTAGGCATTTGGCGTGACAAACAGCCATAGCAATAGCAGCATCAACAGGTGCAGGCCCTGATCGAGCAGAAAACCGCCGACGTGCTGAAGCTGCCTCAATAGCGTGACCTTTATTAAATCAATCAAATAGTGGCTAATACTGATAAAAATCAGTGCCGCCAGCACCCCGACGGCCGTTATGCCGCCGTAGATCCCGCCAAAGGCGGCGACCACCCATGCTGCCACGGCGCCATGGATCAGCGCATGTAATACCAATAAGCGCGAACGGGCACGATGCCTGGCCTTGTCTTGCACCCAACTGAGCGGTTGCAGCGGAAAGTCGGCTATCACATGGCCCACCAACAACCACAGCAACAAAGGAGCGTAGGTGATTTCCATACTTAAATGATCCTGTTAATCGCCTCGACGAACCGTATGGTTTCTTCATAAGCCGCGCGTTTTAGCGTAGCAGAAACGGTGGACGCTGCTTTTTGCAGTTTTTTTGCTACCTGCGCATTGCTGTCGGCAAACATGCGTGCCTGCATGACGTGCGCTTCGGCCTGCGACAAACGGCTGAGGGTATGATCTAGCATCGGCAGCAGATCGTTGACAATGGCGTTGGCGCGCTGGTTGTCAATTTTCAGAGCCAGCTTGCAACTTTTTGTCATCTGGTCCATGGCGTTACCAGAATTAAGGAAGGCACTGCCATAACCCGCGCGCCTTGCGTTGCGGCTGCCGAGTCCGACGGCGATGCGCGCATCCCATTCGGCATTGCCGGCCTTTAGCGAGACACGCAGATAGACCGCCAACAGCAAGCCATGTTCCGGTTTACACTCCGCCTGGAAGGCATCACCGCGGAAAATATCAAAATGCTGTAGCCAGTTTTCCTGCTGGAGTTTGTTGAGCAGATGGCGTAACTGCGCAATGTAATGCGCGGTATCGACGTGACGCGAGTTGACCAGGTCACCGGTAATAACGCTAAGTTGTGCTTTCATAGGCGTTGAACCAAGGGGACAGAGAACAATAAATTCGCACCTGGAGGCGAATTTGTCAATAATTCGTATCTAGAGGCGAATTTAAAGCACATTCGTATCCAGAGGCGAACATTTCCCGATGGATGCTGGCCGCGCAGGAGCCTGTGCGGGGAACCGCCGCACCGCCCCGCAAGGCGGTGGGCAGGGGGCGTTTAGAATTCGCCATCGGTGCTGATGGAAAGCTGGCGGTAGGCGGCCAGCTCCTGGCTCAGCGTGGCGATTTTGTTTTCCGCGACCTCGACCGCGTCACTGCCGGCGAGAAAGCGTATCGGGGGGCGTTCGCTTGCCGCGAGTTGCAGTATGGCATCAGCGAGTTTCTTCGGGTCGCCGGCTTGCCGATGGCTGCGCTGTTGCATGCCGTCGGTGAACTGTTGTGACAGGGCACGGTAATCATCAATGCTGGCTGCGGCAAAGCGCACCGACCGATCATCAAGAAAGTCGGTGCGAAAATAGCCCGGCTCGATCAGCGTAACGGCAATGTTGAACTGCGCCACTTCGGCCGCCAGCGATTCGGAAAATCCCTCCACGGCAAATTTACTGCTGCAGTACAGCGATGCGCCAGCACCGCCGACCATGCCGCCAATGGACGAGAGATTAAAAATCATCCCGCCACGTTGGGCGCGCATCAGTGGCAATACGGCACGCGTGACGTTAAACAGGCCGAACACATTGGTGGCAAACTGCTGCTCGGCCATCTGCGGTGGAATTTCTTCGAACAACCCCAGTTCACCGTAGCCGGCGTTGTTGACTAATATATCAATCCTGCCAAAACGTGCGCTAGCGGCGGCCAGCGCCTGGGTAATCTGCTCGGGCTGACTGACGTCCAGTCTGACCGTCAGCAGTTGCTCGCCATCAGGGGGCGACGGCGAGGGGTTACGCATTGCTGCCACCACGTTATCGCCTGCCGTCAGGGCCGCTTTGACAATTTCGGCACCGATCCCGCGGGAAGCGCCGGTAATAAACCATGTCTTGCTCATACGTTGTTCCTCTCTGTAAAGTCAGAGTCCAGTATGCGCGGCATCGTCTGGCTGGCAGTGCCAATTACTGGCTGATTCTTGCCTAAAACTGGCAAATCGTAGTGGAGAGAAAGATGCAGCAGCTTGATGAATTGGGTGATTTAATCGACAGGCACTGTCGTGGGATGATCGACATTACGGCGATCCCTCGCGTGATGTTGTCCCGATCCGATTGTCTGACCGCAGCGATCCCGGCGGTTTACCAGCCGATGGTCTGCATTGTGGCGCAAGGGGCGAAACGCGCTTCGCTGGGGGAAAAGGTGTTTGAGTATAATCCGGCAAATTACCTGATTACCTCTGTGGCGCTGCCGCTGAGCGGTGCGGTGTGTTGCGCCACCAAAACCGAACCCTATCTGGCCCTTGGACTGGAATTGGATTGTGCACAATTAGCGTCACTGGCGATTGGCATGCCGGCCCCGGTCGGCGTAAGTCCCAACGCGGCAATCGCCGTACATAGCCTGAACACCGATTTGCTGGATCCGATCGTACGCCTGCTACGGTTACTGGATCATCCACAGGATGTTTCGACCCTGGCACCGCTGATTGAACGCGAAATCCTCTACCGCCTGTTGCAAGGCGAGCAGAGCGCGATGTTGCGACAAATTGCCGTACCTGACAGCCGACTGGGGCAGGTGCATCGAGCGGCGCAATGGATCAATCAACATTATGCACAACCGTTTGAAATTGCTGAGTTAGCGGCTGATTGTGGTATGAGTCCATCCTCATTGCACCGGCACTTCAAAGCGGTAACCGGTGTCAGCCCATTGCAATATCAAAAGCGCATTCGTCTGCAACAGGCGCGCCATATGCTGGTGGCGCAACAGCGGGATGTTGGTAGCATAGCGTTCAGCGTGGGTTATGAAAGTCCGTCGCAGTTCAGCCGGGAATACGCACGGCTGTTTGGCATGCCGCCGGCGAAAGACGCTAGCGAGTTGCGAAAAGCAGGCCGTTATTCAGCGTAGCGCTGGCCGGGTTAAAAACTTTTTACCAGCACCTCGCGTGGTTCACAGCCGTGTTTGAGCAGATGGTCAAATGATTTTTCGGTGTTTTTCAGCTGTTGCAGGAATTCTTGCGGCGATAGATCATGCCGTTTACCGCTCATATAAGCCAAAGCCAGTTCTTTGGCCTGATAGCGCGAAAAGTTGTACATAAAGTGCCCCCGATAATGGTTAAGTGCGGTTTTTTCATTCAGCTATATTGTAGGGAAAGCGCACATAATGAACAGACGCTTTGGCGTATGGAATCAATAGCTGAAAGTTAACTCATTGGCACCAGCAGGGCGTCGCACATGCGTTTGATGGTCTCCGGCTGTGTTAAACCACTGTCCAGCAAGCGGCGAATGTTATCGGCATCATTGGCCCCACGCCGGACAAAACGTTCAAGCGTTTGCAGCAACTGGCGCTCCTCATCATCAACGGCCTCTGGGTGGAGTCGGGTCAGCGTCGTCAGGATATGTTCGGCCAGGCTGCAACGCTGTAACGTTTGGGCATCGACGTAATCGGCCTGCAATCCATGACGGCAGGCATTCAATTTGTTGTACATGGAGAACGCGTTATATTCCGGGATGATTTCATGCCGATTTTTCAATAGATAACGGGCAATTAAACGACAATATCCCACCAGGTTTGCCGCGTGGCTAATATGTAATGGCGTGTCACAGACTCTTATTTCTACCGTACCAAGCTCCGGTTTTGGTCGCGCATCCCAATAGATGTCCTTGATACTTTCGATAACGCCGGCAGAGGTTAGCGTGTCGTAATATTCAGTAAACTCCTGCCATGAATATATTTTTTCAATACATCCATAGTTGGGAAAGGAATTTTGCGCGCTGAAGCGAGAGCTGGCGAATAGCGTATCTTCGCCCTGATAATAAGGTGAAGATGCACTAAGTGCCAGAAGTTGCGGGAAATAGGGCGTTAGCGCGTGGCATAAATATATCGATTCATCACCGTTGCTCACGCCGATATGGATATGCTGGCCGAACACACAGGCCATTTTGCTGATATAACCGAAGCGCGTCGCCAATTTTTTATAGCGTTGTGCATTGGTAATCAGCTGATCTTTCCAGTCATTGCACAGGTGGCGCCCGCCGCCGGTGACGTCGCACTGATGCCGCTGGGCGGTGGCGCGTACACGTTGCACCTGGGCTGCCAGTTCCTGTTTTAACTCAGTCAGCTGAAGATGTACCGAACTGTTGATTTCCAGCATTGAACGCGTTAATTCGTGCTTAATGTGTTTTTTATCATTGATATCCGCGACAATCAACGCCGCCTTGTCAGACAGGTTGAGGGTTTTAATATCAATCAGTTGGAGTTCTATTTCCGTGCCAATGCTGAGAGGCGTGGATGGCTTGAATTTACGAGGCATTTTCACCTCCGCAATGAATGCGCTTTTAATAATTATAATGTGCTTTCAGCCTATTACCAGTTAGTTGGGTAAATAGCGAAGCCTAGCCGCTAAGTGGCGGTGTTTTATGTTTTTTATTCGTCAGGTGATGGTGCTGTTAGCGTTATTTTCCGTTACGTTATCCGATTGGAGTGCATACGGATATTGGTCTACCCTTTAAGGCTGAATATAACCGCGTTGGCTTTTATTTCTCAACGTTTGGATAAGGTGAAACAATGTCGAAAAAACCTATTGCAAAACCGCAGGATAAAACCACCAAAATGAAAAAAGTATCGGCAGGCAATCCTGCAGATGAGATTCATTTGGGGGATACTGCGCCGGTAGATAATTCACATTTACCTAGCCCAAAACCGACCGCGCCAGGCAAAGAGCCGACTGCGCCCGGCAGCAAGAAAAAAACCGGGCCGGCCAGTGCCAAAATCAAGGCGTTAGAGATCAATCGCAAATATGACGATCGACAGCCGCTGACCACTAACCAGGGGACGCGTATCGGTGACGATCAAAACTCGCTGAAGGCTGGCGCGCGTGGGCCGACGCTGCTGGAAGACTTCATCATGCGCGAGAAGATCACGCATTTTGACCATGAACGTATTCCAGAACGCATTGTGCATGCGCGTGGTTCGGCGGCGCATGGCTATTTTGAGTTATATAAAAGCCTGGCGCACCTGAGCAAAGCGGATTTCCTGCAACATGAAGGGCAAAAAACGCCGGTTTACGTACGTTTCTCAACGGTGCAGGGCTCTCGCGGCTCGGCGGATACGGTGCGCGATATCCGCGGTTTCGCCACCAAGTTTTATACTCAGGAAGGCATATTCGATCTGGTTGGCAACAATACGCCGGTGTTCTTCATTCAGGACGCAATCAAGTTTCCTGATTTCGTGCATGCGGTGAAACCGGAACCGCATAATGAAATCCCGCAGGGCGCCAGCGCCCACGACAGTTTTTGGGATTTTGTTTCGCTCCAGCCGGAAACGCTGCATAACGTGATCTGGGCGATGTCGGATCGCGGTATTCCGCGCAGCTATCGGACGATGGAAGGTTTTGGTATTCATACCTTCCGCTTGGTTAATGCTCAGGGCAAAGCCACGTTTGTGCGTTTCCACTGGAAGCCAGTGGCGGGTAAAGCGTCGCTACTGTGGGACGAAGCGCAAAAACTGGCGGGCAAGGACGCCGATTTTCATCGCCGCGATCTGTGGGAGGCTATCGAAGCCGGCGATTACCCGGAATATCAGCTGGGAGTACAGTTGATCCCGGAAGAAGACGAGTTCAAGTTCGATTTTGATCTGCTGGACGCCACCAAGCTGATCCCGGAGGAACTGGTACCGGTAGAGCTGGTCGGCAAAATGGTGCTGGATCGCAACCCTGACAATTTCTTCGCCGAAACCGAACAGGTGGCATTCCACCCAGGGCATATTGTGCCGGGGATTGATTTCACTAACGATCCGCTGTTGCAAGGGCGCCTGTTTTCCTACACCGATACGCAGATCAGCCGTCTGGGTGGGCCGAACTTCCACGAAATACCGATTAACCGACCGACCTGCCCGTATCACAATTTGCAACGCGACGGCATGCACCGGATGGATATCGACACCAATCCGGCCAACTACAGCCCGAATTCAATCAACAATAACTGGCCACGAGAAACGCCGCCCTCGGCTAGCGGCGGCGGTTTTGCCAGTTACGCCGAGCGGATTGATGCGCATAAAATTCGTGAAAGGAGCGAGTCGTTCCAGGAATATTATGCGCAGCCGCGGCTGTTCTGGCTGAGTCAGACGCCGGTAGAACAGCAGCACATCATTGATGCGTTCTCGTTTGAACTGGGCAAAGTGGCACGCGCCTATATCCGTCAGCGCGTGGTGGAAAAACTGGCGCATATCGATACCACATTGGCGAAAAAGGTGGCGTTCAATCTGGGCATTACCCTGTCGGCCAGCGTATTGAAAACGCCAGCGCCGAAACCGGTCAACGGCCTGCAAAAAGATCCGGCGTTGAGTCTGTATGCCATGCCGGGCGGTAGCGTTAAAGGCCGTGTTGTCGCCGTGTTGTTGGGGGCGGGTGTGGTATCCAATGACCTGCTGAGCATGCTCAAAGATCTGAAAAAACGCGGCGTGCACGCTAAATTGCTGGCGGCTACGCAGGGCGTGTTGCAGGGCAGCGACGGTTCGCAGATTCATATCGATGCCACCTTCGCCGGTGCACCTTCCATTACCGTTGATGCGGTACTGGTGCCTGACGGTGCGGCCGCTGCATTGCTAGGCAGCGGTGATGCCCAGCATTATCTGCTGGAGGCTTACAAGCACCTCAAGGTCATTGGTCTGAGCGGTGATGCGCTGCAATTGAAGTCGCTGTGGCATGGGAATGAGCAGGCAGAAGAGGGCGTCATCGAGGCCAGGGCGGTGAAAGGCGAGATGATGGAGCGCTTTATTCAGGCGCTGGCCGCACACCGGGTATGGAGCCGCAGTGCCAAAGCGGCGGCGATCCCCGCGTAGCGTTTCCTGGCGGGCAGCACGGCGCGTGACGCTATGCTGCCCGAGGGTTAATCGAGCGCCTTTTCATAAGGGGTGACAATGACATCTTCCTGACCTTCGAGTATGGCAATGCCCGCAATGCCTTTAATCTGTTCCGGCTGATGCAAAATCGCCTCCTTGTTAATCGTTTCCCGAGTACGGATGAATTGATTGAGGCCAAAGCGTTTCAAAGCGGCCAACGCCTGCTGTGGATCGTTGACAATCACCGCCGGGGGGCGGATACGCCACTTCACTTCACCGGTGATGAGATTGACGGACTTTTTGCCATCGTCTGTCAACAGCCGTTCCTTATTGGCCTCACACCAGATGGCGATATCCTGATAGAGCTTCTGATACTGGGATTTGCTCTGTTTAATGCTGGTCATATAGCGGTCGGTCAACTGGCTTATTTTTTCATTGAGCTCGTTTTCCAGGGCGCTCATTTCTCGATCGAGTTCGCCAAGTCGTTTAATCGCCTCGGCGATATCATCGCGGTTTCTCGGTTTGTCTTGCAAATTGAATGTTTCACTGTGGTTACGCATGGCGGTATTTCCCTTGTGACAAAAAAGTGACCATGATAATCACTGTGAACATGCGTTGGTTTATTTTTATAAGAATAATCCTAAATCGATATTTGTTATTTATCTGAGTTGTTTAAAGATGTGTAAATTGTAATTTTTATTAACCTTGCTGGCATATTTAGCACGTTTTACTAAAGTTATTTGGGTGAGGTGAAAATAATTCTGCTTTTCATCCTAAATGCACGGGAGAATATAATGAGCGATTTAAAAGACCACTTCATCGACTGGCTGCGCGATGCGCACGCCATGGAGGAACAGGCGGAAACCATGCTCAACGGCATGAAGGATCGCGTAAAGGATTACCCACAGCTACATAACCGCGTGATTCAGCATCTGGAAGAAACCAAACAGCAGCAGCAACAGCTGAAGAGCTGTATCGAACGTCTGGATACTTCCACCTCCAGCATGAAGGATCTGGCGGGTAAGGCGGTAGCGCTTGGCCAGACGCTGAGCGGCTTCTTTGTCGAGGATGAGATCGTCAAGGGTTCAATGAGCTCTTATGTCTTCGAACATATGGAGATCGCCTCCTATACCACGCTGATCGCCGCTGCCGAACTGGTGGGTGACTATGAAACCCAAATGGTACTGGAAAAGATCCTCAAGCAGGAACAGGCGATGGCCGACTGGTTGCTGGAGAATATGCCATCTATCACAAAGGCTTATTTAAATCAGAAATAAACCTTTCCCCTATCCAGAACGGCAGCAAAGGAATGCTTAATGCGTCCTTAGATATTTAATCGACAAATAGCGAGGAAATATCATGGCTGATGTTGTGAGATATCAAAATAAGATCATCTTAGGTGCTGAGATATTACCACCGCCGCATCCCATGGACGGCAGTTGCAAGGGCAGTATTCTTATCCACTGCGAGCAGTCGCCGGAAATTGCCAAAATGTTGAGCTCATTAGGTGAATGGGACGAAATAGAATTGGAGATTAACGGCGAGAAAACGCTGTGTCAGGTTGAAAAATTTGACCGGGAAAGAAATATCATTGCCCTGAAATCTGACAAAAGGCAAAGCGACGCTGAGATCCCCTATCAACAGGAAAAGTAACCCAATGTCATTGGCTAACGATACAACGGAGGCGACATGGAACAGAGAAACCAACCTGCACAGCATCAAGATGAACAGCCGGGCTTCGAGAATGAAATGCTGCCTGAACCGGTCTATGACGACCCGGCATACCGCGCCGGCGGTAAACTGGAAGGGAAGGTGGCGATCATTACCGGTGGTGATAGCGGGATTGGGCGGGCTGCAACCATTGCCTATGTGAAAGAAGGGGCAAAGGTCACGGTGGTTTATCTGGATGAAGATGAAGACGCTAAGGAAACCAAGCGTTGCGCGGCGAAGTACGGCGGGGAAATCCTGCTGCTGAAGGGCGACCTGCGAGATAACGGCTTCGTGAAGCAAATCGTGGCGAAAACCATCGCCAATTTCGGCAAGCTGGATATTCTGGTTAATAACGCCGGTGAACAGCACCCGGTCGATCAACCGGAGATGATCACCGAAGAACAATTGGAAAAAACCTTTGCCACCAATTTCTTCAGCATGGTGAAACTTACCCAGACGGCATTGGAATATCTGCCCAAGGACGGGGTGATCATCAACACCTCGTCGGTGACGGCCTATCACGGCAATCCCGATCTGATTGACTATTCGGCAACCAAGGGCGCGATCACCGCCTTTACCCGCTCGCTGGCGCTGAAGCTGTGCCAGCGGGGTATCCGCGTTAATTCAGTTGCCCCGGGGCCAATCTGGACACCGCTTATTCCAGCTTCATTCGGGGCGGATAAAGTAGCCCAGTTCGGTAAAGATACGCCGATGAAACGCCCTGGACAGCCTTCGGAGCTGGCTGCGGCCTATGTGTATCTGGCAAGCAGCGATTCGTCGTACATGACGGGACAAACGCTGCACATCAACGGCGGGATGATCCTTAACGGCTAATTGCCTCTATCGGCCCGGTCTTCGCCCGAAACCGGGCTTTTTTGTGCTCGAAAACGACGCTTTCCACCATAACCGTTATGTAGCAAGGGGCTAGCGTATGAAAGTTTTTGATTTCAATAGAATTGCAATCAATGATTATCCGTATACCTACCTGCTTGAAGTGGCGTTTCGTTCGGTGTTTACCTTTTTCCTGGCCTATATTTTCCTGCGCTGGGTGGGGCGACGTGGCGTCAAGCAAATGACCCTGTTCGAATTGATCATCATTCTGACCCTGGGGTCGGCGGCCGGCGATGTTGCGCTTAACCAGGACTCACCGCTACTGCCAGTGATAATCACCTTTATTACCATTACCGGCCTGTATCGGTTTTTCACCACCTTGATTAATAAAAGCACGCGCTTGCAGATTAAATTGGAGGGCAAGCCGATTTTATTGGTTAAAGAAGGGGTGTTGCACTGGGAAAATACCAAGAAGCAAAGTTTTGCCTATGAAGAGTTTATTATGGAGTTGAGGGAAAAAGGCATTGACCATCTTGGACAGGTCAGACTGGCGATCTTGGAGATAGATGGCAACCTTAGCGTCTATTTTTATAAGGATGAAGATGTTAAACCAGGTTTGTCGGTATTGCCATTTTCCATGGTGGAATGTTGCAATACTATCGAATCTGAGGGCTATTATTCATGTACCTGCTGTAGTTACACCTGTTTTTTGCAGAAGGGCGATGATTTTAACTGCCCACGCTGCCAATCCGAAAAATGGACCGTTGCCAGTCAAGAAAAACGTATTACCTGACGTCCCTGTCAGGGAGGATTACCAATACATTATGCTATATATAATAGCCAGGATGACCACAATAGCGCCAATAATATAAGCATAGTATGGGCGAGGCCCTTTCATACCGGTTTTTGAGGATTTTTCCCTGGCTGTTTCAGATTGTTGGTTTCGCATGGTTTACCTCCAATAAGAGTGTCACCGTCGAAAATGCAAAAAGGCCGGCAAATACCGGCCTGTTTCCCACCGGAAAGGACGCCTGTTCAGGCGGCTTTCTGATTTACTTTCTTTTCTGCCAGCAGGGTCAGCTTGCTGTCGGTTGATTTCTCTTCTTCCAGCGTTTCGCCTAACAGTTTTTTCGCCGTGGTATAGCCCAGTTTTTCTGCCAGCGCACACAGAGTGCCATAGGTGGCAATCTCATAATGTTCAACTTTCTGTGCCGCAGCAATCAGGCCGGCATCGCGTACCGGGCCTGCCTCAACGCTATCAATCACTTCCTGGCCCTCTTCGATCAACCCTTCCATTGCCAGGCATTTGATGCGCTTTATGCGTACTTCTGGCGTGCTTTCCACCAGTTTGTCCAGCCGCTCAATTTGCCCCTGCGTTTCTTCCAGGTGTGTTTTAAACGCATTGGCCAATTCTTCCGTCGTTGCAGCACGCGCTAATTTAGGTAGGGCTTTTGTGATTTGTTTTTCGGCGCTGTATACATCCGAGAGTGCATGAATGAATAAATCGTTCAACGTTTTGATTGACATAGTGACACTCCTATTTGGTTATTTCGGTGTGATGCTACGTTGTGAATATTAATCACATGCTCAATAATAAAGTTTAGCCGATAAGCGGCATTCTCGCTGCAATGGATGTCGTGTGTTTTCGGGTTCCTGTGGTTTTGGGATTAATCTTAATGTTATTTTTTTGTTAATTGTTTTATTGGCAATTTTATTTTTGTTGTTGCGGGATGATAGATATATCACCGTTTTTTTCCATAATGGCAAATTTAATCTGGCCAATGTCTTCTATTCCCTGTTTGTTACGCGCCACTTCCAGGATGTCGTCGGTGGTTAAATGCAGCTTGGTCAGCCGCCAGCGCAATATCTTGCCGTTCTCTACCAGAATTACCGGTGAACCATCCAGAAATTTATCAGCTAAAGGGATATAGGTTTTTATTAATGAGAAAACAATATCGATGGTAAATAAGGTGACAATGGTAATAAAAGCTGCCGTCACCGAAAAATCGTCCGGCAACATGGCCTGTTGCGTGGCCTCACTGATAATGAGCAATAAAATGAAATCAAAAGAAGTCATTTGCAACAAGGTGCGGCTACCGGCGATTTTCAATACGATAAACAGTATCAGATAGATAGCCGTAGCGCGGAAGACAATGTCCATGGCGATTCCTCACGGATAGATCCATTGGTGAATAACGATAGGGGGAGTCTCGCCATCGGCGAGGCTGGCGCTGAACCGTCCCCAATCCTGGGCGCGTAAGGTGAGATTGAAGGTGTGCCACTGCTGTCGGTCGTCATCCGGCACGCTGAACAAGATTTCATTGCCGCGCTGCGTGACCTGTACCGATTGCGGTTGGATATTTTCGATCAGATAGCTTGCTGTCAGGCTGTCCGATACCATCAAGGTGAGCGGACCGTCGCCGTCATCCTTGATTTTTACCCGCCACTGGCTTTGCGCGCCCTGGCGTGCGAAACGCTGATAATCCACGGTGAGAGTACCGTTAACGTTTTGCTGCCGGGTGTCGCTCAAGATGCCGTCGGCAAACACCCCGGCCAGAGCGGCAATTACCACCGAAAACATCAGCACATAACCCAGCTTTTCCAGTAGCCATGACAAACGCAACAGCGGTATATCTTCTGTTACCGGCGTTTGTCGGCTTTGCTTTTCGCTTTGTATCGGGAGCGTCATTCAACCTCCAGGCGCGACTGCATGGAATAACAAGTTTAGCGTAATTACGCAGCGGTAACCTCGTCCTCGCCGCCAGCTGAGAATACACATTCGTTTTTTCATATATTATTTGACTTGTTGCACTGCCGGCCTATGATTAGCGCGGGCAACAACCTGAGGCCATTATGACAACGCTGATACCTTTACAGCTGTTCAAAAATCTTTCAGACGATACGCGACTGAGCATGGTGCTGCTGTTACGACATGCCGGGGAGCTGTGCGTATGTGAGCTTTCCGCCGCATTGAGCGAATCCCAACCGAAGATCTCCCGCCATTTGGCGATGTTGCGCGCCAGTGGGCTACTGAAGGATCGGCGGGAAGGCAAGTGGATCTACTATCGACTTTCGCCGCATATGCCAGCGTGGGCGGCACATATTATCGAGCAGGCTTACCTTAGCCAACAGGAGAGGGTGACGCAGCTTGCCGGGCAACTGGCCGCCAGTTGTGCGTTAGCTGATAGCCGCGCAGTCTGTCTGTAACGATCCGGATTTTAAATAATAACATATGGTATCCCATATGTTTTCAGCATGTCACGAGGAGGGCCCCATGTGGCTGGCAGGCGCAATTTTTATTCTGACCATTGTGTTGGTGATTTGGCAGCCCAAAGGACTGGGCATTGGTTGGAGTGCTTTATTGGGAGCGGCCCTGGCCCTGCTGAGCGGTGTGGTGCAGGTGGGTGACATACCGGTGGTGTGGCACGTCGTCTGGAATGCCACTGCCACGTTTATTGCGGTGATTATCATCAGCCTGTTGCTGGATGAGTCCGGCTTTTTTGAATGGGCGGCGCTGCATGTCGCACGCTGGGGGGGCGGTAAAGGGCGCTGGCTGTTTACGTATATTATTCTGTTGGGGGCGGCGGTTGCTGCGCTGTTTGCCAATGACGGCGCAGCGCTGATCCTGACGCCGATCGTTATCGCCATGTTGCTGGCGCTGGGCTTTAGCCCGGCGGCGACGTTAGCCTTTGTGATGGCGGCCGGTTTTATTGCCGACACCGCCAGTCTGCCGCTTATCGTCTCCAACCTGGTTAACATCGTCTCGGCCGACTTCTTCAAGCTGGGTTTTAATGACTATGCCTCGGTGATGGTACCGGTGAATATGGTGGCCATTGCAGCGACGCTGATTATGCTGCACTGGTTTTTCCGCAAGGACATTCCGGCCCGTTATGACGTCGCGCGACTGAAGGCACCAGCGCAGGCGATCCGCTGTCTGCCGACGTTCCGCGCCGGTTGGGGGCGTGTTGCTGTTGCTACTGGTCGGTTTCTTCGCTCTGGAGCCGCATGGCGTTCCGGTTAGCCTGGTTGCCGCGGTGGGCGCATTGATTTTATTGTTGGTCGCGAAAAAAGGCCAGGCGATCAATACCGGCAAAGTGCTGCGCGGCGCTCCATGGCAAATCGTCATTTTCTCGTTGGGGATGTATCTGGTGGTCTACGGTCTGCGTAATGCGGGGCTGACCGACCTGCTTTCTATGGTGCTCAATCGTCTGGCAGAAAGTGGCCTGTGGGCTGCGACGCTCGGTACCGGATTTATTACCGCCTTCCTGTCGTCGGTGATGAATAACCTACCTACGGTGTTGATTGGTGCGCTGTCGATCGACGGCAGTACCGCCGGCGGCGTAGTTAAGCAAGCCATGATTTACGCTAACGTGATTGGCAGCGATCTGGGGCCGAAAATCACGCCGATAGGCAGCCTGGCGACGTTACTGTGGCTGCACGTGCTGTCTCGTAAAAATATCAACATCACCTGGGGATACTATTTCCGCGTGGGGGTAGTGATGACATTGCCGGTGCTGTTCGTCACGCTGGCCGCATTGGCGCTGCGCCTGTCCGTTGCGCTATAACAGAGGAAGAGGTGGGAGCGTTTTATGAGCAATATAACGATTTATCATAATCCGGACTGCGGTACGTCACGCAATACGCTGGCGCTGATCCGCAACAGCGGCGTAGAGCCGACGGTCATATTGTACCTGGAAACGCCGCCGAGCCGTGATGAACTGATCGGGTTGATTAGCGAAATGGGCATATCGGTGCGCGATTTGCTGCGTAAAAACGTCGAGCCTTATCAGCAACTGGATTTGGCGCAGGATAGCTGGAGCGACCAACGGCTGATCGACTGTATGTTGCAACACCCGATCCTGATTAATCGCCCGATTGTGGTCACTCCGCTGGGTACCCGCTTATGCCGTCCGTCAGAGGCGGTACTGGATATTTTACCGGATGCACAGTTAGGACCGTTCAGCAAAGAAGACGGCGAAGAAGTGATTGACGCACAAGGGCGACGGGTGAAGTAAACCGCGCTGCGGTATGGCAAGGCAAGGGTTTGCACAGAGGCAAACCCGTGTTGAAATTAAATTCCCTGCGCCATCAGCCTGATAGTGGCTTTTCCCCATCTGCCGCTTGATCCTGACTGGCACCTCAAATACTGTATATAAAAACAGTAAAAGAGGTGCCAGATGATATTTTTCCAACCAGATGAAAAAGCAGCAGAACCTGCTTTCCCTCTGTTTGCCGAGCGTGTCCCCTGTGGGTTTCCTTCTCCGGCGCAGGACTATGTCGAGTCGCGGTTGGATATCGGCAAGCTGCTGGTGCGGCATCCTAACGCCACTTATTTTGTACGCGCCAGCGGCAATTCGATGATTGATGCCAATATTCATGACGGCGACCTGTTGGTGGTCGACAGCGCACTCAATGCTGAGCATGGCAACATCGTGATTGCCGCTATCGACGGCGAATTCACCGTCAAGCGATTACAGTTACATCCCACGCGGCAATTGGTAGCCATGAACCCGGCCTATGCGCCGATTATTCTGGCCGAAGATGCAACGCTGGAAATCTTTGGCGTGGTGACGTTTATCGTCTATGCCGCGCGGTGATCCGTGACCATGGGCGTGATTGATGGCGCAAACATCCTATTGCCGCTTACTGCTTGGGCGGAGCAGGTCTTGAGCATCGGCATTTCTCGTCATTTTGAACAGATGAGTTGATCGCGCTTGTGATATTTCTATACTGTATTTATATACAGTTATTGTTGTGAGTATCATCATGTTTGCTTTGGTGGATGTGAATTCGTTTTATGCATCTTGTGAAACCATCTTCCGCCCGGATTTACGAGGGCGGCCGGTGATCGTGCTTTCCAATAACGACGGCTGTGTGATCGCCCGCAGCGCCGAAGCCAAAGCGTTGGGTATCCCGATGGGCGCGCCGTATTTCAAAATCAGGCAGGAAACGCAGCGGCTGAATGTGGCGGTATTTTCTTCCAACTATGCATTGTATGCCGATATGTCGGCGCGAGTGATGGATACCCTGGAGGCGATGGCGCCGGCGGTAGAAATCTATTCACTGGACGAGGCTTTCCTAAAGCTGGACGGCATGAGCAACGGCGTACCGCTGGCAGATTTTGGCCGGGCGGTGCGCGATAGGATCAAGCGAGAAACTCACCTGACGGTGGGCGTGGGCATTGCGCCATCGAAAACGCTGGCCAAACTGGCTAATCATGCGGCTAAAACATGGGAGCAAACCAAAGGGGTGGTGGATCTTTCCGATCCGTTGCGCCAGCGTAAGCTGCTGGCGTTATTACCGGTGAGCGAAGTGTGGGGCGTTGGCCGTCGCCTGACGCGGCAGTTGCAGACCATGGGTATTGAAAATGCGCTGCAATTGGCGGACTGCGATACACAACTGATCCGCAAAACGTTTAGCGTGGTATTGGAACGTACGGTGCGTGAACTGCGCGGCGAATCCTGTTTGCATTGGGAGGATGTCGCACCGACCAAACAGCAGATTGTCTGTTCCCGTTCGTTTGGCCATCGCCTGACGAACTATCAGCATATGCGTGAGGCGATTTGCAGCTATGCAGAACGCGCTGCGGAAAAGCTGCGTGGCGAAAAGCGCTTTTGCCGCAACGTGTCGGTATTTATCAAAACCAGCCCGCATGCCGCCGGCGAAGGTTATTACAGTAACCTGGCGACCACACGACTGGACGATGCCGAGCAATGACAGCCGCGATATCATCGCGATGGCGGTACGGGCGTTGGATGAAATCTGGCGGGAGGGATGTCGCTATCTGAAGGGCGGGGTTGATGCTGGGGGATTTCAGCGAATCGGCGATGGCGCAAATCGACCTGTTTGGACGAGCACCCGCCACGCCGCAATAGCGGCCAATTGATGGCGACGCTGGATAAATTGAACCAGGAAGGGCGAGGGCGAGTATGGTTTGCCGGGCAGGGATTGTCAAACCGTGGCAGATGAAGCGCGACATGCTATCGCCGGCGTATACCACGCGCTATTCAGATTTGCTGCGTGTTAAATAGCGCGCTTAGGGATGTTTTGACCTAACTTCACCGAAAAAGCTGCCTGCGACAGTTGCCTGGGCGTTGTTAAACAATTCGAGTGTAGGTACCCTGGGGTGAAAGTTGGCGTTTTAGATAATAACGGTGTGCGTTTGATTCCGGGAAGAGGTAAATAGCAATGAATATGATGAGTTATGATGAAATAAGGAGCAGCTTTGCCTATTCAAACTACGCTTATTACAGGAATTTGCTTAACCTACAGAAATATGGTGGTAATTTCTGTCTGGGATGTGGCATTTGCAAGTGGTTTTGAAAAGGACGAGGAGTTAAATTAATATAGTATGGTTTTTTAGTTAAATGCGTCACGTTTTTTTGGTTGTTATTACTGGCCTAATCTCATAGGCTTTATATTTTTCATAGTCTTTCCTGATTGATTCGGCTAGTTCTTTTGTTTTTGTGAATTCTTTGTTTTCAACAAGTCTTGATATATCCAAAAGGAAACTCTTGCTTACATCGAAATGAGAATTAGGATAGAAGTTAGGGAATAATACGTTAATCACATAAGTATTATTAACCTTGATTATTGCATAATCACCTTTGCTTGTGTACATTAAAATGGCGTTATCCATAAAATTTCCCCGGTTATGAATTCACTTGTGGTTATTTCGCGTTCGCCTGCAGATAACTTGTTTCCAAGCAGTCATTGGGTTGAAAATAAAAATGATTTGGAAAGCTTAATCGTAACTCTCGTTTCTTTTCGGAATAATCAATATCTAGTTTATGCGGTGGTTTTATTTTTAATCCTTTTCTCATTTGATAATCAATGAATTATGCACTGAATATCCTGTCTGCAAAGACAGGAACGGATACTTCGGAGTAAGAACGTCTTTTTCTTCATGTAGGTTGATCATGGTGTGTCCTGGAAATTGACCATTGTAATACCGTTATTGTCTACGGTTCCCTAATGCAAAAATACTGTGCGGAAGTGCGCAAAGTCCATCGCATTAATTTATTACAATGGCAACTCGGTTATTTTTATACTTGCTAATTTCAGATGCAAGTTGCCATTTGACAGGTCATTTTTTATATCTTTTTTGACGCTTTATATATTCAGGATCTTCTTCATGGGGAAGTATTACTTTAAGTCCTGATGCCATTTGAGATGCAATATAATTCACATTGGATAAATGTTGAGCAAGCTCTGGATCTGTGGTAGCGAACTCTTTGGAGGCATATGCGCCTAAAGTAATGGTATGCAGTTTGCTTTTGTCATTGTTGTTGCCCTCCAATATGTCTTTGATATATTGAATTTGATTAAGGGCAGATTGGTATAATGGGAAGCTAGGCAACGTGTTTTGTCTTTCTTTTACCACAGCTAAGGCTGCATTCACATAATCAATGGCTGTCATAGACATTACGGTTTTACCTTAAATAAATCTTTTTCACTTGAGAGCAACTGTATTGCTCCACCTTTAGTCTGGAAGGGTACATCTTTTACGGACCATGTATCAAGTGCAGGAAGGGAAGTGCTTCTTAATACTTGCACTTTTTCTTGAGTTACATAAGGCATGGCTACTTTATCGACAATTTTATCTGTGCCGTAAATAGTACCTTTAGGATTAATCCCCAGCTCTGTTGGTTCTACTTTTTCACTCAGAGCATACCAATTACCTTGCCTACCATTAGGTACCTGATTTTGATAGAGCACTTTGTTTCTGTTCAAGGTCTCAACCGATACTCTTTGTGTATAATCAATCCCATTGTCAAAGTCTTTTATTTGCTGCGATGTAAACCCTTTGGATTCAAGGAAGTCCCTTGCACTTTCTTTATTTCCTCGGATTGTTATATCTTTGTTTAAATCACCGGTACGCCCAAATTTTTCATTCAAATAGGCACGTCGCGCACTGATTGCTTTAGTACGATTAAACGCATCAAACTTGGCGCCGCCTTTACCCCCGAGAAACCCACCGGCAAAGCCGCCGGCCAGCATGGACCATTTTTGGCCATCGCTGCCTTCGGCCGAACCGTGCGCCCCCGAGCAGGCTGCCGACAAATCCGCCACCCAGGCCACCCAGCGTCCCCAGAATGGCTATCGCAGGCGAGCCAATACTGCCGCAGCGCCGGCGCCAACGGCCAGCAGCGTCCAGTTAACCCAGGCCGGAATTTCGGGTTCAATCTCATCGGTCTGTTCGGTATCGCCGCCGATAATCACGTTGGGCGAGCCGCTGTGAATTTCTGCGCTACAGGCCAGCAAATCATTAATGCGTGCCGCCGGCAGGTCGTTGATATACACCTTGGCAGAGCCTTGAGCCACCACCTTTTTGGCTGGCCCATCCTCGGCGCATTCACCAAAGGAAAGGTGTGCACGAATGGCCGCGCGGCCATTGATATAAACGTTTGGCGAACCGCCCACCAGCACGCCGGTTACGTGGCGTGGGGCCCAGGACATACTACCCAATACCTCGCCCAGCCCACCACCGGCAGAGGCACCGGCCGCAACGGCGGCCACGGCGACGGCAGCGGTTCCGCCCGTCACGGCGATGATGGCGGCACCGATGATCGCGCCGCCAACCAGGCCGGCTATCATCCATCCCTGCGAGGCGGTATGGGCAATTTCATCCAGTTCGCGTGCAGCAGCGAGATCCGCCATGGGCTACGACTCCTTACTCAGCCGCAGATACTCCGCAATGCGTTCAGGATCGTTGAGCTCCTCCGGGCCATTCACCGAACGGCAGAGTAACAGGATCGAGGCTAAATTTTGCGTGCTGCTGGCTGAGGAGGTCCACAGCGCATAGCGCGTGGGCTCCTGTGGATTGCTGCCCACCACCGGCGCGATCTGCAACGGTTCCCCCTGCGTGTGGTAGAACAGGTAACTGCCGCTCAGCGCCCGCTGCAAATCGATATGCTGATAAAGCGCGGTAATGCTGGTGAAGACGGAAAGTTGCTTATTATCGTTGTCGAAGACAAAAAATTTGCCGCTGGAGTCTGCCGGCAGCATTTCAGCGGCAAAGGTTTCCTGCCGGGTGAAGGCGATACTGGCAATAATCTGTTCATATTGGCGTTGGTAGTATTCATCAAAGCCGTTTTGGCATGTGCCGATATAACAGACGATTTTCCGCCCCTGCGGCCGCTCGTCTAAAATAACTATCTGCTGTTTTTGCCAGACGCGTGCGTCACCGGAGATGAACTGATAAGACAGTTCAATGGACGGTTGTCCGTCAATACTTCCCGGCGTCGATGACGCCAGTTGGAATCCCTGCACGGTGTTTTCCAGCTCTTTGGCCAGACGAGCCGCGACTTTGTGCAACGTATCGTCAGGCGTAGCCGTGGCGCGCGAGACGACAAAAGTAAACTCGCTGGCATTATTTTCACTTAACGTGAAGAGATTCATCGTTCTGTCTTTAAATGCATCGGGCAATTCAAATTTTGCCTCTTGCGTTACATAGTGCGTCATGGCTTATCCTTTACCGTTTCCTTCGGGAAAGAAGCTTTGAATTTGGGAATTGATCGCATCTTTATGGCCGGCGCCTGGCGCATCGGTCTTTTTACTGCCGCTGGATGGGTTGAGGTTGAGCTTGCCACCGGAGGTGTTGATCTCACCGGCCTTATCCACGGT
Organism: Serratia odorifera; assembly: GCF_900635445.1. Lineage (NCBI taxonomy): Bacteria > Pseudomonadati > Pseudomonadota > Gammaproteobacteria > Enterobacterales > Yersiniaceae > Serratia > Serratia odorifera. The sequence goes on from NZ_LR134117.1 coordinate 3,469,975, forward strand.
GATATTGAAGTTCACCCCTTTGATATTGATATTGCCTTCTTTGGTCAGTTCCAAAACGCTTTCCCCACACTCCAGGCGAATTGACTCGCCAGAGCCGATAATGAAGGCGCCAAGCGCGTTATCGGTACGCTTTTGTGCGGTCAACATGGTGGAGTCGCCCTTGACGCAAATGGTCTGGGTTTCGACCACGCGTTGTTCTTCTTTGCCGCCGACAAAGTGGGTATGGTTTTTATCAATGGTATGGGTTTCGTCGTTCTCCACGTCGATGTCCATATTGCGCTCGGCATGTAACCACACCTGCTCGGAGCCCGCCTTGTCCTCAAAGCGCAGGGCGTTGGCATTGTCCGGCGTACCGTCTTTCGAGCGGCTCATAAAGCCCATCTGGGTCGCGGCGGCCGGCAGCGCCCACGGCGGCATGCTGGCTTCGTTGTAGACGCGGCCGGTAACGATCGGCCGGTCCGGATCGCCGTTGATAAAGTCCACCACCACTTCGTCATTGACCCGCGGGATCTGCACACCGCCGTAACCCTGACCGGCCCAGGCGCTGGAAACGCGCACCCAGCACGAACTGGTGTCATCGCCTTTGGCCAATCGATCCCAGTGGAACTTCACCTTGATGCGGCCATATTTGTCGGTCCAGATGGATTCACCTTTCGGGCCGACCACCCGGGCGGTCTGCGGCCCGTGGGTTTTGGGCCATTCGGCACGCTGCGCCGGCCGCCATGGCACGTCCGCCGGGATAACGGTAAAGTCGATACGATGTTCGCTGGATTGGTCGTCGCCGCTGGCGTAGCGGTTCTCTTGCAGCCTATAGGTGGCGGCCAGCGTCAGGTATTCACCGTTGTCGGCAAGGTAGGGCGCGTTATACAGCGTGAACGTACAACCGGGGGCGATGCCCAGCGCGGTAGCGGTAGCGCTGATCTGTTGGTGCTCGGCCTGCCACGCTTCCTGGCGTACGCGAGCGTAAAACTCACCCTGCTGGTGTTCGGTGTAGCGGCCCGGCCAGTCATAAACGTCGATCTGGCCCGGTGACGGCGAAACCGGGTTTTGCCGTGCCTGGAATAGCCAGGCGTTAGGTTTGCGGAAGTCGTAATCATCGACGCTGTAAATGCCCGGCGTTACCCGATCCGCCAGCGTCCACTGGCTGATGCCTTCTTCACTGGTGCTGCCACCGGACGGCGTCAGGTGATAGGGGATCATTTCATAGCCGGGGAACGGCTGATGATGATGTGGTGCGTCGGCCAGCACCAGCGTGTGCTTGTCTTTTTCGTGCTTGAAGTAATAGTAAATCCCTTCCAGCTCCATCAGACGGCTGATGAAGTTAAAGGTCGATTCGCTGTACTGCACGCAGTAACCCCACTGGCGATAGCTGCCGGTCAGCTGATCCTCCAGTTGGACATTGTGCTCGCCGAGCAGCGTTTTGACGATCTGCGGAACGGTCTGTTCCTGGAAAATACGGAAGTTGCGGTCTTTGGTCATCGGCCACAGATCGGGCTGCATACGCAGCGAATACACCGAATATCGGGTGCCGCTGATTTCTTCGCTGCTGACGGCAATGGCGGTGATTTTGCCATTCAGGTAACGCGTTGGGCCGATCAGACCCGAGGTCGGGATTTCCAGCGTCAGCGGTTGGCCGAGTAGCGCCTTGCGATCCAGTCGCGCGTCTTTGCTCAGCAATTCAACGGTGAAATCAAACGGGGTGGAAAGGGCTTCGCTCCCTTCCAATGAGCGGAACAGCAACTGCTCCTGGCCCAGCGGGGTATGCGCGATAATGCGGTCGAACATGAGAACATCCTCGGTAAATGACATCCCCGGTCAATTTGACGCTGTCCCTGCATGGGCTGCGGGCTGTCAGCCGCGTCACTTACCGCGTAAGCGCCGCGGAGTCTGCCCGCTTGCCGTCCTGAGTCAATGCCAACCGTTGGGGTAATGATGCCAATCCCATGAAATAAGATAACAACGGCGCCGGAAGCCCGACGCGCGGTGGGGGAGGGTTTAGCCGGCGCTTGCCGGGTTGACCAGCCAGGTGCCGGCGCTGTCGATGGTCAATTGCTGACGTCGCAGGCTGTCATTGTGGCGGATCTCTAACCGATAGCTGCCCGGTGCCAGATTCAGGCGGGCGTTGCCGTTGCTATCGGGGTGCAGCTGCTGCGCCTTGCCATCCAGGGTCACGTTTTCACCCGGCTGCAATTTGAAATACACCAACGCTACCGGAGCCGGTACCGGTGCCGCTTCAGCCGGCGCTGCCTGCTGTGGTGCGCTCTGCTGCGCGCTCAGCGTTTTCTCCGCCGGCGGCGTATTGGCGTTCTCAACGGCGGCGGTGGCGGGTTGGCTCTCTTCCGGGCTGCTGGTGATCCAACTGATGGCGCCGATAACCAGCAGGGCGGCGACGCCGGCGCCAATCATCATCGGGCGGGATAACTTGAGACTGCCAGCGGTGGCGGTGCCGGCTGCGGCTGCGCTGGCCGCCGGATTGGTGGCGATCAACGGCGGCTCTGGCGTCGCGGCCGGGGTACTGACGATCTCCGCTTCGTCAGCGACCGTCAGGTGCAGCAGCTCGGCCATCTCGTCAATGGTTTGTGGGCGATCTTCCGGTCGCAGCGCCAGCGACTGGTCGATCACCCGCAGCAGTTCCTGTGAATAGCCCTCTGGGCGACGCGCGGTCAGCGGTTGATAACTGTCTTCAATGCTGCGCACCACGCTCACCGGCGGCGGGCTGCCGACAATCAGCGTATGCAGTACCGCACCGAGCGCGTAGATATCGGTCCAGGGACCTTGCTCGCCGTCGCTGTTTTCGGTGTATTGTTCGATCGGCGCAAAGCCCGGCTTGAGCATGATTTCCGTTTCGTCGGACAGGTTGCCGATCTCTTTGCGTGCCGAACCGAAGTCCAGCAGCACCGGCAACTGGTTTTCCTGAATCTGGATATTATCCAGCGAAATATCGCGGTGCAGGTAACCTTCCTGATGAATGGTGTTGATGGCGCTGAACAGCGGTGGCAACAGCCTGCGGATCCACGCTTCGTCAACGATCTCCGGCTGCTGTGCCTTGAGATTTTTCAGCGTGGTGCCGCTGTAGAACTGGGTGCCCATATAGGCGGTGCCGTTCTCTTCCCAGAAACGCAGCACGTGCAGCAAGCCGGGATGAGAAAAACGGGCCAGCAGCCGTGCTTCCTGAATAAAACTGTTCAATCCGGCCTGGAACGTCTTGCTGAAGCGTTCACCGCGCAGGCTGAGCGTCAGATCGTCATTGCGCCGCGCCAGCTGGGTTGGCATGTATTCCTTGATGGCAATAGTGCGTTCGAGCTGGTGGTCATAAGCGCGATAAACGATGCCGAAGCCGCCTTCGCCAATCACTTCCCTGATTTCGAACTCATTGAACCGATGGCCGATCGGCAGGCTGTTTGAGTTCGGTTTTTTTATCCCGGTTCCCGACATAATGGCTACTCTCTGTGTTCAAACGGTCGCCGCCGGGGCGACCTTGGCATTAAGCCTGAAATTGACAAACAAACTCGTGGTCTTGCAGCGTGATATGCAGCTGACGGTAACGTTGATCGTTGGCGCTGGCCGACAGCAGGGTATGGCTGATCTGCGGCAGCAGGGTATTGGTCAGGATCGCGTCGACCATGCGACCGCCGGACTCCACTTCGGTACAGCGGCTGACGATAAGCGAGATCACCGCATCGTCGAAGGTGGTGGTGATGGCATGGTTTTCTGCCATACGGCGCTGTATGCGGCCAAGCTGCAAACGTACGATATTGCCGAGCGTGGCGTCGGTCAGCGGGTAGTACGGCGCCACCAGCAGACGGCCCAGCAGCGCCGCCGGGAACACCGACAGCAGCGGCTGGCGTAGCGCCGCGCTAAGCGCCTCAGGTTCCGGCATTAACTCCGGATCGCTGCACAGACCGGCGATCAGATCGGTGCCGACGTTGGAGGTCAGGATAATGATGGTATTGCGGAAGTCGATGTGACGACCTTCGCCATCTTCCATCCAGCCCTTGTCAAAGACCTGGAAGAAAATCTCATGCACGTCCGGGTGCGCTTTTTCGATCTCGTCCAGCAGTACCACGCTGTAAGGGCGGCGTCGTACCGCTTCGGTCAATACGCCGCCTTCGCCGTAACCAACGTAACCCGGCGGTGCACCTTTCAGCGTGGAGACGGTGTGCGACTCCTGGAATTCGCTCATGTTGATGGTGATGACGTTCTGTTCTCCGCCATACAGCGTTTCCGCCAGTGCCAATGCCGTTTCGGTTTTACCGACGCCGGACGGACCGGCCAGCAGGAATACCCCCACCGGTTTGTTCGGATCGTCCAGCCGGGCGCGAGAGGTGCGTACGCGACGGGCGATCAGATCCAGCGCGTGACGCTGGCCGATCACCCGCTGGTTCAGGGTATCGGACAGCTGCAATACCGCGTCGATTTCGTTTTTGACCATGCGGCCCAACGGGATGCCGGTCCAGTCGGCTACGACCGCCGCGACGACGTTGGCGTCCACCGCGGCGAAGATCAGCGGCGCCTCGCCCTGCAACGCATTGAGTTGCTGTTGCAGATCGCTCAGTTGCTCGCGCAGCGCATCGGCGCTGAGCGGCGCTTCAGTCGGCGAGGGATCCTCGGCGTGGTGGGGCGGCGCGGGTTCGCTGGCGCTGTGGCCATCGTTGTCGTGCGGCGTTGGCGGCGTTTCCTGCTGATGCAGCTGGCTGCGCAGATCGATAATCTGCTGAATCAGCACCAGTTCTTGTTGCCAACGCTGGGTCAACTGCGCCAACTGTTGTTGCAGCGTGGCCAGTTGAGCTTCGATTTCTTCAGGACGTTGCAGGTTGCCAATGCCGACTTTGCTCTCGCGGCGGGCAATCTCCAACTCGATTTGCAGTGCCTCGATACGGTGACGGCAATCTTCCACCTGCGCCGGTTCGGCATGCTGGCTGACCGCCACGCGCGCGCAGGCGGTATCCAGCAGCGCCACCGCCTTGTCCGGTAACTGGCGCGCCGGAATATAACGGTGCGACAGGCGCACCGCCGCATCGACCGCCTCATCCAGCAGCAGCACGCGGTGGTGCTGTTCCAGTGGACTGACGGTACTGCGCAGCATCAGCAGCGCTTTGTCCTCGCTGGGTTCATGCACCTGCACCACCTGGAAGCGGCGGGTCAGCGCCGGATCCTTTTCGATGTATTTTTTGTACTCGGACCAGGTGGTGGCGCCGACGGTACGCAGTTGACCACGTGCCAGCGCCGGTTTCAGCAGGTTGGCGGCATCGCCGGTGCCCTGGGCGCCGCCAGCGCCGATCAGCGTGTGAATTTCATCAATGAACAAAACGATCGGCGTCGGGCTGGACTGGACTTCATCGATCACCGCCTGCAGGCGTTTTTCGAACTCGCCTTTCACCCCGGCGCCGGCTTGCAGCATGCCGATATCCAGCAGCATCAGCTGTACGCCACGCAGCTGTGGCGGCACATCGTCGGCGACAATGCGCAGTGCCAGGCCTTCGACCACGGCGGTTTTTACCGACGCCGGCCTCGCCGGTCAGCAGCGGGTTGTTCTGGCGGCGGCGCATCAGGATATCAATAATCTGGCGAATTTCTTCGTCACGGCCGGTGACAGGGTCGATCTCGCCGTTGCGCGCACGGGCGGTCATGTCCTGCGCATATTGTGCCAGCACGCTGCCGCCGCTTTGGCTGGCAGTGGCGGCGTTACCGTCGACAACCGGCGCTGCGGACTGTGCCAGTGCATTTTCGGCAGAATGGGCGGTGATGTCGGCAAACTGCGCCATTAAAATATCGCTGTTGATGCGCTCGAACTGGCCGGAAATGGCCTTCAACTGGTGGCGCAGACTGTAGGTTTTTCTGAATGCCGAGCAGCAAATGACCGCCGCGAATGGTCTGGGCACCGAACTTCAGCGAGCCGTATACCCAGGCGCGCTCCACCGCGTTGTCGATGTGTTCCGAGAGATCGGAAATGGCGCTGGCGCCGCGCGGCAGGCGATCCAGCGCCTCGACGATATCGCGCGCCAACTGCGCTTCGTCAACGGCAAAGTGGCGGAAAATCTGTTGCAGATCGCCGTCTTGAGCCTGCATTAACTGGTGCAGCCAGTGCGCCAGTTCGACGTAGGGGTTGCCGCGCAGCTTGCAGAAGGCGGTTGCGCTTTCCAGCGAGGTGAATAATAAACTGTCCAGTTTGCCAAATAATACCGAGCGGCTGATTTCAGACATGGTGTTCCTCAAGTCTCGTTAAAATGGATTTTCCAGCGGTTCCGGGCTGAAGATCAGATCGCCGACGTCGTGGCGTCGTTGCGCCGCGGCCATCCAACTGCTGAGCCCGAGACGCTGAACACCGCCAAGTTGAGTGCCGACCAGCTGTTCTTTTGCCAGAATCAGCCGCACTTCCCAGACGAATTCAATACCAAGATACTGTCGTACCCAGTCGCGGAGCTGTACGCACAGCGATGCGCCGGGCAGAAATCGGTCGTAATCGCGTTGAGACATCGGCCCCAGCTCGATACGAAACTTATGCTGTACATCACGCACCGCCACGCCAAGAAAGGCGGACTCCCCGAGGCGTGGCGCATTGCGGCCAGCCTTCAGCCGCGCCTGTTCACGCGGCTCCACCCGTAGCCAGTGCGGGACGTTTTCCACGATGCGCACCGGTACCTGAAAATATTGTCGCAGAATCTTGCTCAGGCCCTCCGGATCGCGACTGTGGCGAATCAGATGACCGGCCATAAAATGCTTGGCGTGGGCATTGATCGCGTCACGCCGGCGCTGCGCTGGCTGGCCGTTGCCAATCAGGCTGGCCAGATAGTCATCGAAACGGCCGTTATCGGCGCGATCGAGCGACACCGTCGGTTGCGCATCGGCCCAGGCGCGGTAGAACAGCAGCGTCAGGCGGTGATGGAACAGATTGGCAAAGGCCATCAGGGTGGTGTCCTGATGGTGATGGATCCGTTCGCGCACGTATTCGGTCAAATGCAGCGGCAGCGGCCCATTGGGTCCGAACAGGCCGAAGCTGAAGATCGACACGTCATGCAGCGGACTGCCGTCACGCGGGCTGACTCGCGCCAGCGTTGATGGCGCGAACGACAGCGACGGCTCCTGGCCAAGTCGCAGCATTTCATGGCGCGGCAGCGGCGCACGGCCCAGCAGATAAGGCTGTCCGCCTTGTGCGTCGAGGCGGCGCAACAGCTGGAACAGATCGTATTGATACGGCGCGGCGCGCAGCCGTTGCCAGAAATCCTCCGGCAGGCGGTAAAGCGCGTTGATCTGCGGCCTGTCGCTGACCGGCCGTTCGGTGACGCTGTCGCTCATATCAACGTCCTTTTGCCCATGCGTGCCTGCCAGTGGGCGATCTCACCGCGTTGCTGGCTGGACAGCGTCATTTCGGTAAAGGTGTTCATCGCCACCAGTCGGGCGAACAGCCGCTCCAGCACGCTGCCCAGCAGGTAGGGGCTGCTGCCGGAAAACGCCTGATCGTCAACGGTAAGATCAATGGCAATGCCGCGCGCGAACACGATCGGCCCTGGCTCCGGCACCCGGCGGTAGACCGGTCGCAGATGACAGTGACGCACCCCCTGGATCTGCTTGGCGACCGCCGGTTCGCTCAGGTTGCCGTACAGGCCGAGCAGTTGTCGCAGGCTGGCTGCGCCTTGTTCCGGATCGCCGTCCATCATGCTCAGGTAGTTGAGTTGCAACTGGCTGATCAGTCGCCAGGTGATCATGCCGTCCGCCAGCGCCGGGCGCGGGGGCGTAGGCCCTTTTCTCAGCGTGACCTGTTTGATCGGAATGGAATCCGGCATCACGAAGTTGCCCTGATCCTGTTGCAGCAGCATCAACGGCAAATCGCGGCTGGTGCACAGTACGTCGGCGGTCAGGTATTTCAGATCGCTGTGCCACGGTGACTGGCGTTCGTCCACCAGCGACACGAACACCTCGGAACCGAGATAGCCGGTGCGTGTGCCGTAGCGACGTGCATGTTCAGACAGCGTGCGCTGTTCGCGGCGTAGTGAGAAATAGGCACCGTAATTGCCGTCATCCTCGCTCAGGGTGCTGTAAAACGGACGAAACTCCTGCTCGTAGCGTTTTTCGCTGGCGCTGCCTCCCAGCCGTTGCACCGAAAACACCTCATAATCCAGCGGGCGTATGTTGTCGACCACCAGGTGATATTCATGGTTTTTCTCGTTGACCGTGATGCGTTCGGCGACTTTCGGGAACAGGTTGATCACCGGCGTGCAGTGCAGCGCCAGATGGCTGACGTCGATTACGCGCTCCAGCGCGGCATCCTGCTTGTCGAGCAACACCACGATGTCGAACTGACGCAGCGGTTTTTTGCCTTCGCGAACCCCGTGCAGCAGCGGCTGTAAGCCACCGATGCTGAAGAACTGAAAGCGCGCCGGGAAAGCGAAGTATTCCTGCAACAGGCGATAGCCGTCAAAGTTGCGCAGATCGTTGGGTAATAACGCCTGCTCGGCGTCGAATCCCTCCTGGCGCAGCGCGTCCTCTGCCAGTACCCGGCGCTGCGGCTGTGCATCGACGGTTTGGCACAGCAGGCCGACGGTATGCTGCATCAGCAGTTCCAGCAGTTGCTGTGCTTGCAGATCCGGGCCGGCCAGGTAGAACATCAGCCGATCGAGATTCAGGTTGTTCAGCGTGACGGTGTCGTAGCATTCCAGCGTGATGCGCAGCGCGCTGACGCAGCCACTGTGCTGCAAGCCGAGCGATGCCAGTGGAATATCGGCCGGAATGCCGCCCAGTTCGACGTTTTTCAGCCGTACCGGTTGCAGCGTGACGTCATGCGCGGTGGTGTAACTGCAGGTAATGCCGTTTTTCTTCAGCGTCTGGCTGTCCATCATGGTGCCGCGCGGTACCACGAAGCCGTTGCTGATATCGCCCTTATGGCTGTCCGGCTGTAGCTCGGCAATCGCCATCGACGGGGTGGGTGATAAATAATTCGGATAAATGATTTCCAGCAGCCGCTGGGAAAATCGCGGGAACTCTGCGTCCATCTTCAGCTGTACGCGTGAGGTGAGGAAGGCGAAGCCCTCCATCAGGCGCTCAATGTACGGGTCTGCCACGTCAATGCCACGCATGCCAAGACGCCCGGCGACCTTGGGATACTGTTCGGCAAACTCGGCGCCCATCTCGCGCAGATAGGCCAGTTCGCGGTTGTAATACTCTAAAAGTTTACTGTCCATCGCCTTACCCTATGTCTTTCAGATCGAAATGGCCGTTTTCCAGGTCTACGTCGGTACGGAACAGAAACTCCAGCGGGTAGGGTACGCACCATAGGCGGCCCTTGATCTCAATCGACAGCACGTTGTGCAACTCCAGCGAACCGGTATCGGAAATACAGCGCACCTGCAGGCCGTCGGGCAGGATGCGCGGCTCGAAATTGAGGATCGATTCGGTGAGCGCGCGTTGAATATCCAGCCATTCGATATCCGACATGCGTTTGCCGGCCAGCGAGGCAATGCCGTAATTGAGGGTTGAGCGACGTACCTGCGGCAGATCGGCGAGGTCGAGATTCGATTCGCTGTTGACGCAGTTGAACAGCCATTGCAGATCGCGCAACACCCGGCGGCGCAGTTCACTGTGTGACACCAGGTTGCGCGTTTGCGCTTCCTGTTTTTTCTGCGGTTCGTCATCGGTCAGCAGATCCAGCAGTACCGGTTGCATTTTGTCGCGCGAGGTCAGGCGATCGCTGTCCTGACGCTGGCGATAACCCTGACGACGCAGATCGCCGTCGCTGGGGGGCGCGGCCGGGCGTTTGGCGTTCATCATCAGGCGTCCTGGTTAAAACTCAGCTGGCGCAGACCGTGCAACGGCAGCTCGTCGCTGTCGCTCAGCCAGGTTTTCAGACCGAAACCGGCATAATGCGGGCTGTCGCCCAGCGGCTGCCATTCGGTACGTTTGCCGAGCAGCAGCGCATCGTCGCTGCCTGCCGCCAACGGATAGCGCGCCGGCAATTGACACACCTGCTCGCGGCCGTCGGTCAGGCGCACCAGCGCGTGGCTCCACACCAGATCGATGGCGCTTTGCGGCGCCTGAAACTGAATGTCGGCGATGTCGCAGAACGGCAGCCAGTAATACACGCCGTTCAGCGCCAGTTCGCAGATCGGGCCGAGACGGCCATCGCCGTCCATCAGCCAGTCGAAGCTGAGGGTGTTATCGCCGTTGGCGTCGGCCTGCGTCAATTGCCCGCTCACCGCCGGTGCCTGTTCCAATGCACTATCGCGCGAGGCTTGCGCTGCCTGATGCTCGCCGTTGATGTCCTGTTGCAGTGCCTGGATCATCAGCGCCAGCCACTGCGGGTCCTGTTTCAGTAACGCAGGTGCGGCCTGACCGGCGAACACCGCCTGGCGTTGCAGCTCGGCGTCAACCGACTGCATCAGCAGCAAGGTGGTGGGTTGCGCGATGGGTTTCAGCGCTTGCCATGATTTTAATTGCGCCTTGGCTCGCTGCCAGTTGCCGCTCAGGCACAGCAGTTGCACCAGGGCGGCACGCAGATCGGCGTCCGCCGGTCGTGCCTTGATTTCAGATTCTACCGCCAGCGTTGCGTCACCGATGGAGCCACCTTGCAACATTTCAGTTAATGATTTCACAGCACTTCCTCTTGATTCAGTGGGCAACGTTGTTGACGGACAGATAACTGCCGCTGGCGGGATCGGCGCGGTCGGCAACCAGTTTATCCACCAGACGTACCGTGAGCGTCGCGTTGCGCTCGCTCAGCAACGGTTGCCAGGCGGCCTGCACCTCGGCGACGCGTTGCTTGACGCGTTCGGCGTCGGCGGCCTCCAGACGCGGCAATTCGGCGATAAGCGCGCCGTTAAAGATCCAGGCGTGCTGTTTGGCATCAAACGGCAGCAGCAGATAACTGCCGGCCGCCTGCGGATTGGCGAGCACCAGCCGTTGCGCGTTGGCGCTGACCACCTTCAGTGGCCGGGTGGCCACGTCAATGTTCATCAGCGGATAGCCCTGGTAAAAACTGACGGACGGCGTCAGCGTTTTCCCGCCTTGTTGCAGCGTGACGGCGCTGCTGCCGTTCAGCCAGCCGTCGACGCACTGCAAGGCATCGCCGCTGGGGATGAACAGCGCGCTGCCGGCGTTGCCCTGGCCCCAATAGGTGCGGAACTTGCAGCCTTGGGGCAGGGTGAATACCTGTGCCGGGGACGCGTCGGCCGGCGCGGAGTTGACCGCCACCGCCGGTGGTGGCGCTGGCGCCGGTTCTGTCGACTGTGCCGCCGCGTTTGCCGCTATTTCCGGCTGCCATTTGCGGTTTTTGCTGGCGTTGCCGCTAGCCAGGGTCGCGCCGCTTTTATCGGTCAGCGTCCAGGGCAGTTGCGTGGCTTTGGCGCATTGCTTTTCCAGCAAATTGCCAACGCGTGGCAGAAAGTCATTCAGCACCGCGGCGTCGCGACTTTTGGCAGACACAATGCGCAGCGGAATGTTTTTCGCACACCAGCTGGCAGGCTTGTTGTTCTTGACGTCGTCGATGAATACTTCGAGTTTTTGGCTGGGGGAATACACCAACCGATAATTTGCCGCGTGAACGGCAGGCATCGCCATCAGGGCGATAACACCGGGCATCCAATATTTCATCGTTAACCTTGCTAACGTGGGCTGTGTTAAGCGACTCAATCGCGCGAAAGGAAACGTTCGGCATCCGCCAGCGAATGCAGCAGCGTGGTTTCTTGCGGCGAGCCAATCCATACGGCGATAGCGCTGTAGTTATCGCTGTTATTATTTTTCTTCCATGCCTGTTGCATCAGAGCGATCCACTCACTTGGCGAATTGACCATGTGCAGCGACTGCTCCAGTTCCGACTGGGTAAAGCTGTGCCAGAAGCCGTCGGTGCACAGCAGGAAAACGTCGCCGTCTTCCAGTTGCAGCACATCGCTGTAGGTGGCGTCACGCTCTTCGCTAAGGCCGAGCGCAAAGTACAGCAGGTTGCTGTTGATGCCGCTGGTTTGATAGCCGGCGTCCTGCATTTGCTGGATCAGGCTGTGATCGGTGGTCACGGCATGCAGATAACCGCGGCGGAACAGGTACAGGCGGCTGTCGCCGGCATGCGCCCAGTAGGCCAACTGATAATCGCGATCGATAAACAGGCTGACCAGCGTGGTGCCCATCTTGCTGAGCTCGTCCGACTGGTTCTGTTGCTGGTGGATGGCGGCGTTGGCCTGCGAGATGTGCTGGCGAATGCTCTGTGCATTCAGGTGCTTTTCACCGTCGAAATTATGCAGAATGGTGTCGCGCGCCAGCTTTGCGGCGATATCGCCACCGGGAAAGCCGGCGATGCCGTCGCACACCACGAAGCAGGCGGCGCGGTTGCCAACCACTTCACCGGTTTGATCCTGATTGGAATCGCGGCCACCTTGATTAGAGGTAGAGGCTATAGTGATATTCATTACGCGTCCGGGTTGAGCCAAAATTGCGCCTATCAAGACAGGCCCTGGGTTTGTGAGTCTTTATATTGATTCACTTCAACGTCATAGGCGTGCAGGAAGGCTTCGCCAAACAGCGTATGGAAGTCATCTTCGATTTCGCCTGCGGTTTGCTGATAATTTTTGACAAAGTAGTCCCACAGCGCGGCCTTGCGGTTGGACGGCAGCGCCAGGCGCGGCGCCGAACCTTCCTTGCGCGCTTCTTCTTCCAGACGGTCCGGATTAAACGACTGCAACATCGCGGCGATGATGGCGCGGATACCGGCAATCATCCCCAACTGGTGAGCCTGCAAATCGATCAACGCGTCGCGCACCGCCTGTTCCGGTGGCATAAAGCCCGGCATCTGGCTGCCGAACATCTGCATCAGCACGGTTTTCCCGGATGGCAGCAGCTTGAACGGGTTATTGGCCTCGTCGAGGATCATGGTCATTTCCGCCTTCACGCCGCGTTTGAGAATTGAGCGCGAGGAGAGCAGGGCAACGGTACCTTGTGAAAACAGGCTCAGCAAACGGCCAACCTGGCGTACCTGTTGCTCGTCGAAATGCGGCTGCGGCTGCAGATCGTCCAGCCCGATGCCCTGCAGCAGCGCGTTCAGCAAAGGCCCTTCCAGCAGATCGCCGTTCGCCGTGCCGGCGTTTTGCGTGCGGGGTGACTGATAGGCCACCGGATCGATTCCCAGACGGTTGCCAGTGCGAGGCCGGTGCTGCGGTGGCTGGCTGAATTCAGGTTCTGCTGCGGCAGGTTGGGCAAATTGCGGCTCTGGCGCAGGCGGCATGCGTGGTTCTTCTTTTGCTGCCACCGGCGGCACTGGCTGCGCAACGGACGGCGGCGGCGTCGGTTCGATCGGCGCAGGCTTCAGCTGCTGCGCTTGCGGTGACGGTTGCGCTTGCCGTGGCGCCGTGGGCGGCTCGGCGTCCATCTGGGTCAGCGGTACGGCTCCGCCCATCAGCAAGCCCAACGGGTCATTGCCGTTCAGTGCGTCCGGCGCGGCGGGCGCCGACGATGCGCCAAACAGTGCCAGTGGGTCGAGTTCTTCGCTCGGCTGTTTGGCGTTTGTTGCGGTTGGTGCCGCACTGGTGACCTTGACCGCCGGTTGCTGCGGCGCCTGTGGGCGATTTTCCGCCAGCAGCGCGCTCGGCGTGGTGTCGGTCAGAATATTGTCACGTTCGAAGGTGCTATCGGTGTTGAACAGCGCGCTGGGATCGGTCTGTTTTTGCTGTAACTGATGCAGATCGACGTTGCCGTCCAATTGGCTCAGTGGATCCGCCGGGTTCAGCTCGGTGCGCGGTTTTTCCAACAGCGGGTTATGACCGACGTGAGCGGGGGGGGCCGGCGCGGGTTGTGCCGTGCCGCCGACCGGCGTGAACTCTTCCACCAGGCTGTCCCAGATTTCGTTGGGGATTGGAGCGGCGCCAGGCTGCGTTTTGGCGGCCGGTGCGGCATCGACCGCGTTGGCGACCACCGGCTGTGCCTGCTGAACCGGCGCTGCCTGCTGGTGCAGGGCACTGACCTGAATCTGATAATCGTCGATACCGAGGATATCGCCGTCTTGCAGTTCCACCTGACGACCACGCTCCAACGGGATATCGTTCAGCAGTACGCGGGTCACGTTGCCACGGTTGGTGATGCGGCATTCGCCATCAGCAGAAATATGCACAATGGCCTGCAAGCGGGAAATGGCGCGCTCTTCATCCGGTAATACCAGATTGTTATCCACGCTACGGCCAATAGTGCCGCCCGGCGGCAGAAAATCGCAGCTGCTTTGTGGCGGCAACTGGCCATTTTTGTTTTGTACAATGGTAAATCGCATAAGGCATTCCTGCTGATTAGGTTTTAAATATTACAATACCCTCACCCCAGCCCTTGGGCAGGAAAGGGCTGGGGTGAGGGGAATTAACGTGGTTAACGCGTAGACTGATGCTGACAAGCAATGAAAATGATTACGCGGACATAAACCATATGTGGTTACGCATATGGCAGTGAAGGGCATCTTTATTATTGTCATCGATATATGAATGCCCCTCTTATTGAGGGGCATAATAGACACAGATTACGCTTCGCGGTTTTCCTTGATATTCCAACCGGCGCTGCTTTCCGCACCTTTACCGCCTTTGTCACTCTGCTCCCAGTATTGCTGTTTGACTTTCGCCGCCTGGAAGGAATAAGTCACGCCAACGGTATCTTCGCCACCGGCACCGGTGTATTGCACCGCGGTAACCAGCACGTCGTCGAGGGTGATCTTCACATATTCAACCTGGGTACCGCCGGCCTTGCAGACGGACAGCTCTACCTTGGTCAGGTGTTTACCGCTGGAACAGTGCTTCAGCAGCGCAGGGGTTGATTTATCGACCAGCGCATTGACATGCAGATCGTTAAAGCAGACTTTACCGGCACCGCCGCCGCCGCCCACGCCCATGTTACCGGGTTGGGAAGCGCCCCAGGAGAAAGAAGTAATGTCGGTCCAGCCTTTGTGGTTTGAATCTTTAGATTCGCCGCTGGCACCTTCGACTTTCAGGAACATATCAATAGCCATAGCTCATTCACTCTTTATTAAGGGTTAACAGTAGTATTAACGTTGCGTTGAAAAATTCAGGTTATAGCAGCAGGAAGTCAAAATGCGGTAATGCACTACCAATCAATATCCTTGTGCCATGCACCTTGTGAAATACCGGGTTTAACGGTATTGATTACCGAGCCATTATTAATCGTGCCAATGGCTCAAGTTTTAATTATTGCGGGTTATCCTGGTTCCAGGAATGATTCGCATCGCCGACGATAACTTCGCGTGACAGGGCGTCCAGCTCGGCGCTGTGATACAGCCGCAGGCAGTTTAACGTAACGCCTTGACTCTGGGTTTTTGCTTCGCTGTGGGACGCATTGTGGTTGGATTTGAATTTATCGATCAGCGCATTGATCTTCGCATCGCCTGATTCGATATCAAAGGGCATCCACTCCCTCATGGCGTTTGCCGTTCTGGCAGCATCAACAGAAAATGTATTGTCCGCTTCGGAAACCTGCGCCAGACAACGTGCCAATGCCAGTTCTTTAACCACCTGGCTGTAAGGCATCTGTTTGATAAATGCCACCGGATCCAAAGCATCTTTGGCCAGCGTTTGTTGCGACATCGCCAACAAGGTTGACACCAGACCGACCGTGAACAACGTCTTCATGGCAACTCCCAAAAATTGGCTCGAGGCGTCGAGTAATTGGTTCCTGGTTGATTAAAATAACAGTGATCGGAACACTGGCTGCCGTTCCAGAACGTGGCGTGTCCACCGGCGTTATCCCAACCCGAAACCTCAAACAAGATCAATCCCTTTTTATTCGCCAACTGGGACACCGGCAATTGAGGATAATTAACCACCAAATCAGGTTTGCCCCAGGTTTTGGTCAAATAGACCACCAGGTCGCGCACGCGGAAAAAGTACCATTTCTTGTCGGCACCGGAGACAGTCAGTTGGCTTATACGGGGAACCGGGTGCCCGGTGTAATTGAGCACATAGCTCATTCTTACCGCACAACTGTTCTCCCAACCCCCTGCGCTGGCGGGTATCTCGAAATTACGTTTTACCGCCCCACCAATGGTGTTTTTAACTTTTACCAAAGCATCGTTCGGGTCGTAAATATTTCTGGCCGCCGTCCAGGCGGCCAGAAAGCGGGGTCTTGCTCCCATACAGCGTCTCCATTTTCTGCTTGCTCAGGCTGCGTTGCCGCAGCCTGATAACGGGGTTATCAAGAGGCGTCGTTCTGTTTCAGCGACGGCAGTTTGGAAACCAGACGCAGCGAAACGGTCAAACCTTCCAGCTGGTAATGCGGACGCAGGAAGAACTTGGCGCTGTAGTAACCCGGGTTGTCCTCGATCTCTTCGACCTGAACCTCTGCGGCTGCCAACGGCTTACGCGATTTGGTTTCCTGTGACGAGTTGGCGGGATCGCCATCGACATAGTTCATGATCCAGTCGTTCAGCCAGCGTTCCATATCGTCACGCTCACGGAAGGAACCGATCTTGTCACGGACGATGCACTTCAGGTAGTGGGCGAAGCGGCAGCAGGCAAACAGATACGGCAGACGCGCGGACAGCTGGGCGTTGGCCGAGGCGTCGGCATCGTAGTATTCCGCCGGTTTCTGCAGCGATTGCGCGCCGATAAAGGCAGCGAAGTCGGAATTTTTACGGTGTACCAGCGGCATAAAGCCGTTTTTGGCCAACTCCGCTTCGCGGCGGTCGCTGATGGCGATTTCGGTTGGGCACTTCATGTCCACGCCGCCGTCGTCACTCGGGAAGGTATGGCATGGCAGGTTTTCCACCGCGCCGCCGGATTCTACACCGCGGATTGCCGTACACCAGCCAAACTCTTTGAACGACCGGTTGATGTTGGCGGCCATCGCGTAAGCGGCATTGGTCCAGGTGTAGTTGCCGTGAGTTGCGCCGTCGGTTTCTTCTTCGAAGTCGAACTCGTCAACCGGGTTGGTGCGGATACCGTAAGGCAAACGCGCCAGGAAACGTGGCATTACCAGGCCAAGATAGCGTGCGTCCTCGGATTCACGCAGGCTGCGCCAGGCGGCGTACTCGGTATTCTGGAAGATTTTGGTCAGATCGCGCGGGTTGGCCAGTTCCTGCCAGGACTCCATCTGCATCACGCTCGGCGCGGTGCCAGCGATGAATGGACAGTGCGACGCGGCACCGATTTTCGCCATTTCACCCAGCAGCTCAACGTCCTGCGGGCTGTGGTCAAAGTAATAGTCGCCCACCAGGCAACCGAACGGTTCGCCGCCGAACTGGCCATACTCTTCTTCGTACACTTTCTTGAAGATCGGGCTCTGGTCCCAGCCCACGCCCTTGTGGCGTTTCAGCGTGCGGCCGAGTTCCTGCTTGGAAATGCTCATAAAGCGGATCTTCAGCATTTCGTCGGTTTCGGAATTGTTCACCAGATAATGCAGGCCGTGCCAGGCGCCTTCCAGCTTCTGGAAGTCTTCGTGGTGAATGATCTGGTTGATCTGCTGCGACATTTTTTCGTCGATTTCGGCGATCAGTGCCTGAATGGTGCGGTAGGCGTCGGAAGACACGGTAACGGTGTTTTCCAGTGCCTGCTGCGCCAGGGTTTTCACCGCATTTTCAACCGCTTCTTTGGCCTGATCGGTCTTTGGACGGAACTCTTTGTTCAGCAGCGCGCTGAATTCGTCGCTGGAGAAGGTTTCGGTGGTCTGCAACGCATTCTGTTGCTGAGGCAGGTTGCTCATCAATCAGTCCTCCTTCTCGGTGTTGTCGTCGGTAGACGCCGGCTTTGGCGCGTTGGTCAGGGACTTCAGCAGCTCGGGGTTTTGCAGGATCTTGGAGATCAGCTCTTCGGCACCGTTCTTGCCGTCCATATAGGACAGCAGGTTGGACAGCTGGGTGCGGGCTTCCAGCAGGTTATCCAGCGAATCCACCTTGCGTGCGATGGCGGCAGGGGAGAAGTCTTCCATGCTTTCAAACGACAGATCGATATTCAGCTTGCCTTCGCCGGTCAGCGTGTTGTCGACCTGGTAGGCGACGCGCGGCTTCAGCGATTTCATGCGTTCGTCGAAGTTGTCGATATCGATGTCGAGGAATTTACGCTCATCAACGCTTGGCAACGGGTCGACCGGTTTACCGACCAGATCCGCCATCACCCCCATCACGAACGGCAGCTGGATTTTGCGTTCTGCACCATAGATTTCGACATCGTATTCAATCTGTACGCGCGGTGCGCGGTTGCGGGCGATGAACTTCTGTCCGCTGCGGGATTTCGAGTTTGCCATGAGTTACTCCATCTGATGATGATTAAGAACGACTTACGTGGGCATAAGCGCGTTCAAATTCTGGCCTGACGCGCATTGCACAGGCGACGAAAATGTGTGAAGAAAACAACGCATTTTAAGGTCAGTTGTTCTCCTCGTTATCCGGGCGACCAAGGATGGTCTCCAGTTGATTGAGACCATCAGGCGCCAGATCGCGGACGATTTGCAGGAAGTCCAGGGCAATCAGCCGCTGTACCCGATCGATCATCAGCGGAGCCGGGTGGCTTGGCTCATGCCGCTGAAAATAGTTTTTCACCTTATCCAGCATCAACTGAGCGTCATCGCGCGACTGGATTTGTGCGCTGCGCCAGTTGAGCGTTAGCGCAGCGCCAGGCGCGGCTGCCGGGCTGACGCTGGCGTCATCGTGGTGGTTGTCTTGCGGTTCTTCTGCCGCCGGCGCTGCGCTATGGCACGCCTGCGCCAGGGTGTTGAACATCTTCATCAGGGCGTTCATTTCCGGCAGAGCGCTTTCGCCCAGATGCCGGGTAACCACCTCGCGGATGGCGTTGAGTTGATGAATGATGTTTTGCACCCATTCCGCTGCCGGCTGCTCCGGCTGCGCCAGCTCATCCTGCAAGCGCGCGCGGCCGCCGGGGAAAGTGGCACATTCCAGCTTGCTGCCATCGAGCAGGGCGCAGGCATCACGCAGGGAAATCTCGCCGGCGGCCCCCTTCAGCAAGGTTGCGTTGCGCACGCAACTGGTCAGCGCTGCCTTGTCGCCAAGGTCGGCCAGCACGTTGATGCGAAACAGCGGATCGGCTTCGCCGTCAAACTCCAATGGCGGCAGCAGCGGCTCCCAGTAGCGTTCCAGCGCCTGATGAGTCAGCGCCAGGCCGTCGGCATAACCTTGCAGGCCGCGCAACTGCGCCCAGGCGTGAGTCAGACGCAACATCACGCGTAAATCCTTGGTCCGCGACAACAGGGCGGTGGCCAAACGTTCAACCTGCATCCAGTCCGGCGCTTCAGCCGGGATAATAGTGCTGCCAAACTGTTGCTCGGCCTTGCCTGCCGAGGCCTGTTCCATCGCCAGAAAATCGGCGTCGTATTCCAGGTTGTCGCCACAAGGACGCTCGGCGTCAACCGGTGCCAGCAGGGTTTCGATAACCATACAGTTTCTCTATAGTAAACTACGTTTAATCAAACATTTGCGGATACTGGCCGCCGCGGCCGGGCCTGGCCCAACCGTTGGGTTCAAACAGCAGCGAAAACAGCTGCACCGTCAGGTTGCCGCTGTGGACGTGGGTATAAAGTGGGTGGCCGTCAGCCTGATTGGTCCACCAGAAGCTGGTGTACTGTGCCGGATCGAAACAATCGGCGGCCTGCTGCCAGCCCAGCCCCGGCACGTCCGGATGGCGAAAGCCGATAATCGACAGAATCTCGGACTCGCTCTCTTCCGGCGGGATCGCCAGCGCCGGGATCGACAGCAGGGAACGGTCAATCTGTTCGGCCGAAAACCCGTTGCGCACGCCGTTGAGCAGCGTATGCCCCAGTTGGCGATACCATTCCGCCGCCATGTTTAACTGCTGGCTGCGCCACTCTTCCGGGGTAAACAGCCGAATGGCGCAAATCGGATAGTGGCGACCGACGCGGTCGCGCGCCGGCAGCAAACATCCCATCTGCACATGTTGGCTGCCGAGCGTAGCAGGAATGACGAAGTTCCATACCGGCGCATTGCTGAACGGATGCCCGGCATCGCCCGGCAGATTACGCTGCAAATTGACCAAGCCATTATGGAACCAATGGGCCCAGTTATTGACCACTAAGTCGGGCAGGCGGCGCTGTAAAAAATCACCGGCGGTAGGGATCTTGCCATACCAGCCGATGCTCGCTGTCGGGCTCTGGTCATTGTTCATGGTAATGAATGTCCTTTCGGGCTACGGGCACGAGAATGCCGGTAGCTGGAACGGATTGCGGATACTGTTCGGCGTGAACTCCAGCGTGACGCGGTGGCCGTCGAGATTAAACGTGGCCTGACGGCCCAGGCTGCTGCTGCCGGCTGCGCTCTGCGCCATATCCACCAGGCGGTTCAGCGCCCAGGGGCCGCTGGTGACCAGGCTGGCGGTGGTGCCGTTGGCCAGCGCCAGTTGCAGGTGCACCTGATTGGTGTTGCGGGTGCCCGGCCAACTGACTACCAGTGGAACCTGCGGGCCATGGCTGTATTTGAACAATTGCCCGTCGATATCCAGCGTCATGTTCAGAATATCGTTATCCATGCGCACCGGACGTACCGTCACGCGGTATGAGGGGGTTGCCGTGCCGTTGGCAAAAAACGCATCGCGGATACGCTGTGCCTGTTGGAACGATCGCAGAATGCCTTCGCCGCCTGGCAGGGTCTTGCCGTCTACGCCCGGCGTAAAGCGCCAGTTGGCGCGCGTGGTATCCACTTTGCCTTGCAGGTTTTCGCGAAAGAAGCTGTCCATCAGTCCGCTGTTTGGCGCAAACATGCGCGCCAGATCGTCCGGTGTAACCTCTCTTTGCGCGCGCGAGGAGAGGGGATAGCGTCCGGCGATCGCCTGGCGGCAGAAGCTGCCGACTTCAAAGCTGATGCGCTTTTTGACGTTTTCCATTTCCTTGCGCTGGGTATCGCTGCTGGCACCAATCGCCAGCGATAACAGCATCTGCTTGAACGGTACCGGCAGTCGGCCGGATTCAGCCTGCAGCCGCGGGATCACGTCGCTTGGCGGCGCGGACATGCCACTGTTGGCCGCACCCTGCACCGCCGTCAGATAGCTGTACAGCTCGTCCACCTGTTTCAGCACGCTGTCGAACGGGATCGCCTTATTGCCTTCGCCCTGGCTTTGCGCCAGTTCCAGCAGCGGCGCAAAGTGCGCCATTACTACCTGTTCTGGCTGGGCTGATACGTCGCCGTCGGCATTGGCGGGGCGGTTGGTGAACAGCGCCTCTAGCGTGCGGTTGGCGCTCTGGTTGAGCGACTCGCCGGCTTTGTCCGCCAGCGAACGCTGTTCGGCTGCGCTTTTTTCCTCGCGCAGCGTGACGTTTTTACTGACGTTGACCAGCAGATTGCGCATCGGCGACGGGGTGCCGGAGAGCAGACGCGCGCTACTGATGCGTTGGCCAAGGTTGCTGATATTGGCCAATTGGATATCGCCGAGCAGTTCATCCCATACGGCAATAAAATCCTGCATATACAGCTGGCGAACGGTTTTGGTCAGGTCGGCGCTTTTCTGCTCGGGGGTTTTGGTGTTCAACACCCAAACGTCCTCCTGACGCAGGGTATCGGTGACGCGATCGATATTGCTGTCGAATGCCTGCCAATACCCCTTCGGCGTAAACAGACCCGGCACGCCGTCGGTAACCGGCTTGCCGCTCTTGCGCGAAAAGGCCAGTTCGGTTTGCGGCCCGGCCAGATCCACCAGCCCGACCGGCTTGATCTCGGTCTGCTTCAACAGCAGGCGCTTGAGTCGACCGTAAACCCGTTGCGACAGCGGTGCGCGGTTAATCGCCGCCTGCGCCTGTTCGATCAGCGCGTCGTCTTTGGCATACGGCGAAGACTGAATCTGCGTATCCAGCAACTGGCTCAGATGCCATTCAATTTGCTGTAGCTGCTTTTGCGTACTGCCTTGTGCAGGTTACGTTGCAGATTGAGCATCACCCAGGCGCGCAGGAACTTGCCGTCGTACTGCTTGGGGAGATACAGCATTTGATAAGCTTTCAACGCCTCGTAGCTGAAATCGGCATCGCCGTGATTGTCGTTGCGCAGCGTGGTGGCAATCTGCTGGGCAACCTGCGGCAGCAGCAGTTCCTTCAGCGTTTTCTGGTACAGCGCGTTGCTGGCGTCGCTGACCTGATCGCCGCGGTACAGCCCCATGCGATAGGTAAACGGCGGGATCCTCCAGCGAGAAACTGCGGCTTTCCGGCAGATGCAGCACGCTATTGAGAAACGGCAGCAGCGCCAGCATATCGCCGGAGTCCAGTTGGTTAGTCCCTGTCCCTGTCGTTCCACCGACGGTACCTTGGCGGCGACCTCTTGCAGATACGCCTTGTTGTTGCCGTAGCTGGTGAACCAGAAAATGCCCAATACCAGCAAAATCAGCGCCAGCGCGATGTAACCGGCCCAGTGCAGGGCGCGGTTGCGGTATTCCCACCAGCGGTTGCTGCCGGCCAGCCCGGACTCCTGGAAGATCACCGTTTCCAGCACCTCCTTCAGGAAGAAGCTCTGGCCTTTGCCCGCCGGAATGGGGGTTTCGTTGCTGACGCCATCCCAGCTGGAACTGGCATTGTTGCCGCCGTTGGCCGCAGGCAGTTGCAGGTAGCGGTTCAGTTCGCCCATCACGCGGTCGAACGGCAGGCCCTCCTGGGTACCGCTGGTGAAATAGATTCCGCGTGGCGTAAAGCGGGTTTCAAAGCTGGAGGTGGCAAACACCGCGTCGAGGTACTGGGCCAATAGCGGGCGCAGCGCCGCGAACTCCTGAGGGAACAGGTAACTTTCGGCGCGCTGGCGGGCATCGTGTTCCACCAGCAGGGTATCCGGCAACCCGGCATCCAGCCGCTGCTGCAACAGGTCATATTGCTGTTCAAAAGCATCGCCAAGCGAAAAGTCCGGCTGGCGCGATTTTTCGTACGGGAAGGTAAAGCCCCAGATCTGGTCACGCTGCGCTTTGTCGAAACCGCTGAAATAGGCCATAAAGCCGTTCAGCAGGTCGGTTTTGGTGACCATCACGTAAACCGGGAAATGGATGCCCAACTGCTCGTGCAGCTCGATCAGGCGCTTGCGCAGCGCGCTGGCCTGTGCGGCGCGTGCGTCGGCGCTTTCGCTCAGCAGGTCGGCAACGCTGACCGTCACCACCACGCCGTTGATTGGCTGACGGGTGCGGTATTTCTTCAGCAGGCCGACAAAGCTTTTCCATTCGCCAGCGTCTTCTTCACGCTGGCTTTCCTGCGTGGTGTAGCGGCCGGCGGTATCCAGCAGCACCGCGTCGTTGGTAAACCACCAGTCGCAATTGCGCGTGCCGCCGACGCCGCGCAGCGCCGACTTGCCGAAGCGATCGGCCAGCGGGAAGTGCAGCCCGGAATTGACCAGGGCGGTGGTTTTACCCGCGCCTGGCGCGCCGATAATGACGTACCACGGCAACTGGTAGAGATATTGGCGGCTAAAGCGGGTCATCCAGCGGTGTTTGTCGCCCTGGCCCGGCGCAAAGCGCGCTTTTTTCAGCAATTGGGTGGCTTCGTCAAACCGCTGCGCCAGCACCTGATCCTGCTGCGGCTCGGACTTGGCGTCGGCGGCCGGCGTTTCCTCTGCCGCCCGCAGATTGCTCAGCAGTTTACGGTTAAGCCAGGCGCTGTAGAGGCGTGGGATGATGCGGCACAGTAGCCAAATTCCATAGATGACGCCGATGGCGATCAGGCGATTCAGTTCCGGTTCCAGCGGCCGGTAATCACCGATGGCCACCAACGGACCGATGGTCCAGATGACGAAAGCCAGCGCGGTGATGCCGAAGAAGCCCCAAAGCAGGCGGCTGGTGATGATGGAGAATAACGTGCTAAGCATTACTTTCCGTTTCCTTGCTGCAATCCGTTGATTTCCGCCTGGGTATTTTCAGGCGCAACCAACAGCGTAATTTCAACCCGGCGGTTCAATGCACGGTTCTCTTTGCTATCGTTCGGTGCCACCGGGTTGCTGTCGCCACGGCCTTCCGCTTTTACCCGCTGCGGGTTATCAAGCTGTTTTTGCAGGCGTTCGCTGACCGCTTCGGCCCGCGCCAGCGACAGTTCCCAGTTGGATGGGAAGCGGGCGCTGCGGATCGGCAGGTTGTCGCTGTAGCCGGTAACCAGGATTTTACCGCTGACGCCGTTCATCGCCTTGGCGATGCGGTCGATCACCGGGATATAAGCCGGGCGAACCGTGGTCGCGGCGGAGTCGAACAGTCCGTCGCCCTTGAGGATCACCACGCTTTGCTGCGCTTCGTCCCGCACCACCACCAGCCCTTCGGCAATTTCCTTACGCAGGAAGGTTTTCAGATTCAGCATCGCCGGCGCGGCCGCGCCGGATTGCCGATCGTCACCTGCGGCAGATTGGTCTGATAAATCGATGCCAGCACCGGGGCGGTGCCATCACCCAGCCGCCAGTTGAGGATAATGAACAACAGCGAAGCCAGAAAACCGGTCAATGCGGCGCAGGCCCACAGCGGCACCAACGGTCGCCACCGTTTTTGCTGTACCGGTAGATCCACCGCGTTGGGCGACAGCGGCGGGGCATAGCCGCCGCGTACCGAGCGGATCAGTTGCAGCAGGCGCTGCTTCATGGTTTCCAACTGCGAACGGCCGTTTTCCATTACCCGGTAGCGGCCTTCAAAGCCGAGCAGCAGGCAATAATTGACCAGCTCCAGCAGGTTGATATGCTCACGCGGGCTTTGCGACAGTTTGGCCAGCAGTTGGAAGAATTTCTCGCCGCCCCAGGTTTCGTTATGGAATGTCACCAGCAGTCCGCTGCCGGACCAGACGCTGTTGCTGCCCCAAGGCGTCAGAGCTGCCGCCTCATCCAGCGCGGTGCACAGGCAGTAACGCGCGCCAATGATCACTTCATACGGCAGATTGGCGCGTTGCCCGCGCACTTCGAAACGGCGCACCTCGTCGATCAACTGCTGGCGCAGCTGGGCCGGATTGGCGTGGGTGGCCGACTGGCGGATCTGCGAAATCGCGTTGAGCAGCGGGTTGGCGGCGGCCACCAACGGGTTGTCCCACTGCGCGGCCTGGATGTTGTCTGTCATAAGTTACCGATCCGTATGGCTGCGAATGGCCCAGAATTCCATATCCAGACCGGGGAACTCCCCGGCCAGGTGCAGAGCAAAGGCGCTGGATTTCTCCATCTGCTTCCACAGCTCGCCGCCTTTCTCCAGTTCGAAATAGGTATAACCGGCGTGATAGGGGATTTGGCGCGGCGCGGACGGCATGGTGCGCAGACCAATGCCCGGCAGTTGCAGTTGCACCAGATCGCGGATGCGCGTCACCGGCGCGATTTTCATCTGCGCCGGGAAGTGGGTCAGCAGCACTTCTGCGGCCACATCGGCACGCACTGCCAGCACAAAGCCGAAGTCGCGCATCATTTTTGCGTCCTGCACCGTGGCGACGTTCAGCCCGTGCGAGCGCTCCACCAGCGTCAATTGAATGGCGTTGTCCTCCAGTACCACCGACAGACCCTGACGCAGCAACAGCAGTAACTTGCCGAAGCACAGCGCCAGATTGTCGTGGTCGTACACCGGCAGACGCGACTCCGGCGTGCGCTGCGCAGAAAAACTGGCCAGCTCGGTGGCGAACTGCAGCCATTCGGCGAACAGGCGTTCAGGATGCAGGTGATCCAGGTGCCAGGCGTGGCTCACCTGGCCAAGATGGCGGTTGATCAGCTGCAACAGCATAAAATCGACCATTTCCGAACTGCCGCCGCGGCCCGGCTGTAACAGTCGCTGACTCATCTGCTGGCTACGCTGCTGTAACAGCCCCTGCACGTCATTGATAAAGGTTTTCAGTACCGGACTGCCCTGGCAGTTCAACATTGGCGGGATCAGCTCAGACGCCAGACGCAGACTGTTGTCGCCACGTTTTTCCACCACGTTGCCGATCGTCATGGCGGTCCATTCGGCATTGAGTTCGCTTTCCAGCATCAGCCGCAGACGTAATTTGCCAAACTGCAATGCTGCGCTGCCGACCGATACCGCGTTCAGATCGTCGACGTCGGTTTCATACGCCAGATAACGCGCCAGCGCGTCCGATTTTTCCTGGAAGATGACGTCCTCGCGCCCGGCGCGGTAGGTTGGCAAGGCCAGCACCACGTTTTCGCCGGTGTTGTTTTCGGCAATCGCCAGCGGTGCTGGCGCCTGATCGGCGCCGTTGAAGCGGAACGGGGTGCCGTCCGGCATGATGCCGCTGGCGGCGGTCAGCGCGATCTTGCCCTGACGCAGCAATGACTGATCCAGTTCCAGCGTCAGAAAACCCCAGAAACAGCCGTTAAGCGCCTGTCCCCAGTTACGCATGTAACTTTCGAGGTAATTTTCCGCCTGCTGGAAATGATGGGGACGCAAAAACATTCCCTCGGTCCAGACCACTTTATGAGCATTTTTCATCATCACACCTAATGGAGCTTCGCCTCAGCAAAGCGAATTGTCAGTCTTCGTCGTTGACGGTGCGCAGGCCGTTGATTCCGGCGACGATGTGCGCTTCCAGCTCATCCGGCGAGAATTGCCATACTTTGTAGAAATTGGTTTCGGTCGGCTCCGGCAGCGGCAGGGTAATGCGCCACGCCTTGCCATCCAGACTTTGATATTCGGCGATGATGCCGATGTAACGTGCGTCCAGCGTTGCCTGGCCCGCGAGCTTTTTGCCGATCTGGCCCGGCGTCAGGAAGAACTGATCGCTGTCCAGCAGGCTGTTGCCGAGCACGCCTTTGGCATCGTTTTGCAGGCTGAAGAAGTCGGCATCCATAAATTCTGCGCTGGAGCGTAGCAGCAGCACCCGTACCTTGATCGGCGCCGGGCGCTGCCCTGCGGCGGTATTGACCTGCCGATCCGCATCAAATGCCAGGTTGTAGCGTGAAGGCACGCTTTTGGCGGATGACATGCAACCGCCAAGTGCCAGGGTACACAGCATCAACAGCGCCAGGCCCCAGCGGTGTGGGGCGTTGAGTGGTTTCATCATTCGGGTTCTCTAGGCTCGGCGGCGGGTTACTGGATAATCCAGGTGGCCGAGTTGGCATCCTTGCAGGCCTTGCTATCGCCGCCGACCTTGACGCAATCCTGTTTGGCGGCGCGAGCGCGGCGCGGCAAATCCTTACGCAACGTAGATTTGTACTTTTTCTCGGGCACGCCGGCATTGCGCTGGATGTAGCCGATCAGATTGCCGCCGCGGATGGCGGAAATGGCCAGCCAGTCACCTTCCACCGCGCCCAGCACATAAAACGGCGCTGCGTTATCGAGCTGGCTGACGATTTCACCGTTATAACCCGGTTGGCTCATGACGCTGGCACCGTACAGGCTGCGGTATTCCTCATTGATTGGCGTGAACTGTTTTGGCGCGCTGACGGCTACACGGTGTTGCAGCTGCACGCCGTTGACTTCGCTGGTGACCAGAGTGTCATTGTTGATCACCGGTGGTGGTGGCGGTGGGGTGGAACAGCCGGCCAATACCAGGGCGGAAAGCAGTGTCATCGTAATCCGGGTTTTCACAATGTCCTTATCCTCTATCTGTTTTGTTTTTGACAAAAATCGCTGTGTGTCGAGGGCTTGCCGCTGACGCTTGTAGGCACATCAGTGCGGCGCACCTGGCGGACGAAAGCGCAGTGGTTGTTTATCTGGCTGGCGATCGGCGTTGCCGTGAGTCAATGCCTTTGGACTGGTGTCGTTGGCGCGTAAACAGCCGCCGGTAGGACACCAGTGCAAAGACATCAGGGCTGGGCAAACCGCAGGTGCTGGCAGCGCACGCCGCCAACGGCGGTCGCCAACGACATTTGCTGGCATATTGCGGTGGGTTTTCGTCGTGTGGGGGGGATTGGCGTGTTGACGCTGGGGTAACGGGTGATGCTGGACGACGCGTTCCGTGCATAGAGTGGCAAAGGTGGGGGTATGTATGCCATCGGCGGCGTAATGACACTGCGCGAGCGCGGAGTGCAGGCGCGGGGCAACCTCCGTAGTGGTCGGAGCCAAAACAGAGAATCTCAGAGGGTAAGGTCCTTGCCGACCGGCAGGACGTGGGCGCACGTTCAGGCGCAACGGTTTTACGACTTTCATTGTGTGTGTAAGGCTTCCTGTGGATACCCGCGAACAGACACGCTGTACCGCTCAAAAACAATCCCGTTTTTCGCTTTAATAGATATCAGGCTACGTCACAGCAGATGAATACGACCGGCGGCGAGGCTGCCGGTAAAGGGCGGTGAGGGCACCTTCCCGAAATGAAACCAAAACGGCGAAAAATTGCAAAAAACCACTACCGAATAGTGGGGAACCGCATTATCACGCCTGCGGCCTCCCGCCGAACCCGGGATCAATCCGCTCAGCAGTGACGCTGGTGGGGATGCGTTGTTGTCTCAGCAAAGTTGTGTGTCAGTGTCATTACGCCAGCTTAACTGTTTGGTGACGATTACCGGTAGGCTGTCGTGATATTCCGTGACATCAGAGGCAATGGCTGTCGCGCTATGATCACACCCTCTGCAGGCAACAATGTTAAGGCATTTCATACTATCTCTTGGTTTTAGCCATGGCTACCGCACGAGATTGACGCACGATCCCGAGGGCGTATCTGACATAAAAACAGACAGTGGCTGACTAAATATTTAACAAAGTTTACACATGTAGAGGTTTGGCAGCAGTCTACAATAGCCGTCCGCAATTGCAAAACCTGCGTCACTTTTTCGTTATGTTATGGCTAAGGTAAGTAATTTTATTTTTTTAAGCAATATAAACAGTGAGTTAAATATCCACTTAATAACTACGTGTATGGTAAATGAAAATGGTAATACCAATTCATATGAATGATGAACATCGGCTAAGCTACTTAAATAAAAACTATTTTTTAACGAAAATTAAGTGGCTGGCTTTTTTTTATCCTTACCATTCATTGTGTGAATGAAAACATATAGATGAATTATATGAATATGAATTAGGAGGATTCTTATTGGAGTGCTGATTTTTTGTGACACTGACCGGACGGGGATGGCGGAAATTGCGTACGCCGCATGCCGGCTCGAAGCTGAATGTAACGATCATTATTGTTAATGGATTTGAGGCGAAATCCGAGCGGTATCTTTTATCAACCGGGGCCGGGGCACGCAAAGCGGCGAGAGGCAGGGACAGGACGCAGCAGGCTGCGCCCTGTGAGGGTAAGGAGGGGCGATTACTCTTGTGCTACGCGGATCACCAACTTGCCGAAGTTTTTACCTTTTAATAAGCCAATAAAGGCTTGCGGCGCATTTTCCAGCCCGTCGACGATATCTTCACGGAATTTGATTTTGCCCTGTTCGACCCAGGGAGCCATCTGTTGCAGGAATTCACCATAGCGCGGGGCGTAGTCGTCGAAGATGATAAAACCCTGCATGCGGATCCGTTTACGCAGGATCAGCGCTTGCAGCATGGGGAGCCGGTCCGGTCCATCCGGCAGGCCGGTAGCGTTGTACTGCGCGATAATCCCGCAGACCGGAATGCGCGCCTTGGCGTTCAGTAGCGGCATCACGGCGTCAAAAACCGCGCCGCCGACGTTTTCGTAATAAACGTCAATGCCCTGGTGGCAAGCTTTCGCCAACCGATCGGCGAAGTCGTCGGCACGGTGGTCGATACAGTCATCAAATCCTAATTCTTCACGTACGTAGCGGCACTTTTCTGCTCCGCCGGCAATGCCAACCACGCGGCAGCCTTTCAGCTTCGCCACCTGACCGACAACCGAGCCTACCGCGCCGCTGGCTGCGGCAACGACCACGGTTTCCCCCGTTTGAGGCTGACCGATATCCAGCAGCCCCATATAGGCGGTAAAACCCGGCATGCCCAATACGCCCAGCATGCGCGAAGGGTGGGATAACCGAGCGCCAAGGTTGCGCACGTCCTTGCCGTCGGTCAGGGCATAATCTTGCCAACCGGTGGCGCCCAGTACCCAGTCGCCGACGGCAAAGTCGGCATGTTTGGAACTCACCACGCGCGACACTGCGCCGGCTACCATCACTTCGCCAACCTCGACAGGCGATGCATAGGATGGGGCGTCGCTCATGCGGCCGCGCATATAGGGATCGAGCGACAGGTATACCGTGCGCAGCAAAACCTGTCCCTCTGCCGGTTGCGGTATCTCTACCGTTTCCAGCCGCAGGTTGTCGGGGGTGGGTTCGCCGTGGGGACGAGAAGCCAAAACGATACGGCGGTTATGCTGGGACTGTTGAGACATCTGATGCTCCTGGACTGAGGATGTGTAACTCTCAGTCTAGTCAATACCGCCGTTCAATAGGGCGCGTAAGATGCTCAAACGTCATGGCGTCGGTTACAGCGGAACGATCAGGACGTCTATCTGGCTGGTATCGACAAAGCGCGCCGCAGAACAGGCGATTTTGTTCATTATGCTGTCGCTGTGGTTACCGCAAATCACCAGGTCAAAAGGGTGCCGTTGGCTGGCGTACTGCAGGCTATCGCCGAGCTCGCCTTGTAAAATCAAGGTGTCGGCAATCGGGTAATCGGCTTGATTGCGCAGCGTTTCCATAAACAGCTGCGTTTCCTCTTCCATCAGGCTGCGCAAATCGCCCAGCATCGGACCGGCAAAACTGTTGTAGATTTCCGGGTTGGCGATCATGCTCAGCAGCGTGATTTTTCCGTGGTAGGGGCGAACGATAGCAACGGCTTTTTCCACCAAACGATGACTGTCGGCGGCAACGGCGACCGCGACCAGGACGTTGTGATAGGTCATGTATCACCTCCATTCCATTTATCCTGTCAAAAGGGTAGAACGTGGCGGTACGAATAAATGTGTGTTGCATCACGCGCGGCAATAATTTCCCGCAACAAGGCAGATATAGCCAGTAAGGTTAACGTTATTTTCGCGCGTAATCGTCTCTATTAGAGCACTTGTGCCCACAGCGTTTTTGGCACTTTCCCCAAATCGAACAATTTGCCAGCAACCAATTCAGCGCGACGGTGGTCGGCAGCGCGGTACATGTTGCTCATTTCCAGATCGTTATTAATAGAATAGTTAAGTTTATCATAGACTTTTTCCAGGCTGTCCAGCGTCGAGCACTTGCGGAAGGTCATGAGATAATCAGCGGTATTGGTCATGAGTGAAATATAGCCTATTAAGGGAAGGGCCAAATAAAAACATCACCTCTGGCGCAGCCGTCGCGCTGTTCGCCAGGTGATGACGACGTAAGAACGGTATTTAAAAAAGTGCCGCGCTGGACTGAAAATAGGCTCTGCCCCTGCGACTAACCTGAAAATAATAATCTGCAAGTGCGTTATCAGCAATGCTACTCCCGCCGTCTGCCACCAAATTCGGGAAAGTCCGATGTCGAAAGCGAGCCGCTCATCGCGGCAATGGTACTCGGTGCAATAGCGACGTTGAGGGAGTTGATGCGGAGATTATCACCGATGGTGCTGACATTAGGTGAATGTTACGCCGTTCGCTGTCACCGCCGGTCGTTGGCGATTAACCGCAATTAGCCAGGGTGAGAGCGGGCTGATTTACGCCAAAGTATAAGCAAAGCGAAACTGTGTTTTATTTGACGAACAAATGAGCAACGGTATCGGAATTTTACCCATAAATATTCTCACTGCCGCCGGTAAACAAAAAGTGCTGACAAAAATTAAAGTTCTAAATAAATTTGCCGATAATCCGTTTTAGCCGACTTTTTATCCGCAAATAACCAACTTGCGTTTTTTTTGCGCTGACACAACTCGTTACCTCTGTTTTCTTGTTGGTGACCTAATCGCTACCTGGTTAACCGGATAACGCCCTGCGATGAAATTTAAAACACAGCTTCCAGCCATTTCTGCCGTTGTCCGAATATTTCAAATGCTTATAGTTTCTGTGTGTTATTTTTCTTAATTGCGATATTATTGTCAGCTAACTGGTTATTTATCCTGTCATTGTGCGATATTCGCAGATTTTTGTTCTGTGATTTTGGTTTGGTAATGCTTTTGTTCGAATTGATCTAAAAACGATAATTTTTGGGCTTATAAACGTTGTTTTTAAGACGTTTTTTTACCTGTGGCCAATTTTTAGACGTAATTCAGCGTAAAAATCACGCAATATTGCCGATATTTGGCTTAAATATTTTTTATTTTTGTGATCAGTGTCACATTGTATTTAAAATTGCCTGCTAGTTACATTGTATGTGCTAATGGTTCGGGGGTAGAGTTGCGCTGCTTTAGGAATAATCTTATTAATTTTGTAAAAATAGTTTCATGGTGAATAAACACTATCGAAGCACAATGCTGTACATCCGTACACGTTGCTTATGTACGTATCAATTACTGAATGACGGTCCGAATAAGTTAAAACGGCAAAGAGTTTCTTGGCCGGCAATCAGGGATTCATTTGCCAACTTTGGGAACACTCCCAGGTCACGGGCGATAAATTTATCACCCAGCGTATGTTTTTAAACATAGTCTGTCGGGATGGGGAATATGGGTACGTCTGAATTACTTAAGCATATTTATGACATCAACCTGTCATATTTACTTTTAGCACAGCGTTTGATTAATGACGAAAAAGCATCGGCAATGTTCCGCCTGGGGATCGACGAGACCATGGCGGATGCTCTGTCGCAGCTGACCTTACCGCAAATGGTCAAACTGGCGGAAACCAATCAACTGGTTTGCCACTTCCGTTTCAACGATCACAATACCATCGCGCACCTCACCAAAGAGTCGCGCGTGGACGACCTGCAACAAATCCACACCGGGATTTTGTTATCAAGCCATTTACTGCAAGAGCTGTCCGGCAAAGACGCAAGCGCGACGAAGAAAAGAGCCTGATAATGGTAGAGAAAAGTATTGTTCAGGAAGCCAAAGACATACAGCTTGCCATGGAGCTGATCACCCTGGGTGCGCGTTTGCAAATGCTGGAAAGCGAAACGCAGCTCAGTCGCGGGCGTTTGATCAAACTTTACAAGGAGTTGCGTGGCAGTCCGCCACCAAAAGGCATGCTGCCGTTTTCCACCGACTGGTTTATGACGTGGGAACAAAACATTCATTCCTCCATGTTTTACAACGCCTATCTGTTTTTGCTGAAAAGCGGCCAGTGCACCGGCGTCGAGGCGGTGATCAAGGCGTATCGGCTGTATCTGGAACAGTGCCCGGAACAGCCGGGCGAAGCGCCGCTGCTGGCGCTGACCCGTGCCTGGACGCTGGTTCGCTTTGTCGATAGCGGCATGCTGCAACTGTCTGCCTGCAGTTGCTGCGGCGGTACGTTTATCACCCATGCGCATCAACCGCTGAACAGTTTTGTCTGCAGTTTGTGCCAGCCCCCATCCCGCGCAGTAAAAAGACGTAAACTTTTGCCGCAACCGGCCGATAGTACTCCACAACAGCTGGACGAACAGGTTAAACGCGCGATCTAGGCCAGGCGCAGTCCTGGCTGACAGCAACAACAACGCTCTTCAATCGTAGGGATCGGCCAACCGATCCACCGAGGCGCAGCCTGCTGCGCCGTTACGCTTGCGTCGTGCGTTTACCCCACCTTCCATCCACATTGTCAATTTAAGGAATGCGTGTGTTAGTTATTTTGGGTTATCTGGTGGTATTGGGTGCGGTATTTGGCGGCTATATGATCGTCGGCGGCCACCTTGGGGCGCTTTATCAGCCAGCTGAATTTCTGATTATCGGCGGTGCCGGCGTTGGGGCGTTCATCGTCGGCAATAACGGCAAAGCCATCAAGTCCACGCTGCGTGCCTTGCCAAAACTGATGCGTCGCTCCAAATACAGCAAAGAATTGTATATGGATCTGATGGCCTTGCTGTTCCGTTTGCTGGCCAAATCGCGTCAGCAGGGCATGCTGTCGTTGGAGTTCGATATCGATAACCCGCAGGAAAGTGAAATTTTTTCTAATTATCCGCGCATTCTTGCCGATAACCATCTGGTGGAATTTATTACCGACTACTTACGGCTGATGGTGAGCGGCAACATGAACGCATTCGAAATCGAAGCGCTGATGGATGAAGAGATCGAAACTTTCGAACAGGAAAGTGAGGTGCCGGCAGGCAGTCTGGCGATGGTCGGCGATTCATTGCCGGCGTTTGGCATTGTGGCGGCGGTGATGGGCGTGGTGCACGCGCTGGCTTCCGCCGACCGACCGGCGGCGGAACTGGGCGCGCTGATCGCCAATGCGATGGTGGGCACGTTCCTGGGGATTCTGCTGGCCTACGGGTTTATTTCGCCGTTGGCGACGCTGCTGCGGCAAAAGAGCGCGGAAAACGTCAAGATGATGCAGTGCATCAAGGTTACTCTGCTGTCCAGCCTGAACGGTTATGCGCCGCAAATCGCCGTCGAATTTGGCCGTAAAACGCTTTATACCACCGAGCG
Source organism: Serratia odorifera (assembly GCF_900635445.1). Classification (NCBI taxonomy): domain Bacteria; kingdom Pseudomonadati; phylum Pseudomonadota; class Gammaproteobacteria; order Enterobacterales; family Yersiniaceae; genus Serratia; species Serratia odorifera. Next base: position 3,504,216 of record NZ_LR134117.1, read on the forward strand.
GCCTTCCTTTGTGGAACTGGAAGAGCATGTTCGCCGGGTGAAAGCGCCGGCGCAAACGGCCGTGGAAGAAGAGCAGGCATGAAGCAGAATCACCCGGTCATTTTGGTGCGTAAACGCAAGGCGCATCAGGTGGCTCATCACGGCGGATCGTGGAAAATCGCCTATGCCGATTTTATGACGGCGATGATGGCCTTTTTTCTGGTGATGTGGTTGCTGGCGATAGCCAGCCCGCAGGAGTTGACGCAGATCGCCGAATATTTTCGCACCCCGCTCAAGGTTGCATTGACCACCGGCAATAAAAGCAGCTCTGAAAGTAGCCCGATCCCCGGCGGCGGCGACGACCCGACGCAGTTGGAGGGGTTGGTGAGAAAACAGCTCGACTCGCCGGAAAAACAGGCCGAAGAACTGCGTCTCAACAAGCTGCGCGAACGTCTCGATGAGCTGATTGAATCGGATCCGCGTCTCAAGGCGCTGCGCCCGCATTTACTGATCAACATGATGGATGAAGGGCTGCGCATTCAGATTATAGATAGCCAGAATCGGCCAATGTTTACCACCGGCAGTGCGCAGGTGGAAAGTTACATGCGTGACATTCTGCGGGCGATAGCGCCGATCCTCAACGACTTGCCGAACAAAATCAGCCTGTCCGGTCATACCGACGATCTGCCCTATGCCACCGGCGAACGCTATTACAGCAACTGGGAACTGTCGGCGGACCGCGCCAATGCGTCACGGCGTGAGCTGATTGCCGGCGGGCTGTCGGAGGGCAAGGTGCTGCGCGTGGTAGGCATGGCTGCGACCATGAGTTTGAAACAGCACGGCGCGGATGACGCGATTAATCGTCGCATTACCATCCTGGTTTTGAACAAGCAAACCCAGCAGGGCATTGAACATGAAAATGCGGAAAGCAACGCCACCGACATTGGCGCCCCGGAAGCGCTGAAACAGCTGAAACCGGCTGTCATCGCGCCGGCCAGCGTCGCCCCGGCCGCAACGGTTGCGCCAACCGCCGCCATTCCTGCCGCGCCGGCAGCGATGCCTTCGACTAACAGCGACTCACCGCAGAGGTAACCCCCGTGAGCATGGATATTAGCGCGTTTTATCAGACTTTTTTTGATGAGGCAGACGAGCTGCTGGCCGATATGGAGCAACATCTGCTGGAGCTGGATCCGCTTGCGCCGGACATCGAACCGTTGAACGCCATTTTCCGCGCTGCGCATTCGATCAAGGGCGGGGCGGCGACCTTCGGCTTTGCGGTATTGCAGGAAACCACGCATCTGCTGGAGAACCTGCTGGACAGCGCGCGGCGTCAGGAAATGGACCTGAGCACCGACATTATCAACCTGTTTCTGGAAACCAAAGACATTATGCAGGAGCAACTGGACGCCTATAAAACGTCGCAACAACCTGACACCGACAGCTTTGAATACATTTGCCAGGCGCTGCGGCAGCTGGCGTTAGACGCGCAGCAACAGGTGCCCACCACGGCATCGGTTGGCGAAGCGCTGGCGGCAGCGGCGCCTGCGGCCGTTGAGGGCGGCCTGCGCATCGTCTTGAGCGGCCTGAAGCCAAACGAAATACCGCTAATGCTGGAAGAGCTTGGCAATCTGGGGGAGGTGAAACACTCGCAGCCGGGTGAGAACAGCCTGGCGGTCACGCTGTTGACTTCCGCCAGCGCAGATGACATCAGCGCCGTGCTGTGCTTCGTGCTGGAACCGGAGCAGATTGCCTTTAACCCGGCAGCTACCGAGCGACCACCGGCGCCGAATGCCGCGCCAGAACCGGCGCCGCTGATAAAACCGAGCGCCCCGGCCGTCGTCGAAGCGCCAAAAGCGCGGGCCAAAGCCAGTGAGTCCACCAGTATCCGCGTGGCGGTCGAAAAGGTCGATCAACTGATCAACCTGGTCGGTGAGCTGGTGATCACCCAGTCAATGCTGGCGCAACGCTCCGACACTCTGGATCCGGTTGCCCATGGCGATCTGCTAAACAGCATGAGCCAGTTGGAACGCAATGCGCGTGACTTGCAGGAGTCGGTGATGTCGATCCGCATGATGCCGATGGAATATGTGTTCAGCCGTTTCCCGCGCCTGGTCCGCGATCTGGCCGGCAAGCTGGATAAACAGGTGGAACTGACCCTGCAGGGCAGCTCTACCGAACTGGATAAAAGCCTGATCGAGCGGATTATCGATCCGTTGACTCACCTGGTGCGTAACAGTCTGGACCATGGCATTGAGGATCCGGCAACGCGCGAGGCGGCGGGCAAGTCGGCGGTCGGTAATCTGGTGCTGTCGGCGGAACATCAGGGCGGCAACATCTGTATCGAAGTGACCGATGACGGTGCCGGCCTCAATCGGCAGAAGATTCTGGCCAAGGCCGCATCACAGGGGCTGGTAGTCAACGACAACATGAGCGACGAAGAGGTCGGCATGCTGATCTTCGCGCCCGGTTTTTCTACTGCCGAACAGGTTACCGACGTCTCAGGTCGCGGCGTCGGTATGGACGTGGTGAAGCGAAACATTCAGGAAATGGGTGGCCACGTTGAAATTCATTCACAAGCGGGCAAGGGCACGGCGATCCGCATTCTGTTGCCGCTGACGCTGGCGATCCTTGACGGCATGTCGGTCAAGGTGAACGACGAAGTGTTTATTTTGCCGCTGAACGCGGTGATGGAATCGTTGCAGCCGCAGGCCGAGGATCTGCACCCGATGGCCGGCGGCGAGCGGGTATTGCAGGTGCGCGGCGAGTACCTGCCGCTGGTGGAACTGTATCGGGTGTTTGACGTGGCCGGGGCGAAAACCGAAGCCACTCAGGGCATCGTGGTGATCTTGCAAAGCGCGGGACGCCGTTATGCGCTATTGGTGGATCAGTTGATCGGCCAGCATCAGGTGGTGGTGAAAAACCTGGAAAGCAATTACCGCAAAGTGCCGGGCATTTCCGCCGCCACCATTTTGGGCGACGGCAGCGTGGCGCTGATTGTCGACGTATCGGCGCTGTAGACCCTTAACCGCGAAAAGCTGTTGGCGGACACCGCTGCTTAACGATTGATTGACTGAATTAGAGGCATACAACATGGCAGGATTGGCAACCGTCAGCAAACTGGCTGGCGAAACGGTAGGACAGGAATTTCTGATCTTTACGCTCGGCAATGAAGAATATGGCATCGATATTCTCAAAGTGCAGGAAATCCGTGGTTACGATCAGGTGACGCGCATCGCCAACACACCGGCGTTTATCAAGGGCGTAACCAATCTGCGCGGCGTGATCGTGCCGATTATCGATCTGCGGGTAAAGTTCGCGCAGCAGGGCGTCAGCTACGACGAAAACACCGTGGTCATCGTGCTCAACTTTGGTCAGCGGGTGGTGGGCATTGTAGTGGATGGCGTGTCTGACGTGCTGTCGCTGACCGCAGACCAGATTCGCCCGGCACCGGAATTCGCCGTTACGCTGGCGACCGAATATCTCACCGGCCTGGGGTCGTTGGGTGAACGCATGCTGATCCTGGTCGACATCGAAAAACTGCTCAGCAGCGAAGAGATGTCTCTGGTGGACAGCGTGGCGAAAAACCTCTGACTCTCCCTCACGGGCGCAGTGCTGTGCGCCCGTCATTTCCGGCCCGCTGCCGCCAAAATAGTTGCCGCCAACCATAAAGTTCTCTTCCGTTGCGCCGATAACGTTGACAGTCAACGAACTCAGAGCCTGTCCGTGCGGGCTTACAAGAAGGGAAAACATGTTTAATCGTATGAAGGTGGTCACCAGCCTGCTGCTGGTGTTGGTGTTATTTGGCGCCTTGCAACTGATTTCAGGCGGGCTCTTTTTTTCCTCGCTCAAGAGTGACAAGGAAAACTTTACCGTGCTGCAGACCATTCGTCAGCAGCAGTCGGAGCTGAATGGTAGCTGGGTTTCGCTGCTGCAGACCCGTAATACCCTGAACCGCGCGGGTATTCGCTACATGATGGATGCCAACAAGATCGGCAGCGGCTCGACGGTAACAGAACTGCTGACCTTCGCCAAAGGTGCTCTGGCGGTGGCGGAGCAGCGCTACGCCGCGTATGAAAAAATCCCGCGCGACGCGCGACAGGATGCGCAATCCGCCGAGCAGCTCAAACAGCAGTACGCGATCCTGCACGGCGCGTTGGCGGAACTGATCCAACTGTTGGAGCAGGGCAAAATCAACGCCTTCTTTGACCAGCCGACGCAGCGCTATCAGGACGGTTTCGAGCAGGTCTATAAAACCTACCTCACGCAGAACGACACGCTGTATCAAAGCGCGGTAGAAGACAGCAACCGTTCCTTTACCTCGGCCAGTTGGACCCTGGCGGTGGTGTTGCTGGTGGTGCTGGCGGCGATCGTTCTGGTGTGGAGCGGCATCCATCACATTCTGGTGCGTCCGCTGAATCGCATTATCGAGCACATCAGGTTTATTGCCGCCGGTGATTTGACGCACAGCATCGACGTCACCAGCCGTAATGAAATGGGCGTGCTGGCCGCCAGTCTGAAACACATGCAGAGCGAATTGGCGGACACCGTCAGCGGCGTGCGTCAGGGGGCAGATGCCATCTATAGCGGCGCGTCGGAAATTGCCGCCGGTAACAACGATCTGTCGTCACGCACCGAACAGCAGGCTGCGTCGCTGGAAGAAACCGCCGCCAGCATGGAACAGCTGACCGCCACGGTAAAACAGAACGCCGAAAATGCCCGTCAGGCCAGCCAACTGGCGCTGAGCGCGTCGGAAACCGCGCAGAAAGGTGGCAAGGTGGTGGCAAACGTGGTGCAAACCATGCATGACATTGCCGGAAGTTCGCAGAAAATCGCCGACATTACCGGTGTAATTGACGGTATTGCCTTCCAAACCAATATTCTGGCGCTCAACGCGGCGGTAGAAGCGGCGCGCGCCGGTGAACAGGGTCGCGGCTTCGCGGTGGTGGCCGGTGAAGTGCGTAACCTGGCGCAGCGCAGCGCGCAGGCGGCGAAAGAAATCAAAGGCCTGATCGAAGACTCCGTCAGCCGCGTTGACATGGGGTCGGTTCTGGTGGAAAGCGCCGGTGAAACCATGGGTGACATTGTCAATGCGGTAACGCGTGTCACCGATATCATGGGGGAAATCGCCTCGGCGTCCGATGAACAGAGCCGTGGCATCGATCAGGTCGGTCAGGCGGTGGCCGAAATGGACCGCGTAACCCAGCAGAACGCCTCGCTGGTTGAGGAATCCGCCTCCGCCGCTGCGGCACTGGAAGAACAGGCCAGCCTGTTGACGCAGTCGGTGGCGGTGTTCCGTCTACAGCCAACCGGACAGGAGGAGTTCAAAACCCCTGTCGCCGGCAAAATCGTTCCCCCAGGCACTAACCATAAGAAAGCGAACGCCAGCGATCTGCAAGATAACTGGGAAACGTTCTAAAACCGGTATTGGGTGACCCTGTCTGCGCTTCGTTGATCAAACGAAGGACGTGGAGCCGGGGTCGCCCCTTTTTCCGTGCTGGCTGCGGCCGGCTGCAAGGAGGTTTACTGTGTTCAACCGAATCCGTATCTCTACCAGTCTGTTCCTGTTGCTGCTGACTTTTTGCGTGATGCAGTTGATCAGCACCGGCCTGTCGTATAGCGCTTTCCGTTCCGATAACCAGAATCTCACTATCATTACCCTGGGCAGCCAGCAGCGCGATGCGCTCAGCCTGAGCTGGGTTGCCCTGTTGCAGGCGCGCAATACCCTGAACCGCGCCGGAACCCGCGCGGCGCTGAAGGTGCCGCAAGAGCAGGTCAACCTGTTGATGGGCAATGCGCGCAGCTCGTTGCAAAAGGCCGATCTCTATTTCAATCAGTTTCTGGCGGTGCCGCGCGTCAGCGATCGGGAGCGGCAACTGACTGAACATACCCAAGCCAGCTATGACCAATTACGCAGCGCGCTGCGTGAGCTGATCGGTTTCCTTGAGAATAACAACCTGCAAGCCTTTATGGATCAGCCGACGCAAAAGACCCAGGACCTGTTCGAAGCCGAGTTCGTGCAATATCTGCAAGGGGTTAATGACAGCATCGAGCAGGCCAGAGAGGCCAACCAGCGCTCGTACGCCTATGCGATCTGGCTGGTGGTGGGCGCGGTGCTGATGCTGATCGCGGTCACCGGCAGCGCAATGTGGTGGCTGCGCCGCATGCTGGTGCAGCCGCTGGAGATCATGCGTGCCCACTTTGAACGCATCGCCAGCGGCGATCTGGCCGCGCCGATCCAGGTTTATGGACGCAATGAAATCAGCCTGCTGTTTGGCAGTCTGCAAACGATGCAGCAGTCGCTTATCGGTACGGTGGGGGCGGTGCGTGAAGGCGCGGAGTCGATCCTGATTGGCTTGCAGGAAATTTCGGAGGGTAACAACGATCTGTCGTCACGCACCGAACAGCAGGCCGCCTCGCTGGAACAAACCGCCGCCAGCATGGAACAGCTGACCGCCACGGTAAAACAGAATGCCGACAATGCCCGCCAGGCTTCACAGCTGGCGCGCGAGGCGTCCGCCACCGCCGCCAAGGGCGGTGAACTGGCCAGCGACGTGGTGACCACCATGCATGATATCGCCAGCAGTTCGCAGAAGATTGGCGCCATTACCAGCGTAATCGACGGTATTGCCTTCCAGACTAATATTCTGGCGCTCAATGCGGCGGTGGAGGCGGCGCGCGCCGGCGAGCAGGGGCGTGGCTTTGCGGTGGTGGCCGGCGAGGTGCGCAATCTGGCGCAGCGTAGCGCACAGGCGGCAAAAGAAATAAAAAGCCTGATCGATGAATCGGTCAGTCGGGTCAAGCAGGGATCGACGCTGGTTGAAAACTCCGGCTCGACGATGCAGGACATCGTGCATTCGGTAACACGGGTGACCGATATCATGGGCGAAATCGCCTCCGCGTCGGATGAGCAAAGCCGTGGTATTGAGCAGGTTACGCAGGCGGTAACCCAGATGGATCAGGTAACGCAGCAGAACGCCGCTCTGGTGGAGGAGGCCGCTTCAGCCGCCGCCGCGCTGGAGGAGCAGGCGATCACGCTGGCGGATGCGGTTGCGGTTTTCCGCCTGGCGGACGACAACTTCAGCGTAGCAGACAGCCATCAGCAAAGCGTTGCCGTTGAGGTAAAGGAACACGCAGATTGTCAACAAGCATGAGACTGAAACGATCGGGTGGGGCGATATGACATCATCGTCTCCGCAAAGCCCATTATTGCTCCAGATGGCGCAGCGACTGCCGCTGTCGGACGTTCATTTTCGCCGTATCAGCCAGCTGATCTATCAGCGTGCCGGCATCGTGCTGGCGGCCCACAAGCGCGGGATGGTCTACAACCGCCTGGTACGCCGCCTGCGTCTGTTGGGGCTGCATGACTTTGGCGACTATCTGGCGCTGTTGGAAAGCGATCCGAACAGCGCCGAATGGCAGGCGTTCATCAATGCGCTGACCACCAACCTGACGGCCTTTTTCCGCGAGGCGCATCACTTCCCGATTTTGGCGGAACATGCACGCGCACGGCCAAACGGCTACCGCGTCTGGAGCACTGCCGCATCGACCGGCGAAGAACCCTATTCGATCGCCATTACGTTGAGCGAAGCACTGGGGCAGCGCGCCGCCAGTTGCCAGGTATGGGCCAGCGACATTGATACCCAGGTGTTGGAGAAAGCCGAAGCGGGCGTCTACCGGCAGGAAGATTTGCGAACCCTGACGCCAGGTCAGATGCAGCGCTATTTCCTGCGCGGCACCGGACCGCACCAGGGACTGGTAAGGGTACGACCGGAACTGGCGGCGCGGGTGAGCTTTCAACCGCTGAATCTGCTGGCGCCGGAATGGACGCTGCCGGGGCAGTTTGACGCCATTTTCTGTCGCAACGTGATGATCTATTTCGATAAGGCAACCCAGGAACGCATCCTGCGGCGGTTTGTACCCCTGCTGAAGCCGGGAGGGTTGATGTTTGCCGGTCATTCCGAAAACTTCAGCCAGATCAGCCGCGATTTCTACTTGCGTGGCCAGACCGTATATGGCCTGACCAGGGAGAGGTAATGAATAAAATCAGCGTATTAAGCGTAGATGATTCGGCATTGATGCGACAACTGATGACCGAAATTGTCAACAGCCATCCCGATATGGAGATGGTGGCGACCGCGCCTGACCCCTTGGTGGCGCGCGACCTGATCAAAAAATTCAACCCGCAGGTATTGACGCTGGACGTTGAAATGCCGCGCATGGACGGGCTGGATTTCCTCGAGAAACTGATGCGCTTGCGGCCGATGCCGGTGGTGATGGTCTCCTCGCTGACCGGCAAGGGCTCGGAAATTACCTTGCGCGCGCTGGAGCTGGGGGCGGTGGACTTCGTCACCAAACCGCAGTTGGGTATTCGCGAAGGAATGCTGGCCTACAGCGAACTGATCGCCGAGAAGATCCGCACCGCCGCCAAAGCGCGGTTGCCGCAACGCTCCACTGCACCGACGCCGGCCATTCTCAGCCATACGCCTCTGTTGAGCAGTGAAAAACTGATCGCCATCGGCGCATCGACCGGCGGCACGGAAGCGATCCGTCAGGTGCTGCAACCGCTGCCGGCCACCAGCCCGGCGCTGCTGATTACCCAACATATGCCGCCGGGCTTTACCCGTTCGTTTGCCGAACGGCTGAACAAGCTGTGCCAGATCACGGTAAAGGAAGCCGAAGACGGCGAACGGGTACTGCCGGGCCACGCCTACATTGCGCCAGGTGACCGGCACCTGGAACTGGCGCGCAGCGGCGCCAACTATCAGGTGAAGCTGCAAGACGGCCCGCCGGTCAATCGCCACCGTCCGTCGGTGGACGTGCTGTTCCGTTCGGTCGCACAGTTTGCCGGCCGCAATGCGTTGGGGGTGATCCTTACCGGCATGGGCAACGACGGCGCCGCGGGGATGTTGGAAATGCACCGTGCCGGGGCCTATACCCTGGCGCAGAGCGAAGCCAGCTGCGTGGTGTTCGGCATGCCGCGTGAGGCGATAGCCAGCGGCGGCGTCAACGAGGTGGTGGAGCTGGAGCGCATCAGCCAGCGCATGCTGGCGCAAATCGCCGGCGGCCAGGCGCTGCGGATTTAATTTTAGGCGGCCGGGGTTCGGCTGCCGTCATGTAAAAGTAACAACCTTAGGAGTCACAATGGCGGATACAAATCTCAGATTTTTGGTGGTGGACGATTTCTCAACCATGCGTCGCATCGTCAGAAATCTATTAAAAGAGCTGGGCTTCAACAACGTGGAAGAAGCCGAAGACGGCGCCGATGCGTTGAACAAACTGCGCGCCGGCGGTTTTGATTTTGTGGTATCCGACTGGAACATGCCGAACATGGACGGGTTGGCGCTGTTGCAAACCATCCGCGCCGACGCTCAGTTGGCGGCGTTACCGGTGCTGATGGTAACGGCGGAAGCCAAAAAGGAAAATATCATTGCCGCCGCGCAGGCCGGTGCCAGTGGTTATGTGGTGAAACCTTTTACGGCGGCAACGCTGGAAGAGAAGCTGAATAAGATCTTTGAAAAACTGGGCATGTAAGGAGAACGGGCAATGAGAGATATTCCAATGCCTGCCAGCGATGCAGCGACCGCCGGAGAGATCATCTCGCGCATCGGCCAGTTGACGCGTATGTTGCGCGACAGCATGCGCGAACTGGGACTCGATCAGGCGATTGCCCAGGCGGCAGAAGCGATCCCGGATGCGCGCGACCGTCTGGATTATGTGGTTACCATGACGGCGCAGGCAGCGGAACGTGCGCTGAACTGCGTAGAGGCGGCTCAGCCGCGCCAGGCAGAGCTGGAGTCACAGGCCAAAACGCTGAAAGGGCGCTGGGATGACTGGTTTGCCAACCCGATAGAACTGTCGGACGCGCGTTCGTTGGTAACCGATACCCGCCAGTATCTGGAGCGGGTGCCGGAGCATACCGCGTTTACCAACGCACAACTGCTGGAAATCATGATGGCGCAGGACTTTCAGGATCTGACCGGTCAGGTGATCAAACGCATGATGGATGTGGTGCAGGAAATTGAAAAGCAGCTGCTGATGGTGTTGATGGAAAATATCCCTGAACCGGAAGCGCGCGCCAAACGCGCCAATGAAGCATTGCTAAACGGACCTCAACTGGACGCCTCTGCCGCCGGCGTGGTGGCCAGTCAGGATCAGGTGGATGACCTGCTCGACAGCCTCGGATTCTAAACGACTGCGGGCGCGACATCGCGCCGCGCCCGCAGCGTCTTGCCACGCCGCGTCACGTACTGCCGGTAGACAGTGACCGTCGCCGCCGCACGGCAACGCCTGGCGTACGCTGATGCCTGTTTGGCCATCCTTTAAATAACCCACCTTTTTCCCCGCTGTTCCATCAATGAATTCGGGCGTTTTTTGGCATGCTGGCGGCAATTTTATTTGTTCCCCATACAGGGTGCCACCGTGGCTGAAGACAGCGATCTGGAAAAAAGCGAAGCGCCCACCCCTCACCGGGTGGAAAAAGCGCGCGAAGAAGGCCAGATCCCGCGTTCACGCGAACTGACCTCGATCCTGATGCTGATAGCCGGACTGGCCATCCTGTGGGTCGGCGGCAGCAACCTGGCGCGACAGCTGGCGCAGATGCTGACCGACGGGCTGCACTTTGATCACGGCATGGTCAACAACGACCGGCAAATGCTGCATCAGCTTGGCATGCTATTGCGCCAGGCGGTATGGGCGCTGCTGCCGGTGATGGCCGGTCTGGTGCTGGTGGCCTTGACCGCGCCGATGTTGCTGGGCGGCATTCTGTTTAGCGGAAAATCCCTCAAGTTCGATCTGAAACGTCTGAATCCGCTTTCCGGTCTGAAGCGCATATTTTCCAGTCAGGTGTTGGCGGAATTGCTGAAGGGCGTTCTGAAAGCCTTGCTGGTCGGCTGGGTGACCGGGTTGTTTCTGTGGCACAACTGGGCGGCGATGTTGCACCTGGTGACGCAACAGCCGCTGGACGCGTTAGCCAATGCGCTGCAAATGGTGGTTTTCTGCGGTTTGCTGGTGGTCCTCGGGCTGGTGCCGATGGTGGCGTTCGATGTGTTTTATCAGCTGTGGAGCCACATTAAAAAGCTGAAGATGACCAAGCAGGACATTCGTGATGAATTCAAGGAACAGGAGGGCGATCCGCACGTTAAGGGCCGTATTCGACAGCAACAGCAGGCGATTGCCCGCCGCCGCATGATGTCCGACGTGCCAAAGGCTGATGTGATCGTCACCAACCCGACTCATTACGCGGTGGCATTGCAATACAACGACAAGCAGATGAGTGCGCCAAGGGTGCTGGCCAAGGGGGCCGGCGAGATCGCGTTGCGCATACGCGAACTGGCGGCGCAGCACCGTATACCGACGCTCGAGGCGCCGCCGTTGGCACGTGCGCTGTATCGCCATAGCGAGATCGGACAACATATTCCCACCACCCTGTACGCTGCCGTAGCCGAAGTTCTGGCCTGGGTCTATCAACTGCGCCGCTGGCAGCGCGAAGGGGGGTTGATCCCGAAAAAACCTGAACGTTTACCGGTGCCGGAAGCACTGGATTTTGCTGGAGAAAGTAACGCTGATGGCTAATTTGGCCTCCCTGCTTCGTTTGCCGGGTAATTTTAAAGATACGCAGTGGCAGGTTTTGGCCGGCCCGATCCTGATCCTGCTGATATTGTCGATGATGGTGTTGCCATTGCCGGCCTTTATCCTCGATCTGCTGTTTACCTTCAATATTGCCCTGTCGATCATGGTACTGCTGGTGGCGATGTTCACCCAGCGGACGCTGGAGTTCGCCGCGTTCCCGACCATATTGCTGTTTTCCACCTTGCTGCGTCTGTCGCTGAACGTGGCGTCGACGCGCATCATCCTGATGGAAGGACATACCGGCTCCGCCGCCGCAGGACGGGTCGTCGAAGCCTTCGGCCATTTTCTGGTGGGCGGTAACTTCGCCATCGGCATCGTGGTGTTTATCATTCTGGTGCTGATCAACTTTATGGTGATCACCAAGGGCGCCGGGCGCATTGCCGAAGTTGGCGCGCGTTTTGTGCTGGACGGTATGCCGGGCAAGCAGATGGCGATCGATGCCGATCTCAACGCTGGCCTGATTGGCGAAGACGAAGCGAAAAAGCGTCGTGCCGAAGTCACACAGGAAGCGGACTTTTACGGCTCGATGGACGGTGCCAGCAAGTTTGTGCGCGGCGACGCGGTTGCCGGTCTGATGATCATGGTGATTAACGTGGTTGGTGGTCTACTGGTCGGCGTTATTCAGCATGGCATGTCGCTCGGCAGCGCCGCTGAAAGCTACACCTTGCTGACCATCGGTGACGGCCTGGTGGCGCAGATCCCGGCGCTGGTGATCTCGACGGCGGCCGGGGTGATCGTCACCCGCGTGGCGACCGATCAGGACGTCGGCGAACAGATGGTCGGCCAATTGTTCAACAATCCGCGTGTCATGCTGCTCAGCGCCGGGGTGCTGGGGTTGCTTGGCATGGTGCCGGGCATGCCCAACCTGGTGTTTCTGCTGTTTACCGCCGCTTTGCTCGGTCTGGCCTGGTGGCTGCGCGGCCGTGAACGGCAGTCGGTGCAGACGCCTGAACCGACGATAGCGCAAGACAACCCACAGGCGGTGGAGGCCAGTTGGTCTGACGTACAGCTGGAAGACCCGCTCGGCATGGAGGTCGGCTATCGGCTGATCCCGATGGTCGACTTTCAGCAGGATGGCGAACTGCTCGGTCGCATTCGCAGCATACGCAAGAAGTTTGCCCAGGAAATGGGCTATTTGCCGCCGGTGGTGCACATTCGCGATAACCTGGAACTGCCGCCGGCCAGCTACCGTATTCTGATGAAGGGGGTAGAGATCGGCCGCGGCGAAGCACATCCGGGGCGTTGGCTGGCGATTAACCCGGGCAATGCCGCCGGTACGCTGGCGGGAGAGAAAACCGTCGATCCGGCCTTTGGTCTGGAGGCGGTGTGGATTGACAGCGCGCTGCGCGAACAGGCGCAGATCCAGGGCTTTACCGTGGTGGAAGCCAGTACGGTGGTGGCGACGCATTTGAATCACCTGATTGGCCAGTTTGCCAGTGAACTGTTTGGCCGTCAGGAGGCGCAGCAGTTGCTCGATCGCGTCGCGCAAGAGATGCCAAAGCTGACCGAAGACTTTATCCCCGCAGTCGTGTCGCTGACCACGCTGCATAAAGTGCTGCAGAATCTGCTGGCGGAGCGGGTATCGATTCGTGATATGCGTACCATCATTGAAACGCTGGCGGAGCATGCGCCGACGCAGAGCGACCCGTACGAATTGACTACCGTGGTGCGGGTGGCGCTCGGACGTGCCATTACCCAGCAGTGGTTCCCGGGGCAGGGCGAAATACAGGTTATCGGGTTGGATACCCAGCTTGAGCGCTTGCTGTTGCAGGCGCTGCAGGGCGGCGGTGGTCTGGAGCCGGGGCTGGCGGATCGGTTGCTGGATCAGGCGCGACAGGCACTGCAACGGCAAGAGATGCTCAGCGCGCCGCCGGTGCTGCTGGTTAACCACGCCTTGCGCGCATTACTGGCGCGCTTTTTGCGCCGCAGTCTGCCGCAAATCGTGGTGCTGTCGAATCTGGAAATCAACGACGAGCGGCAAATTCGCATGACCGCCACTATCGGTGCAGCATGATGTGGCGTGTCCTGATGGTGTTCTGGGGCTTGGCCGCCGGGGCGGCGCAGGCGGTTTCCGGTTCCTGGGTGGCCGACAGCGTGGGCGTTTCGCTCGGCCACGGCGGGGTGCGTTTGACATCGCCGTCGCTACGCCCGCCGAATGCATTGCCCGATGCCAACGCGCGCATTACCAGCATCAGCTGGCGCTATCGGTTGGCATCGAGCGCGCCAGCCGGGCTGCAGGTTGAATTATGCATGCCGGCGCGCTGCATGGCGCTAGAGGGGGGCAGCGGGCGTAGCGAGGCGTTGCGGGGGGAGCTTGCCAACGGCGAATTTTACTTTGTTTACTCGATTCAAACGCGCGGTGCGGTGTTCCCACCGCTGCGGGTGCTGAGTAATCAGCTGATTGTCAATTACCAATAGCGTTCAGCCGAGGATCGCCAACGCGACGTATCGCCAAATAGGCAACGACGTCCGACGGCTGAATGCCGCAGATGTGCCGTGACTATACGCCGATTTTGCGCCCCAGCACGCTGCCGGAACGCGATTGGCCGTCGGGCCGTACAGGGTTTTATTGTGTTTGTTCAGCACCGTCAGCGCGGCGGCGTTGTGCTCGATATGGCGGCTGAGCAGTAGACCATTATGCTGATTGCTGTCGCGCAGGCGCTGGCCAACCTGCTGGATCTGCTGCCAACGCGCTGCCAGCGTCGCTATGCCGGTATAGGGCGCCTGCAGGCGGTTAACGCGCTCCAGCTCCAGTCGCTGTTGTTCCAGGTAATTCACCGTGGCCAGCAGTTGGCTCTTACCGTCGGTGATACGTTGCAACGCCACGCCCGGCAACGGCCCGGCGCAAAGCAGGTTATGTTCTTCCGCCAGCACGCTGTCCAGCGCACCGAGGGTTTCCAGCAGTGTATCCAGGTGCTGCGCCAGGCTTTCCATATTGATTGATTACCTTCTGTTACTCACCGGGTTCAGACCGCTCAGCCGCGGCCGGAAGCACCCTGGTTGTCGTTTTGCATTTCTTGCAGCAGCGCGTCGGCAATTTTGCCGGCATCCATTTTCAACTCGCCGTTGCGGATGGCCTGTTTGATGGCTTCCACCCGGCCCATATCGATATCCTGGCTGCCCGGTTGCATCAGACGCGCTTGCGCATCGCTCAGTTTGACTTGGGTAGCGCTGACGCCAGTTTCCGAGCGCGCATTTTTTTGCGGTTTAAGGCCGTTTTCCGCCGCGGTGTCGCGTGGCTGTACCGCCGGAACGGGTTGTAACCGTTGAGTGCGATCGATACTCATGTTCAATCTCCATCACCATGACCCCAGGTCGGCGGTTATGGCGTTTGTTGCCCGAGTAGGCGTTAACTGGGTGTTATGGTTTTAGTATCGGCACGGTTTGGCAAACCTTTACCTTTTTATAACGTCACGCGGATGGCGCCATCGTCGCCGGCGATACCGCTGACGATTTGCCCCGAGGACATGCGCACGCGTACGCGATCGTCGGCGGCGGCATTGTTCATCGCCTTGCCTGCGCCGCTGATGCTAAAGCCTTCGCCCTGTGCGGTCACCTGGACCGGTTGACCGGCCTTGATTACCCAGGCGCGCCGCAGCATCGACAGCGTCAACGGCTGGCCGGGGCCGAGATTGCGCAGGCTGACCGCACCTAGCGCACGGCGGCTGTCAACCAGCATGCGCGGCGGCAGCGTATCCAGGCGGCCGGTTTTCAGCGTCACGTCGGCAGCGGTCAGGATGCTGCCAGCGCTGATACTGCGCGCCGACACCAGATAACGGCCGACCACCTGCACCTGGGTTTGTATAAAGCTGCGCTGCTGCCCGCAACGGGCTGAAATGCTGATATTACCCCAGCGGCGCGCGTTGCTGGCCAAAGCCAACTGCGGACGTTGGCAGGGCGGCCATTGCGCGGCTGGGGTGCGAACCCGTACCGTCACCGCGACCGGACTCGCGCTGAACTGCGCCTTGATAAAGCGGTCGATCTGCGCTGCCAGATCGTCGGCGCGTGCGTTAAGGCTAAACAGCAGCGTCATCAGCAACAGATATCCTCTCTTCATCCCGGCTCCTCGGCGTTGATGACCGTGGCGTGTGGCGATGCCCCAAGCCCGGTCGATGGTCTCCGCGCCAAGTGTACCCTGAGTGTTGGCCGGCTAAGCAGACAAATAGCGACGCATTTTGCCCTTATTCCTGCGATAGCGTGGCAAGGGGGGCGTTTATGCTGTCGACTCCAAATTCCAACCTCGTGAGGGAGCATGCTCGACAAACTGGACGCTGCTCTGCGTTTTGGTCAAGAGGCGCTGAACCTGCGCGCCCAGCGGCAGGAAATTCTGGCGGGCAATATTGCCAACGCAGACACCCCGGCTATCAGGCGCGGGATATCGATTTTGCCAGCCAGTTGAACAAGGTGATGGCGCAAGGGCGCGCCAGCGGTAGCGGCGTGGCGCTTAGCCTGACCTCGGCGCGGCACATTCCGGCGCAAAACCTGCAGCCGCCGCAGCTGGATTTGCTGTTCCGCGTGCCGGATCAGCCATCGATCGACGGCAATACGGTGGATATGGATCGCGAACGGACCAATTTCGCCGATAACAGCCTGAAATACCAAACCGATCTGACGCTGCTCAACGGCCAGATCAAGGGAATGATGTCAGTGTTGCAATCAGGATAAGACCTATGTCGTTACTCAATATTTTTGATATTTCCGGCTCGGCGCTGTCTGCGCAATCGCAGCGTCTGAACGTCAGCGCCAGCAACATGGCCAACGCCGACAGCGTCAGCGGGCCGGATGGTCAACCCTACCGCGCCAAGCAGGTGGTGTTTGAGGTGGCCGCCGCGCCCGGCCAGCCAACCGGCGGCGTGCGCGTGGCAAGCATCGTCGACGATCCCGCGCCGGAACGCCTGGTGTTTCAGCCGGGCAACCCGCTGGCGGATGCCAAAGGTTACGTGCGCATGCCAAACGTCGACGTGGTGGGCGAAATGGTCAACACCATTTCCGCCTCGCGCAGCTATCAGGCCAACGTTGAAGTCCTCAACACCACCAAATCGATGATGATGAAAACCCTGACGCTGGGTCAATAACCGGAGCTCCCCATGGGCATTGCCGCAACCACCAATGAACCACTGGATAACACCGTCGCCGGCGTTAACGCCAATCGCAGCGTCGGCGGCAACACCAGCCAGGATCTGCACAACAGCTTCCTGACGCTGCTGGTGGCGCAGTTGAAAAACCAGGATCCCACCAACCCGATGCAGAACAATGAGCTGACCTCGCAATTGGCGCAGATCAATACCGTCAGCGGCATCGAAAAACTCAATACCACGCTCGGCGCCATTTCCGGCCAGATCAACAGCAACCAGTCGCTGCAGGCCAGCGCGCTGATCGGCCACGGGGTGATGGTGCCGGGGAAAGACATTCTGGTCGGCAGCAAAGAGGGCAACGTCAGCACCACGCCGTTTGGCGTCGAACTGGAGCGGGCGGCGGATAGCGTCACGGCCACCCTCAGTGACGCCAGCGGCAAGGTGGTGCGCACCATCGACGTCGGCGGACTGACCGCCGGCGTGCATGCTTTTACCTGGGACGGCACGCTGGAAGACGGCAGCAACGCGCCGGACGGCGCCTATACCGTAGCGCTGAATGCCAAGAGCAACGGCGAACAGCTGGTGGCAAACCCGTTGCGCTTTGCGATGGTGAACGGCGTTACCCGCAACGGCGACGGCGCCTTGCTGGATCTTGGTCTGGCGGGCAGCGCGTCGCTCGAAGACGTGCGACAAATCTTGTAAAGGGGCGGCACTCAGCCTCGACACGCAGTATTTCAGCTTCGGCTATTTCAATTGATATTCGTTTTGGAGACTACACATGGCCTTTTCTCAGGCGGTCAGCGGCTTAAATGCGGCGGCCACTAATCTGGACGTGATCGGTAACAATATTGCCAACTCGGCGACCGCCGGTTTTAAGTCGGGCAGCGTGTCCTTCGCCGACATGTTTGCCGGTTCACAGGTCGGGTTGGGCGTCAAAGTGGCTGGCATCACCCAGAACTTCAACGGTGGCACCACCACCAGCACCAATCGCGCACTGGACGTTGCCATCACCGAAAACGGCTTCTTCCGCATGCAGGACAGCGACGGCGGCATTTTCTACAGCCGCAACGGCCAGTTCAAACTGGATGAAAACCGTAACCTGGTCAACATGCAGGGACTGAACCTGACCGGCTATCCGGCGGCCGGCACGCCGCCGACCATTCAGCAGGGCGCGGATCCGGTGCCGCTGAGCATTCCGGAAGGCATGATGAATGCCAAGTCGACCACCTCCGGCAGCATGGTCGCCAACCTGAAATCTACCCATAGCGTGCCCGCCAACGGCACCTTCGATCCGAACAAATCGGATTCTTACAACTATGTAAATACCATTACCACCTACGACTCACTGGGCAACGCGCACAACGTGAACGCCTACTTTGTCAAAACCGCCGATAACAAATGGGATGTCTATACCCAGGACGGCAGCGTCACCGGTGCCCCGGCGGCCAAGGCCGGTAGCCTGAACTTCAATGCAAGTGGCGCGCTGACCGAAACGCTGGACGCCAGCGGCGTGGCTACCGCCGATTTCAATCTGACCATCCCGATGTCTGCCAAGGACGGTGCGCCAGCGCAGAACTTCACGCTCAGCTTTGCCGGCAGCATGCAGCAGAACGTTGGCAGCGACTCGGTGAGCAAAGTGGCGCAGAACGGCTATACCGCCGGAGAATACAACAACTTCCAGATCGAAAAAGACGGTACCGTGGTTGGCATTTACTCTAACCAACAGAAACAGGTACTGGGTCAAATCGTGCTGGCCAACTTCTCCAACCCGGAAGGCCTGGCGTCGAAGGGCGATAACGTGTGGCAGGAAACCGGGGCGTCCGGGCAGCCACGGGTCGGCACTGCAGGCGGCGGCGGGTTCGGTAACCTCACCAGCGGTGCGCTGGAAGCCTCCAACGTCGATCTGAGTCAGGAACTGGTCAACATGATCGTCGCGCAGCGTAACTATCAGTCGAACGCGCAAACCATCAAAACCCAGGATTCGATCCTGCAAACGCTGGTCAGCCTGCGTTAATCGCGTTAAGGGGTAAGCAATGGACCACGCGATTTATACCGCCATGGGCGCGGCGCGGCAGACGTTAGACCAGCAGGCGATTACCGCCAATAACCTGGCCAACGCCTCGACGCCGGGTTTCCGCGCGCAGCTGGCGGCGCTGCGTGCGGTGCCGGTGGACGGCCCGAGTCTGCAAACGCGCACGCTGGTTACCGCCTCGACGCCGGGCGCCGACATGAGTCAGGGGGCGCTGAACTACACCGGACGCCCGCTGGACGTGGCGCTGCAACAGGATGGTTTCCTGGCCTTGCAGCAGGCGGACGGCAGCGAAGCCTATACCCGCAACGGCAATATCCAGATCTCGTCCACCGGGCAACTGACGGTGCAGGGACTGCCGTTGATGGGGGACGGCGGCCCGATTGAGGTGCCACCGCAGGCTGAAATCACCATCGCCGCCGACGGCACCATTTCGGCGCTCAACCCCGGTGATCCACCTAACACCATCGCGCAAATCGGCCGGCTGAAGCTGGTCAAGGCCGACGCCAGGGAAGTGATGCGCGGCGATGACGGTCTATTCCATCTGACGCCGGCCACCCGCGAGCAACGCGGCAATCAGTTGCAAAACGATCCGCTGGTGCAGGTGATGCCGGGGGTGATTGAGGGCAGCAACGTCAAGCCGATGGAAACCATGGTCGACATGATCGCCAACGCCCGACGTTTCGAAATGCAGATGAAGGTCATCCACAGCGTGGATGAGAATGAACAACGCGCCAACTCATTGTTGTCAATGAGCTGAGCCAGCTGAATGACCCGCTCCAGGAGAGCAGAATGATCCCATCATTATGGATTGCCAAAACCGGTCTGGATGCGCAGCAGACCAATATGGACGTGATTGCCAATAATCTGGCGAACGTCAGCACCAACGGCTTCAAGCGTCAGCGCGCGGTATTTGAAGATTTGCTGTATCAAACCATGCGCCAGCCAGGGGCACAGTCCTCCGAGCAAACCACCTTGCCGTCCGGCTTGCAGATCGGCACCGGCGTGCGTCCGGTGGCCACCGAGCGGTTGCACAGCCAGGGCAACCTGTCGCAGACCAATAACAGCAAAGACGTGGCGATCAAAGGGCAGGGCTATTTTCAGGTGATGTTGCCGGACGGCAGTCAGGCCTATACCCGCGACGGGTCGTTCCAGATCGATCAGAACGGCCAGTTGGTCACCGCCAGCGGTTTTCAGGTGCAACCGGCGATCACCATTCCCGCCAATGCCCTGAGCATTACCGTTGGGCGTGACGGTATCGTCAGCGTCACCCAGCAGGGCCAGACGGCGGCACAGCAGGTGGGTCAACTGACGCTGACCACCTTTATCAACGACAGCGGCCTGGAAAGCGTTGGCGAGAATCTGTATCAGGAAACCGAGAGCTCCGGCGCGCCGAATGAAAGCACCCCGGGTCTCAACGGCGCCGGACTGCTGTATCAGGGGTATGTTGAAACCTCCAACGTCAACGTGGCGGAAGAGTTGGTCAATATGATCCAGGTGCAGCGTGCGTATGAAATCAACAGCAAGGCGGTTTCCACCTCCGATCAGATGCTGCAGAAACTGACGCAGCTGTAAGCGGCGCAGGCACTTGCGGCCTGGGGGCGCAGCATGCTGTGCCCGATGTCACACCCCTGGTAAACAAAGGCGATATTTGTGGGCACCACACTTTTGACGGCTAACCTGCCGCCGCAGACAACACGCGTTTTGGCAGCGATGCTGATGTTGACTATCGGCGGCTGCGCCTATATTCCGCATAAACCGCTGGTCGACGGTTCAACCAGCGCACAGCCGGCGCCGGCCAGCGCACCGATGCCCAACGGTTCGATTTTCCAGTCCGTGCAGCCGATGAACTACGGCTATCAGCCGCTGTTCGAGGATCGCCGGCCACGTAACATCGGCGATACCCTGACTATCGTGCTGCAAGAAAATGTCAGCGCCAGCAAAAGTTCTTCGGCCAATGCCAGCCGCAACGGCAGCAGCAAGTTCGGCGTTGCCACCGCCCCGCGCTACCTCGACGGCCTGTTTGGCAACGCGCGCGCCGACATGGAAATGTCCGGCGACAACACCTTTGGTGGCAAGGGCGGCGCCAATGCCAACAATACCTTCAATGGCACCATTACCGTCACCGTCAATCAGGTATTGGCCAACGGCAACCTGCACGTGGTGGGGGAAAAACAGATCGCCATCAATCAGGGCACGGAATTTATCCGCTTCTCCGGCGTGGTCAACCCGCGCACCATCAGCGGCAACAACTCGGTGACCTCGACCCAGGTGGCGGACGCTCGCATTGAATACGTCGGCAACGGCTATATCAATGAAGCGCAGACCATGGGGTGGTTACAACGCTTCTTCCTGAACCTGTCACCGTATTAAGGATCGCACGATGCTGAAAAATTTACTCATGGCGCT
Organism: Serratia odorifera; assembly: GCF_900635445.1. Classification (NCBI taxonomy): domain Bacteria; kingdom Pseudomonadati; phylum Pseudomonadota; class Gammaproteobacteria; order Enterobacterales; family Yersiniaceae; genus Serratia; species Serratia odorifera. The sequence continues at coordinate 3,525,336 of NZ_LR134117.1, forward strand.
GCTGGCGGCGACAATCAGCCTGCCGGTGGCGGCGGAACGCATTCGCGATCTGGTCACGGTGCAGGGCGTTCGCGACAACGCATTAATCGGCTATGGGCTGGTAGTGGGGCTGGACGGTTCCGGCGACCAGACCATGCAGACGCCGTTCACCACCCAGAGCCTGAGCAACATGCTGTCGCAGTTGGGGATCACCGTGCCGCCGGGTACCAATATGCAACTGAAAAACGTTGCCGCAGTGATGGTGACCGCCAAGCTGCCGCCGTTTGCCCGCAGCGGACAGAACATTGACGTGGTGGTGTCCTCAATGGGCAACGCCAAAAGCCTGCGCGGCGGCACGCTGCTGATGACGCCGCTAAAGGGCGCAGATAACCAGGTCTATGCGCTGGCGCAGGGTAACGTGCTGGTGGCGGCGCTGGCGCGGCGGCCGGCGGCAGCAGCGTGCAGGTGAATCAGCTCAACGGCGGGCGCATCAGCAACGGGGCGGTGATCGAGCGTGAATTGCCAAGCACCTTTGGCCAGGGGGGTGAAATCAATCTGCAGTTGAATGATGAAGACTTTACGCTGGCCCAGCAGATCAGCGACGCCATCAACCGTCAGCGCGGCTATGGCACCGCCACGCCGCTGGATGCGCGAACCGTCAAGGTGCTGGTGCCACAGGGTAATAGTTCGCAGGTGCGTTTCCTGGCGGATATTCAGAATATCAACGTTAACGTCAGCGCAATGGACGCCAAGGTAATCATCAATTCACGTACCGGCTCGGTGGTGATGAACCGTGAAGTGATACTGGACTCCTGTGCGGTGGCACAGGGCAATCTGTCGGTGGTGGTCGATCGGCAGAATACGGTCAGCCAGCCGAATACGCCGTTCGGCGGTGGGCAAACGGTGGTGACGCCCAATACCCAGATTTCCATGCAGCAGCAGGGCGGTTCGCTGCAAAAAATCAACGCCAGCGCCAATCTCAACAATGTGATCCGCGCGCTGAACGCGCTCGGGGCAACGCCGATCGATCTGATGTCGATTTTGCAGGCGATGCAGAGCGCCGGCTGTCTGCGCGCCAAATTGGACATTATCTGATGAGTCGCGATCTGATGAGCCTGTCCGGAGCGGCGTACGACGCTCAGGCGCTGAACGGGCTAAAAACCGCCGCCGCTGCCGATCCGCACGGCAATCTGAAGCAGGTTGCCCAGCAGGTGGAAGGAATGTTCGTGCAGATGATGCTGAAGAGCATGCGTGCCGCGCTGCCGCAGGACGGCGCGCTGAGCAGCGATCAGACCCGGCTGTACACCTCGCTGTACGATCAGCAAATTGCTCAGCAGATGTCGCAAAAAGGGTTGGGGCTGGCGGAAATGATGGTGAAACAGCTGGGCAGTGCCGGCGCGCGCCCGAGCGAAACCGCCGGTACGCGGCCGATGGCGCTGGACAACTTCACGCCGGCGCAGCTGACGTTTGACAGGCAGAGGCTGCAAAGTTTGCCGAACCAGACGCTGGAGCAACTGGTGCGGCGCGCCATGCCGCAAACGCCGCCGCTGCCGTCGTTGACCAACGGCAACTTTGTGGCTCGACTGTCGATTTCGGCACGGCTGGCCAGTCAGCAAAGCGGTATCCCGCATCAGCTGATCGTCGCGCAGGCGGCGTTGGAATCCGGCTGGGGCCAGCGCGAGATCCCGACCGCCGACGGTTCTCCAAGCTACAACCTGTTTGGTATCAAGGCCGGCAGCAGCTGGAACGGACCGGTAACGGAGATCGCTACCACTGAATTCGAGCAGGGTACGGCGAAGACGATCAAGGCGCGTTTCCGGGTGTACGGCTCTTACGTCGAAGCGATTGCCGATTACGTCAAACTGTTGACCGGCAACCCGCGTTACGCCAACGTTGCCGCCGCGCGCAGTCCGGAACAGGCGGCCTATGCGCTGCAACAGGCCGGTTACGCCACCGACCCGCAGTACGCCAAAAAGCTGGTCAGCGTGATCCAGCAAATGAAGAACGCCGGGGAACAGGTGGCAAAGGCCTATAGCCACGATCTGCAAGAACTGTTTTAGGCGCATTTTGCTCTCAAGTTCTGCGCTTGGCGGCCGATAACCCAGGCAGGCTGAGCGCAGAGGTTCAGCAGCACGATTAAACCCTGTGGGCCAGTGACAAGGAACCCCAATGTCTAATAGCTTAATCAACACCGCGATGAGTGGTCTGAATGCGGCGCAGGTGGCGCTCAGCACCGTCAGCAACAATATTTCCAATTACAACGTTGCCGGCTACAACCGGCAGACGGCGATTCTGGCGCAGAACGGCGGAATGGGCACCATGTCCGGCTTTATCGGCAACGGCGTCACCGTGACCAGCGTCAACCGTGAATACAATCAGTTCATCACCAATCAACTGCGTGGCGCGCAAAGCCAGGCAGGCGCGCACGATGCGTATTTCGAGAAAGTGTCGCAAATCGATAATCTGCTGGCGGATAAAACCAATACCTTGTCCAGCAGCATGCAGGACTTCTTCAGCAATCTGCAAAACCTGGTCAGCAACGCCGGCGACGACGCGTCGCGCAATACCGTGCTGGGCAAGGCCAACGGCTTGGTGAACCAGTTTAACAACACCGATAAATATCTGCGCGATATGGAAAGCGGCGTCAATCAGCAACTGAGCGACAGCGCGGTACAAATCAACAACTACAGCCAGCAGATTGCCAAACTGAACCAGGACATCACGCGCTTGCGCGGCAGCGGCGGCGGTGAGCCGAACGCATTGCTCGATCAGCGCGACCAGTTGGTGAGCGAACTGAATCAGATAGTCGGCGTGCAGGTGACCCAGCAGGACGGCGATGCGTATAGCGTCTCTTTTGCCAATGGCCTGACGCTGGTGCAGGGCAACAACGCCTATCAGGTAGAGGCGATGCCATCCAGCCAGGATCCGTCGCGTTTGACGCTGGGCTATAACCGCGGCTCGGGCGCCAGCGAAATTCCACAAGGGCAGATCGTCAGCGGCAGCGTCAGCGGCGTGTTGAAGTTCCGCAGCGAAGCGCTGGACAGCGCGCGTAACCAGCTTGGGCAGATTGCTCTGGCGATGGCGGACAATTTTAACCAGCAACACCGGGCTGGTTTTGACATCAATGGCGACGCCGGCGGCGATTTCTTCAGCTTTAGCGGCGGCCGGGTGGTGGAAAACACCCGCAACGTTGGCGACGCCACCCTCGGCGTGTCCTATACCGACACCGGCAAAGTACAGGCCAGCGATTACCGCGTGGAGTTCGACGGCAATAACTGGCAGGTCACGCGCCTGTCCGACAACACCCCGATTACCGCCAGCGCCGGTACCGACGCCAGCGGTACGCCGACGCTGGCATTTGAAGGGTTGCAGGTCAGCATTGACGGTAACGCGCAAAAAAATGACAGCTTTACCGTGAAGCCGGTCAGCGACGTGGCGGGCAGCCTGAAGGTGGCCATCAGCGATGCCGGCAAAATTGCCGCCGCCGGTGCCGATGATGGCGGGCGTGGCGATAACGACAACGCCAAAAAACTGCTCGACCTGCAAACCCGGAAACTGGTGGATGGCAAGGCGACGCTGACCGGTGCTTACGCCAGTCTGGTGAGCAACGTCGGCAACCAGACCGCCACCGCCAAAAGCAACAGTGCGGCGCAGGGCAACATCGTCAAGCAGTTGACGGTTCAGCAACAGTCGGTGTCCGGCGTCAACCTGGACGAAGAATACGGCGAACTGCTGCGTTTCCAGCAGTATTACATGGCTAACGCCCAGGTGATCCAAACCGCCAGTTCGCTGTTCGACGCCATCCTGTCCATTCGCTGATAGCAGAAGGAATCCACACCATGCGCATGAGCACCAGCATGATGTATCAACAAAACATGAGCGGCCTTACCGATAACCAATCGCTGTGGATGAAATCGGCGCAGCAATTATCCAGCGGTAAAAAAGTGCTGACGCCGTCGGACGATCCTCTGGCGGCCTCGCAGGCGATTATGGTGTCGCAGGCGCAAGCGGAAAACGGCCAGTACGCCCTGGCACGTACCTTCGCACGGCAGAGCGTGTCGATGGAAGAAACCGTACTGTCGAACGTCACCAGCGGCATCAAGGACATGAAGGCGCTGATCGTCAACGCCGGCGACGGCACGCTGAGCGATAACGACCGCGCTTCGCTGGCGACCCAGTTGCAGGGGATGAAAGATCAGTTGCTGAGCCAGGCCAACAGCACCGACGGCAATGGCCGCTACATGTTTGCCGGATTTAAAAACGACCAGCCGCCGTTTGTGCAGCAGGCCGACGGCTCGATCCGTTACCAGGGCGGTTCGACGCCGATCGAACAAAAGGTGGATGCCAATCGCACCATGACCGTTGGCCATACCGGAGATGCCATTTTCATGACGCTGACCAGCAATCCGAAGCCGGAGCCAGACGGCAGTGCGCCGGTCGCCAACGTATTTGACAGTATCGACACGGCGCTGGAGGCGTTGAAAACGCCGTTGCAGGGTGCGGATGACGCCACCCGCGAAAAAGTCAGCGTAGCGTTGGACAAGGCCAACCGCGGTCTGGACAACTCTTACAACAACGTGTTGAGCGTGCGCGCCGAACTGGGCACGCAACTGCAGGAAATGGATACGCTGGACAGCATTGGCAAAGATCGTGATATGACCAATCAGGCGCAATTAAGCGCGCTGGTGGATGTGGATATGGTCGAGGCGATCTCGTCCTACTTTATGCAGCAGGCCGCGCTGCAAGCCTCCTATAAAACCTTCAGCGATATGCAGGGTATGTCGCTGTTCCAGATGAATCGTTAACTCGTTCTATCTTGCCGTGACTTCGCGTCGCGGCAGGCCCCTTTTGGCGCGCTGAGAAGACGTTGCCGGCCAACGCGCCGTGCGGGGGATTCTTAAACCGGGCGCGCTGTTTGGCCCGTCGTTCTTTCTCCCACTAAGGTTTGAGTGACGGGCTTTTTTTTGGGGTTCATCGCGTTTTACCGAGGAGCGCAGCTTTGATGTTCAGAAAGAAGTCAGCGTTATCCCGGTATCCATAGGCCATTCGCTTCATCACTTAAACGACGTGCCTAGCGGTTGCTTTTCGCTTTAATCATGATGTTGCTCCTGTGGTTAACAAAGGCGGATATTGCGCCCGTCAGCCGGCAGCATTTATTCAAGCCAGCGGAGACATTTGAATCTTAATCCGGATAAATGACGTTTATCAGGCTCTAGTGTCAATAAAACGTTTTAACTGCCATTTTGTTTTAGACGAAAGGGGGCGTTGCTGTCGGATCAGTTGGCCATGCCGCTAATCACCGTTGCCAACCGATCAAACACGTCACCGAACAGGTGTTCGCAGAACGGCGCCAGCATCGGCATCATCAGGCCCAGGGTGAGAATGCCGATGGTCATGGTTACCGGGAAGCCGATGACAAACACCGACAGCTGCGGCGTTACGCGGTTAAGCAGGCCCAGTGACAGGTTGAGCGTCAGCAGCAGACAGATCAGCGGCAACGCCAGCATCAGGCCATTGATGAAAATCAGCGAGCCGGCCTGGGTCAGCGCCAGAAAACCGTTACCGTTCAACGGTTGTGCCTGGATCGGCAGCGTATGGAAGCTGTCCGCCAGCAGCGAAATCAGCCATAAATGGCCGTCAAAGGCCAGAAACAGCAGCAGCGCCAACAGGTTGAGCAAGCGCGCCAGCACCGGCATATTCGGCCCGCCGGACGGGTCGAAGAAGGTGGCGAACGACAGCCCCATCTGCATGCCGATTACCTCACCGGCGGTCCGGACCGCGGCGAAGGCGAATTGCATGGTCAGCCCGAGCGCGACACCAATCAGTATCTGCTGCATGGCCAGCCACAGGCCGCTGGCGGAAAAAATCGCTATGTTATTGGCGGGTAGGCTCGGCGCCACCAGCAGCACGATCAGGCCGCCGAGGCCGATCTTCACTTTTTTGCTGATTTGTTTTTCGCTGAACACCGGCGCGCTGGCGATCAGCGCCAACACGCGCAGCAACGGCCAGAAATACTGGCTGAGCCAGACGCCGATTTGCCCGCTGTCGAAGGTCAGCATACTCAGCCAATCAGGTTGGGCAGGTTGCTGAACAGCATGCGCATGTAATCCAGCAGCAAATTAAGCATCCATGGCCCGGCGATGATGATAGTGGCGACTACCGCCAGAATTTTGGGAATGAAAGACAGCGTCATTTCGTTGATCTGGGTGGCGGCCTGCAACAGGCTGACCACCAAACCGCTGATCAACGCCGCCAACAGCAGCGGTGCGGCCAGCGCCAGCGCAACTTTCATTGCTTCGGTGCCGAGCGCCATTACGGATTCAGGTGTCATTGCGCTCTCCGTTACGCATAAAAACTCTGTGCCAGTGAGCCGAGCAGCAGTTGCCAACCATCCACCAGCACGAACAGCATCAGTTTGAACGGCAAGGAAATGGTGGCCGGCGGTACCATCATCATCCCCAGCGCCATCAGTACGCTGGCAACCACCAGGTCGATAATCAAGAACGGGATAAAAACCGTGAAACCAATCTGGAAGGCGGTCTTCAGTTCGCTGGTGACGTAGGCGGGCAGTAAAATGCGCATCGGCACCGCCTCCGGCCCGGCCAGCGGCGGCAGGTTGGCCAGGCGAGCGTAGAGCGCCAGGTCGGCTTCACGTGTCTGACGCAGCATGAACTCGCGCAGCGGCTGCGCGCCCTGGTCGATTGCCGTCTCCATGCTGATTTTGTCCTGGCTGAACGGCAGATACGCGTCCTGATACACCTTGTCGAACACCGGCGCCATAATGAAGAAGGTCAGAAACAGCGCCAGTCCCAGCATCACCTGATTGGGGGGCGCAGTTGGCGTGCCCAGCGCGTTGCGCAGCAGGCCGAGCACGATGATGATACGCGTGAAGCTGGTCATCATCAGCAGCATCGCTGGCAGGAAACTGAGGGAGGTCAGCAGCACCAGCGTTTGCACCGGCAACGTCCAGCTTTGGCCACCGCCGGCCAGCGGCTGGCTGATCAGCCCCGGCAACTGCGCTATGGCCGACGGGCTTAACGCCAACAAAGCCAGAGTTAGCAGCGGGGCGAGAGCGCGGCAACGCAGCAGCGCAGCCGGTGAGAGAGACCGAGTGTGGTTCATGCCGATTTTTCCGGGCGTTGCAGAATTTTGTGCATCAATTGGCGAAAGTCCGCCGGCGCGGCTTTGGTCGCAGCGGGGGCGGACGGCGGCGTGCTTAGCGTATGCAACGGCGTGATACTTTGCGCGGTAACACCCAGCACCAGCCAGGTGTTATCCACTTCGACCACCACCACCCGCTCGCGCTGGCCGACCTGACAGCTGGCGCGCAGGTTAAGCAGCGCGGCGTTGCGCGCCTGCGGGGCGAACCCCAGCCGGCGAAACAGCCAGCCGGCCAGCAGGATCAGCAGCAGGATCGCGCCGAGCGCGCTGCCCACCTGGGTCAATACCGAACCGGCCGGCAGTGCCGGGCTGGCTGCCGGTTGAACGGTGTGCGCCTGCACGTTGGCATTGGCATTGGCGTTCATTAGCGGCTCAGGCGGCGCATACGTTCGGACGGCGTGATGATGTCGGTGATGCGTACGCCGAACTTGTCGGCGACCACCACCACTTCACCCTGTGCGATCAGGTAACCGTTAATCAGGATATCCAGCGGTTCGCCGGCCAGCCCGTCGAGCGCGACCACCGAACCTTGCGATAGACGCAACAGCTCTTTGATGGTCATTTTGGTGCGGCCAAGTTCTACCGTCAGCTTGACCGGAATATCCAGGATCAGATCGATATCTTGCAGGCTGCCGATGGCGTCCTGTGCTTCCAGCGTTTTAAACACGCCCTCGGTGGCGGCGCTGGTCTTCTCGGACGACTGCTGTTCGTTAAACGCGTCAGCCCACAGATCGTCTACGGATTCCTTTCCTTCGCCAGACGGTTGCTTAGGATCACTCATTGGGCTGTTCCTCACTCAGAGCATTCAAGATAGGGTTAATCAAATGTTCAACACGCAGGGCATATTGCCCGTTCAGGGTGCCGTATTGGCTGGTCAGCACCGGCACGCCGTCGACGTGGGCGATCAGGCGTTCCGGCTTATCGATCGGTAACACGTCGCCCGGTTGCAGTTTCAGCACTTTCGACAGCCGCATCGGGATATCGACAAAATTGGCTATCAGCTCCAGCTCGGAGTGCTGAACCTGTTTCACCAGCGTTTCCCGCCAACGGCTGTCTTCCTGGCGGGAGTTTTCCAGCGGTGGGTTGGTCAGCAGTTCGCGCAGCGGTTCGATCATGGCGAACGGGATGCAGATATTGAATTCGCCACTCAGCGCGCCGATTTCCACCTGGAATGGCGTGGTGACCACGATATCGTTCGGTGAGGTGGTGATATTGTGAATTTCACCTGCATTTCGGCGCGCACGTATTCCACGTCAATCTGGTAAATGGCGCTCCAGGCATCGCCGTAAGCATCCAGCGCCAAACGTAGCATGCGCTTGATCACGCGCTGTTCGGTCGGGGTGAACTCACGGCCTTCCACTTTGGTCGGGAACCGGCCGTCGCCGCCGAACAGATTGTCGACCGCAATAAATACCAGGCTGGGCGCAAATACGAACAGTGCGGTGCCGCGCAATGGGTTGAGATGCACCAGGTTCAGGTTGGTTGGCACCGGCAGATTGCGGGCAAACTCATGGTATGGCTGGATCCTGATCGGCCCGACGGTGATATCCGGACTGCGGCGCAGCAGGTTGAACAGCCCCATGCGGAACTGCCGGGCAAAACGTTCGTTGATGATTTCCAGCGCGTGCAGACGCTCGCGCACCACGCGGCGCTGGGTGGTGGGATCGTAAGGCTTGACGTCGCTGTCGTTGCCGACAGTTGCCGCAGGCTCATCGCCTTCGGCTTCGCCGTTGAGCAAGGCATCGATCTCTGCCTGTGAAAGAATACTGTCGCCCATGGGTAATTACCGCAGTATGAACGCGGTGAACAGCACATCGCTGACCACCTGCTTCGGTTGGCCTTTAACCAGCGGTGGACTGAGTACGTCCTTGATCTGCGCCACCAGTTGCTGTTTTCCTTGCTCGTTCGCCAGTTGCGCGGCTTCCTGGCGGGACAGCAGCATCAGCAGACGACTGCGGACCTCCGGCAGGAAATCGTTCAACTGACGGCGGGTCGCCTCGTCCGGCAGGCGCAGCGTCAAACCGATGTACAGCACCCGATCCGGATTGTTGTCCGGCGTCAGCAGATTGACGGTAAAGGTATCGAGCGGCATGAATACCGGCGCCGTAGGCGGCTGCGGCTTGGCGGCGACCGGAGCGCCGTCGTTCTTCTGCTGCAATAGCCACCAGCTGTAACCCGCGGCGCCACAGGCAGCGACGGTGATCAACAGCAGCAATATAACCAGTAGCGAGCGCTTTTTCGCTGCGGTTGGTAGAGTATTTTGGGACATTAGCTAATCAAATTCCTGTTATTGACACGGGGAACGTCACCCGTGAATACCCGCCATGGTTAACGCGCATCATAGTGGGTATGACCCCCCAAACCGTAAGGGGAAACGATGGCCTTATTATCCCGTCAATTCGGGCGTGCAATGGCCTGAATAGACGGGGAAAAGCCTCCCAGCTTCAGCGTTAGCCGTGACTCAGGCGAAAATATCGACGCCGTCCACCGCCCGAGCCATGGCCTGCAGACCGGCCGGTGCCACCACGGCGTCAAGCGGCGCATCGCTGTCGCCGTGCTGCGGCTGATAAGACGAGTGACCGCTGCCATTGGACGCCTGCTGCTGCGGTTGCGGCATTGATTCGCTACCGACGCTGCTCTGACCCAGGTTGATACCGCTTTCCGCCAGCGCATGACGCAGTTGCGGCATCGACGCTTCCACTGCTGCGCGCACCTGGCCGTGTGCCGAGGCGATATGCAACTGCGCCTGGTTATCGTCAAGCTTCAGGGTAATCTGCAATGCGCCCAGCTCTTGTGGATGCAAACGCAGTTCCGCACTTTGCTGGCCGTTGCGGTGGAACATCAGTACCTGCTGACTCAGCGCCTGCTGCCATTCCGGACTGCCGAGCTGTGCGTTCAACTGCGGCGTCGTCGCAGCGGTGAGCTGTGCGCTGGAGTGGGCGTTGGCTGCGATCGGGCTGGACACGGGCGGCATCATGGCCGGCGACGACGGGCTGTGGGATGGGGAGGCGCCGTCGGTCGGCATGCGATGTCCAGCGACGTTGGCCGCCTCGCTATCGGCGACTAACGCCGTATCCGTCTGCGTCACCGCAGCGCTCAATGGCTGCTCAGGCTGGCGACCGGTCGGTGCGTTGGCCTGGCCGGACGGGTGCGGCGTCACGGCGGGGCGCAGGGAAGGCAATGCGCGCTCGGCGGTGGTCACCGGCGCAAGCGTAGCGCTGGCGTGGTCGGGCGGCGTTGGGCTGGTCAACGGCGACGATGGACTGGCCGGCAACATGGCGAACAGCGCTTGCAGGGTGGCGTCATCCAGTTCTGTTAGCCCCTTCAGCGGCGTGCTGTCGCCGTGGTGCGATGCCGGCAATACGTCATCGGGCAAGCGGGAGACGCCAGTCAGGCTTGGGTCAGCGTCCGGCTGCGTCAGCGCCGACAACAGCGCCTCAAGCGACTGACGGGTCAGAGGCGACACGGGTTGCTGTTCGGCGGACAGATGCTCGGTGGTCAAGAGGCCGCCGCGGTTCGCCGTCGGCAGCACCCGTGCGCCGAGCAGTTGAGCAAAACCCGCAGACCATTGCGCGGCGTCCAGCGGCAGCGCCGCCCGATCGGGCGTGGCGCTATCAACGGCCGGTGACAGGCCGGCCAACAGGGTCAGATTCATGGGGTGGTATTCCTATGTGAGCAACGTTGAGCGAACTCATCCATCAATTTTTGGTCACGTTTGTTATCCAGCAGCCGTTCGGCATCAAGCGCGCGGGTGTGCAGCGTTTCGAAGGCGTTTAATCGCTGCTGTTTGTCCTGCCACTGCTTGACGGCCTGGTCCACTTTTTGACTCCATTGCAGCAATTGTTGTCGATGTTGGCTAATCGCCTGTTCCAGGGTGCCGATAAATTGCTGATAATTTTGCCAACTGGCGGCACCCATGCCATCGCTCAGCGTGCTGTTCAAGGTGTGGCGATATTCGTCCTGATAATTGAGCAGCATCGACAGCTGCTGCTCCGCAGCCTGCTGCGCCTGGCGTAGCTGACCGAGCTGCCGAGCCGCCTGTTCCACGGCATCTTGCGCCAAATTGCGCAACGTAATCAGCGGTGATGATGTTTTCATGGTGTTCTCCGCCGGGTTAAACCATCAACTGCCGCAATTGATCGCACGCGTCGTCATAGCCGCTGCGTTCAAAAATGCCCTGTTGCAGATAGGCCTCCATCTGCGGGTAGAGCGTCATCGCCTTGTCGAGCAACGGGTCGCTGCCAGCGGCATAGGCGCCAACGCTGATCAGATCGCGGTTGCGCTGATAGCTGGCCAGCATCTGCTTGAAATTGCGCACGCGCCGATAATGCTCATCATCGATCAGGGCGGTCATCGCACGGCTGATCGACGCTTCGATATCTATCGCCGGATAGTGGCCGGCCTCGGCCAGGCGGCGTGACAGCACCACGTGGCCGTCCAGAATGGCGCGTGCCGAATCGGCGATCGGATCCTGCTGATCGTCGCCTTCGGTCAATACGGTATAAAATGCGGTGATCGAGCCGCCGCCGCTGATGCCGTTGCCGGCGCGCTCCACCAGCGCCGGCAGTTTGGCGAATACCGACGGCGGGTAGCCTTTGGTGGCCGGCGGTTCGCCGATCGCCAGAGCGATTTCGCGCTGCGCCATGGCATAGCGGGTGAGGGAGTCCATAATCAGCAGCACGTGCTGGCCGCGATCGCGGAAGTCTTCGGCGATGCGTGTGGCATAGGCGGCGCCCTGCATGCGCAACAGCGGCGACACGTCGGCCGGCGCGGCGATCACCACCGAACGCGCGCGACCCGCGGCACCGAGAATGTTTTCAATAAAGTCTTTGACTTCGCGACCGCGTTCGCCGATTAGACCGACCACGATCACGTCGGCCTGGGTATAACGCGCCATCATGCCGAGCAGTACGCTTTTGCCAACGCCGGAACCGGCCGAACAGCCCCATCCGCTGGCCGCGGCCGACGGTGAGCAAGCCGTTGATGGTGCGTACGCCAACGTCCAGCACCTGCGCGATCGGGGTACGCTGCAACGGGTTGAACGGCGCGGTGAAAAGCGGTGCGCGGTAGCCGGTATCGGGGGCAGGCAGGCCGTCGAGCGGCTTGGCGCTGCCGTCCAATACGCGCCCGAGCAGCGCCGGCCCCAGTGGCAGCTGTTTGCCGGCATGTTGGCCTTCGGGGGCAACGCGGGCGTAGACGCGCGCGCCGGGCACAATGCCTTCGACATCTTCCAGCGGCATCAGAAACAGATGCTGGCCGTTAAAACCGACCACTTCGCTTTCCACCTCCTGCACCTCGCCGGCGTGGTGCCGTTCGATCAGGCAGGTGGCGCCGAGCGGCAGTTGCAACCCGGTAGCTTCCAGCACCAGGCCGGTGGCGCGGGTCAGGCGACCGTAACGGCGCACCGTCGGTGCCTGCGCGATACGCTGTTCCAGCGTATCCAGGCTGGTTAGCCAGCGGTTGAGGCGCTGAGTCATTACAGCTCTCCCGGCGCGGCCAAACGGCACAGTTCATGCCAGCGGGTAGCCAGCGTGGCATCGAGGTCGCCGTCTTGTGCGCTGACCTTGCAACCGCCCGGGTGCAGCTGTCCGTCAGCCAGCAATCGCCAACCGTGCAGGCTCAACGTGACGCCAAGCTGCTGTTCGACACGCTCATAGTCGTCCGGATGCACGCGCAACTGCGGCTTGCCGCTGAACATCGGCTCTTGTTGGATCAATTGCTGAATTTGCGCCAGCAGAGCGGTGCCGTCGCACACCGGCGGTTGGCCAAGCACCTGCCTGGCAGCGGTCAGCGCCAGCTGCATCAGGCGTGAAGCGATCACGCTGTCCAGCGCGTCCAACGTATGCTGGAACTCGTTCACCAGATTTTGCCAGTGCTCGGTCAGCGGCTGTTGCTGCTGCTGTCCTTGCAAGATACCCTGCTGGCGGCCTTCTTCCAGTCCGGTCTGGAAACCGGCCTGGTAACCTTTTTGCTGACCGTCGGCATAGCCCGATTGCTGTCCCTGCTGTTGCGCCTGCAAACGCAGCGTTTCCAACTGTTGTTGCGGGTCAATAGGCGCGTCAAGCGGCAACGGTTCCTGGTCCGGCGTCGCCAGCAGCGGTGATGGTGCCACCGGGGGCTGTTCCGCCAGGTCATTGAGCGACCACGGCTGCCAGGCCAGGCTGTTGATGCGATCAGACATAGGTGTCCTCACCACCGCCGATGATCATTTCGCCGCTTTCCGCCAAACGACGCACGATCAGCAAAATGGCCTTCTGTTCGTTTTCCACCTGCGACATGCGCACCGGGCCGCGATTGGCCAAATCGTCGCGCAGAATATCGGCGGCGCGTTGCGACATATTGCGCAGGAACTTCTCGCGCAGCGGCTGTTCGGCTCCTTTCAGCGCGATCAGCAGCGACTCGCCTTCCACTTCCTGCAACAGGCGCTGGATGCTGCGATCGTCGACCTCGACCAGATTTTCGAACAGGAACATCTCGTCGATGATCTTCTGCGCCAGTTCGCCGTCGTATTCACGCATTGCGTCAATGACCGCTTCTTCCTGCTGGGTTTTCATCAGGTTGATGATCTCGGCGGCGGTGCGTACGCCACCCATTTTGCTGCGCTTGAGGTTTTGGCCGTCAAGCAGGTTATTGAGCACCTCGGTCAACTCGGCCAGTGCAGCCGGCTGTACGCCGCCGAAGGTGGCAATACGCAACATCACATCGTTGCGCAGCCGTTCGTCGAACTGCGCCAGAATATCCGCCGCCTGCCCACGTTTCAGGTGAACCAGAATGGTGGCGATGATCTGCGGGTGTTCGTCGCGGATCAGATCGGCGGCGCTCTGTGGCTCCATAAAGTTGAGCGTTTCCATACCGGTAGTGGTTTCGCGCGACTCGAGAATATCCTCCAGCAGGCTGGCGGCGCGTTCTTCTCCCAGCGCCTTGACCAGTACCGATCGCAAGTAGTCGCTGGCATTGACGCTGAGCGCCGCGTACTGCTCGGCGTCGTCTTCGAACTCGCGCAGTATCTCACTCAGTTGCTTGTGCGACACCTGGCGCATGCTGGCCATGGTGCCACTCAGTTGCTGAACCTCACGTGAAGAAAGGTGTTTGAACACCTCGGCGGCGCGGTCCTCTCCCAGCGTCATCAGCAGAATGGCGCTCTTTTCTGTACCTGTCAGACTCATATCTCGTTACTCATCCATTGGCGGATTACCAGGGCGACCACGCGGGGATCCTTGTCCGCCAGATCGCGGATCCGCTGGCTCTGGACTTCGGCGCTGACGCGCTGCTGCGAACGCTTGTGCTGTACCAGTTCGTCATTGCTCGGCTTACCGGCGTCGGCAGGGCGGGCGGCAGGGGCGCTGGCGGCGGCAATGGCGGCCTGTTGCTGCGCCTGGCGCTGTTGCAGCTGAGGGCGAACCAGTTTGCGCCACAGCAGCCAGGCCACTAGCAGGATCAGCAGATAACGGCCAGCGTTCAGCAACGAGTCGATAAACGACTGCGTTTGCCAGAACGGCAGTTCGCCAGCGGTCATTTCAGTTTCGGTAAACGGTGAATTGACCACGTTCAGCGTGTCACCGCGGGTGCCGGAATAGCCCATCGCTTCGCGCACCAGCGATTCAATCTGCGTCAGCTGCTGTTTGCTCATCGGTAGCGGCTTGCCGTCCTTGTCGCTGCCGAGCGTGTTCAGCACCACCGCAACCGACAGGCGTTGCACCGCCCCGGATTTATGCTGGGTATGGCGAATGGTGCGATCCACTTCATAGTTGGTGGTTTCATCGCGGCGACTGTTTTGCGGCTGGCCGTTGCCGTTGCCGTTGCCGGTGGCTGTGTTGCTGGTTTGCCGCGCGGCAGGGGGGGCGTTGTTGGCGGTGGTATTGGTATTCGCCGTGGCGTCGGCCGCGGGCGTTTCAATCGGCGCGGTGGGCGCTGCGCTCGGCTGGTTGGATAAAGCCCCCGGCACGCCGCCGACCGGCTGGCCGCCAAGTTGATCGCTCTGGCTCAGCTGTCGTGAACGAATCGCGGCCTTTTCCGGCGTTGGGTTCGGTTGGTACTGTTCGTCGGTCTGTTCACGGATGGAAAAATCTATCTGCGCGGTGACCTGCGCCCGCACGTTGGCGCTGCCGACGATTGGCGCCAGTATTGCTTCAATACGGCGTTGATAGCGATTTTCGACTTCACTGGTGTATTTCAACTGGCTGGCGTTGAGATCGCGTCCGCTGCCGTCGGACTGGGTCAGTAAACGACCAGCCTGATCGACCACCGTAACGTTGCCGGGCGGCAAACCGGCGACGCTGCTGGCAACCATATACACGATAGCGTTGATTTGGCCGTCATCGAGCGCGCGCCCTGGCTGCAGGTTCAGGGTCACCGAAGCGGAAGGGGATTTTTGTTCACGCACGAACAGCGACGGCTTTGGCAGCGCCAGATGCACGCGGGCGTTCTGCACCGGGCCGAGTGATTCGATGGTGCGCGACAGTTCGCCTTCCAGGGCGCGCTGATAATTGATCTGCTCACTGAACTGGCTGATGCCGAACTTTTCCTGATCCAGCAGTTCAAATCCGACTGCGCCGCCTTTCGGCAAGCCTTGTTGCGCCAGACGCAAGCGGGTTTCGTGCACTTTTTCTGCCGGGATCATCAGCGCTGCGCCGTTTTCGGCAAAACGGTAGGGGATATTCATCTGCGTCAGTTGGGTGACGATGGCGCCGCCGTCGCGGTCGTTAAGATTGCTGTACAGCACGCGATAATCCGGGCTTTTTGCCCATAACAACAATGCGACAACGATGGCTATCGCCGCCGAGGCCGCCACCAGCAACGGGATTTTGGGGTTGGCGCGCAGGCGATTCCACTGGGCCTGAAGGCCATTTTCACGGTTTTCGCCGGCGGAGAGTGACGCGCTCATGCTTGCCCCTTGCCTGGCAGATGAACGATATGGTTAGCGTTGTGTGGTGACAAAACTGGCTCCCTGATGCACATAACTTAACGGACTACGCCCTTTGTCTTTCAGCTGTTTGGTTGTTGGTTGCGCGTTGCCGCAGAGATACAACTCGAAATCCATTGGGTAGATAGCGTCCCCATTTTCGGATGCCATATTTGCATTTAACGCCAAGTTTGATGGCTCGATAAGCCGTGTTTTTTGCAGTTAATTAGCCGCTTTAGCGCTATTGGGGTGTGTTAGGGTGTGCACCATCGGAATTGTCTCGGGTACAACGCTGCCCGACAAAAAACCAACCGGGGGACGCGTGGCGATTCAAGGCATCGAAGGGGTATTACAACAATTACAGGCAACGGCTCTCCAGGCCGGTGGCATCACCAATGCCCCTCCGGCGCAGGGAGCCAGTTTCGCCAGCGAACTGAAGGCGGCGATCGGCAAAATTAGCAACATCCAGCAAACCGCGCGCCAGCAGGCGCAGAATTTTGAAATGGGCGTGCCGGGCATCAGCCTCAACGACGTTATGGTGGATCTGCAAAAATCGTCGGTATCGCTGCAAATGGGGATTCAGGTCCGCAACAAGCTGGTTGCGGCCTATCAAGACGTAATGAATATGCAGGTGTAGTACGCCAGGGCGGGGATGGGAGCGATCCCCGCCGCGGTTAATCAATCACAATATTCCGCGTGTAAACCAACAGGCTTTTTTCATTAACGGCAATCACCCTGACGGGATCGCCATAATGGCGCTTGATCAACTCGGCCATCGCCGGGGTATCCGCGATAAAAAAGTCGCCGCCGCGTGTATACCACCGAGCGTCAGACAACCATCTGCTGGCAGAGATTTTATGCGTATTCTGGTCTATCTCGATTGGCGCAATGGAAATATCACCGTCTATAGACACTGAGGAAGCATACCAAAAGCTGGCATAGCCCCGTTGCAGGTGGTTATTTCTGATCGCGTCTTTCAACTGATTGATAATTTCGTCCGGATTGTTGCGCAGCGGCTCAGCACGCCAGCTCCCGGCGGTGGCAATAATAAACACCGCCGTCAGCAAATATGACACCTTCGCGTTCATCTCTATGTTTCTGGCAATAAAGATGGCGCCAAAAATAAATACCGGTACCAGATAGCGCACGGCATATACGTCGATGGGCCTGTTGCTGATCAGGTAGGCCGGGATCATGATCAGTGCCGCCAATCCCAGGGTGATATCCAACGGGGAAAGGCTCTTGATTTTCTTTGCAGCCCGCGCAAGGTACAAGAAGAACATCAGCATGCCAAACAGATTGATCAGGTAAAACAGGGTTTGCTTGCTGGTCGGCGCCTTGCCAAAGATATCCGCATTGAAATAAAGAATTAGCCCCTTGGTGAACAGGTACAGGTTGTTGCCGATATCATCAAAGTTGACGAAGGTGGGAGAGGGAATACCGGGAAGATAAAATCCCCCCAGCGCATCAAACCCGGCAGCAATCAGTTTGGCCAACAGAGAGGACAGAATAACCATGACGACGACGCCGGCATGCTTTGCTGATTTTTGCTGGTACGCCGCATAGCCGTAGGATAGACACAGTGGCACGACCGCCAGATAGCTGCTGATATTATCGCTGAACAAAGTAATGGCAAGCAGCAGGCCCAACGCAATCAGGCAACTGACGCCACCGCGATTGGCATATCTGTCGGCAAGCATAAAGCAACCGAGTATGTAGATATAGGTTCCGATATGTATCACCGGCATCAGGGTGTTTAATGCGGCAAATGCGCCAGGGGCGGCGAAGCCGATAACGATCGGCCACAGATTTTTTTTGCCGTCTTTTACTGACAGATAAAGTGAAAATACGCTTAACAACGCCAGCATCATTGATGGCAGCAGCGCGGATTGCCAGGCACCATAACCTGCCAGCAACGTGGCTGCCGCATACCAGATGAGATCGGTGAAATAAAACGAAACGGTAGACAGGCTCCAGCCGCTGAGCAGAATGTTGCCGGCGGCCAGATCCCGCCCCTCTAACAGACCCGATGCGCCATCGGAGCTGGCAATAATCCCGGCGGTAATCTGCAGATATATAAAGCAAAGCAGTAGAAATAAAGCGAGATATAATGCGGGCTTTTTAATCATTACGGTTTTTCTTCCTTAAACGTTTTCTTTATATATCGCGGTCTTTGTTTTGCTTCGGTGTAAATCCTGCCGATATATTCGCCCAGTATGCCGATGCCAATCAGCTGAACGCCGCCGAGGAACAGGATCGATATCAATAATGAGGGGTAGCCTCGCACCGGATTACCAAATGCCAGGGTATCGAGCATCATCCATGCGCCGTAAAAAAATGAGATACCGGCGATGACAAAGCCGATATAAGACCAGATGCGCAACGGAAAGGTCGAAAAAGAGGTTATGCCTTCCAATGCCAGATTCCACAGTTTCCAACCGTTGAATTTAGTGGTGCCGGCAATGCGATCGGCCCGGGTGTATTCAACAATGGCAACCTTGCCGCCTACCCAGGATAATACGCCTTTCATAAATAAGTTGCGTTCCGGCAACAGCTTTATATTTTCCACCGTTTCGCGCGACATCAGTCGGAAATCACCGACGTTTTCTTCTATTTTTGGGGTGCTGATTTTATTGTGCAGTCGATAAAACCATTCCGCCGTTTTCCGTTTCATCCGGCCATCGCAGGATCGATCGCTGCGCTTTGCCAACACCACGTCAGCGCCGCGCTGCCATTTTTCCACCATTAAGGGAATGACGTCGATCGGGTCTTGCAGATCGACGTCAATAGGGATGATTACCTCGCCGGAAGCCGCCTCCAGTCCGGCGAACAGCGCCGCCTCTTTGCCGAAGTTTCTGGTAAACGAGATGACTTTAACCTGGGGATCGTCGGCGGCAAGATTGACAATGGTGGTTTCGGTAGCATCTTTGCTGCCATCATTAATGAAAATAATTTCTACCTGTTGCTGGCTTAATGCTGTATGGGCCCGTACCGAACGATAGAAAATCGGTACCGCTTCCTGCTCATTGAATACTGGAACTACCAGAGATATTTTCATTTTCTTTCCTTGAAAACGATATGTTTGGCGTAGATATAGCCGCAAAACAGACTGATGCCAGAAAACGCAATCAGCGTTACCCAGGGGATAATGGTGAGCCTATCGGCGACGGCCCCGGTAGCAATGCTCAAAAATCCCATAAAGGCGACGTACATGACATATCTGGTCGTGGTCGCCGTCGCTTTAAACGTCAGCGCGCTATTGGCGAAAAACGAAAAGCTCACAGCCACGCAAAAAGCCACAAAATTACTCAGTGCCTGATCGGCCTTGACCACCCAGAGCATGGCGAAAAATATTGCCCAATGTATTGCTGTGTTAACCACGCCGATAGCGACGTATTTGAAAAAGGACTTGTCCATAAGATTAACCCTAAAAACTCCAGGGGCAGATCCTACCACCTGCCCGCATTATGGCAACCAGGGCCAACACTTTTGTGGTCGAACCTGCATACCGGTGTTCGCGTTACGCCAGTGAACACCGGTATACGCTGGTCATTATCTCGCTTGATTACCTTGCGCGCTGGCGCTGGCGGTTTATTCGGGGCGCTGATGGCCGCGAATGGCGGTGGGGACAAAGCCAAAGCGCTTGCGAAAACGCTCGGCAAAACGTGAGGAACTTTCATAGCCGACGTGTTGCGCGATGATCGAAATCGGCCAGTCGGTGGATTGCAGCAATGCCAGTGCGCTGTTCATACGCACGTCAATCATCAGATTGCGCAACGCGGTATTTTCCGCCGACAGTTTGCGCCGCAGCATCACTTCACTCATCGACAGACTTTCGGCGACTTTGGCGGCGGTCCATATGCTGTGGGGATCGGTTGCCAGGCAACGGCGTACGCGCTGGGTCAGATCCTTCACCTCATTGTGCACGAACTTGATGCCAAACTGCGTCAGCCATAACAGGATCTCCAGCACTTTATGTCGGGTGATCGCCGTCGGAAAACTGTTGTTCAGCGCCAGCGCCAGGTGAGTGGTTTCAAAACTGTGGATAAAACCACAGGGGAGGTTGCGCAGAGTTTGCACGCCGGCGAAGGCAGGGTCCGACACCGTCGGACTGAGCGGTCTGGCGGCAGCGAACAGCAGCGGATCGCAGGTCAGCAACTGGCAGCTGAACACGCCGTCATCCGAAAGACCATTAATGATATCAACGGTTTGCCCTCCGTCTATCATCATCAGCTCCCCAGGGTATGCCACCAGCTCCTGCTGTTGCCAGCGGATGCGTTTATGGCCTTGTTGTATCAGATATAGATGTGGTTGTTCGAAATATACCGAAGAAAATAATAATTCAGTATGCTGAATAAGGTGCGCTGAAGCGCCGATTCCAGGGCAAAGATTAATTGTGCGTTCCATCGATATTCGTTTCGCTGCCAGTCTCTAAGAATATCTTTACGCGTTGCGGTGCGTTGGAGCAACTATTTTCCATGCGTTGGGCAGAACAACGCGGTGTGTCAATGGTCAAAAATCAATTTCCTGCTGAACAGAAAACGTCCGTGTCGAAGGAATAAATATCCCTAAAATATACGTCAATACGCGCATCTCGATTAATTACGCCGTGTGGGAATAATTCAAATGCTAATGATATAAACCTCTCGCGGATGATGATGTCGCCATCAAGCCAATGAGTCTACGGAGTAGGCATCAGCGGATCTGCGGCTCGCCCAGCAGCAATGCGCGATCGTGAAATTGCCCGTAGGTGCTGTTAACCACATTTTGCCGCGTCGACTGGCCGATCAATTCGCGTAGTTCATCCATGCGCGCCTGCAGCAAGGCGCGCAATTGCGTTTCGTTATCCAGGATCTGCTGCAATTTATTGCGCAACAATTCTTGCAAGGCGAGTGACGATTCCATCACGCCGGCGAAGTCGGCGGTTTTTTCCACCGAGGTCACATAGGTCAATTCCAGTTCCACCAACTGATCCCAATGGCCGGTTTTAGCCAGTGCGATCATTTGGCTGCTCAGGGTATATATTTGCTGATAGGCGGATAGCAGTTGCTGTTGGCGTTCCATTAAACGGCGTCCTGAGAAGGTTGATAGTTGGGGCCAATCTGGCGCCAGGCGTCGGCAATATTATCCAGCAGCTTGACTACCTCTTCGATAGCCTGTTGATCGTTATGCAGATTAGCCTGCAACAAGCGACGTTTCATATAGTCATACAGCGCGGCAAGATTGTCCGCTACCTCGCCGCCCCGCTGGTGATCGAGACTGTTTTTCAGACCATTGTCGATAATATTGATTGCTTTGGAGATAGCCTGACCCTTGCCGGCAATATCGCCCTGGTCCATCAGAATTCGTGCGCGAGACAGGGCGCTTTGCGCCCCGTCGAATAGCATTACGATTAACTGATGCGGGCTGGCACTCATTACGCCACTTTCCAAACTGACCTGTGCGTAGGCCTGCGTTCCGCTACGGTTGTACATGCTGTTTTACCTGGTGAAAACCTATTTATTAGGATGAGAACTGTTGGGTTAAATATGTACTGGTGCCGTTCAGTTTCGACATCATGGTGTCGAGCTGGACGAACTGTTGTTTATATCGATCGATAGTGTCCTGAATACTTTCCGTCACCCGGGTAATTTGCGTGTTCAGGCGATCGAGATTGGTATTAATGCTTTTGGTGGAATTTTCTATTACGCCACCGGCCTTGATATAGGTCTGGATTTCATTATGGATCTCGGTGGCCATACCGGTATCTTTACCGTTGCCGGCAAAGAAGTTCGCCACCTGTTCCGGCTTTTCATCCACCGCTTTTTTCAGCTTTTCATCATCGATTTCCAGCTTGCCGGTTTTGACATTGGTGGTAATGCCCAGGTTGCCAAGGCCTTTTAATTCCGGGTTATCCTGCGCCGCGCTTAACGCGCTTTTAATCGAAGACTGTACGCCGCGCAGGGTATTGTCGCCCAGCAGCGCACCGTTTTTCGCCGATTGTTCTTCACCGCTTTTTACCGGGGTGTATTTGCTTAGCGATGTAAAGGTATCCAGCAGCGAGTTATAGCTGTCGACCCAGGCTTTGATTTTTTCGGTGGAGCCGCTTTTATCGGTGCTGATCACCAGGTTTTGTGGTTCGCCGGGTTTGGTGGTGGTTTTCAGATCCAGCGTGACGCCCTGTAACGCGTCGGCGATCGAGTTGGTGCTGCGTTTGATTTTGGTGCCGTTGACGGTGATTTCAGCGTCCTGGCCGGCTACCGTCTCTTTCATCGCGCCGGTGTTGCTGGTGGAATCGTAATTGAGGATGCCCGCGAGCTTGGCGTCATTGTTGACCGTCACGCTCACCTTATTGTTTTCACCGGTGGTGGTGGAGCTGATGGCCAGTTTGTACTCGTTGTCGCCAACGCGCATGATGCTGGCGTTGACGCCGGCTTTGGCGCCGTTGATCGCATCACGCATTTCCACCAGCGAGGTTTGATCGTCACCGAGCGGTATGTTCACCTGTTTCGGCGGGTTGCCGGCGGTGATCGACATTGAGCGATCGGTGGCGCCGCGGGTACCGAGCTGGCTAGTCTGATCGGCAATGCTGGCCTGGGTGGTCAGCGTTTGCGGCTGTGCCAGTTTATCGACGGTAATGGTGTAGTTGCCGGGCACCGTTTTGGCGTTGGTGGTGACGGCGAACTGGTCGTGCGTGCTTGCCGTGGTGTTGTTGAAAAACGCCGGTTTGGCCAGATCCTTGCTCAGATTGTCAAACTTCTCCAGTGCGCCCTTTAACGTACCGTAGGCCGTCAGTTTGGCGTTGTAGCTGGTCTGCTGGCTGGTATACGGCGTCAGGCGCTGCTGTTCCGCTTTGCTCAACTTGTCCAGCAAGGCGTTGAGGTCAAGTCCTGAGCCGATGCCTAATGAACTGATCGATGCCATTCGTAATTCTCCTAAGGTCAATGACTTTATTCGCTTTACGCGTTATCGGCCAGGTGAGGAAAAAGTTTACGAGAAAAACAAAAAAACGATGGCGTAATAGAAGAGGGAAATCATGCGTTGTTTAGCGCATTGGCGACCAGCAGAAAAATAAATAAAAAATTGCTAAAGGTTGCTGGGGCAGAGCCGATACCTGAGGGGACGGTGGTTGACGCCGTGGGCAAATGCCCGAACCTTTAATTGTGAATGCGAATGTCGCAACTTCGTACTGATTCGTAAGGAAAGCACACTATGGCACAAGTAATTAATACCAACAGCCTGTCGCTGATGGCGCAGAACAACCTGAACAAATCTCAGTCTTCTTTGGGTACCGCGATTGAGCGTCTGTCTTCCGGTCTGCGTATCAACAGCGCCAAGGATGACGCTGCGGGTCAGGCGATCTCCAACCGCTTCACCGCCAACATCAAGGGCCTGACTCAGGCTTCTCGTAATGCCAACGACGGCATCTCTCTGGCGCAGACCACCGAAGGCGCGCTGAACGAAGTGAACGACAACCTGCAAAATATTCGTCGTCTGACCGTTCAGTCGCAAAACGGCTCCAACTCCTCCAGCGATCTGCAATCCATCCAGGACGAGATCTCCCAGCGTCTGTCTGAAATCAACCGCATCTCCGAGCAGACTGATTTCAACGGCGTTAAAGTGCTGAGCAGCGATCAGAAACTGACCATTCAGGTTGGTGCCAACGACAACGAAACCATCGATATCGAACTGAAAGATATCAACGCCAAAACGCTGGGCCTGGAGAAATTCAGCGTTGCCGACGCGCTGGACACCACCAAAGTAGGTACCACCGCGCTGACCGCCATTGACAAAATGGCTGCACCGACCATTGCTGCCGATACCAACACCGCCGCACCGAAAACCTCCACCGACGGTAAAGTGTATTCCGACGGTACCAATTCTTACATCCAGACCGGCGCCAGCGAGTGGGTTAAAGGTAGCGTAAGCGGCACCGGCGAGTTCACCTTCGACTCCGGCACCGCAGCCAACGTGGTAGCGACCAAGCCTGCCGGCCTGACCGAAACTAGCCAGGTTAAGGTTGGTTCCACCACCGTTAGCGGTCTGGGCACCGGCGAAGAACTGCGTTCTTACACCGATCCAGCCGGCAAAGCCGGTTATGTGGTCAAAGGCAAAGATGCTGATGGCAACGACGCTTTCTTCAAGGCTTCCGTTGATGCGACCGGTAAAGTGACCAAGGGCGCACAGCAATCTACCGAACCAAAAACGGCCGATCCGCTGGCAACGCTCGACAAGGCGCTGTCACAGGTTGATTCCCTGCGTTCTTCCCTGGGTGCGGTGCAGAACCGTTTCGACTCTGTCATCAACAACCTGAACAGCACCGTGAACAACCTGTCTGCTTCTCAGTCACGCATTCAGGATGCCGACTACGCGACCGAAGTGTCCAACATGAGCCGTGCCAACATCCTGCAACAGGCTGGTACTTCCGTGCTGGCACAGGCTAACCAGTCGACCCAGAACGTGCTGTCACTGCTGCGTTAATCGACTCTCTCCGATTAATCTGTTGCATAAAGAACCCCGCCATTGGCGGGGTTTTTTATGCGTGCCGTCAGGCGCTCCGCGCCAAACGGCGACATGACGCAAATAAGACCCGTTTTGTACGGCTGTTCTGTCGATTGGCATTTGTCCCCCTACGGATAATAGCGCTGACTCCCTTATCCGCAGGTTTTAGACATAGTGAGCGATTTGTATACCGCCGACGGCGTGATGGACAAACATTCTCTCTGGTTGCGTTATGTGCCGCTGGTGCGCCATGAAGCGTTGCGCCTGCAGGTCAGGTTACCCGCCAGCGTGGAGCTTGACGATCTGCTGCAAGCCGGGGGTATCGGGTTGCTGAACGCGGTTGAACGCTACGACGCCCTGCAGGGAACCGCCTTCACCACCTATGCCGTGCAGCGCATTCGCGGCGCGATGCTGGACGAACTGCGCAGCCGTGACTGGGTACCGCGCAGCGTACGGCGTCACGCCCGTGACGTGGCGCAGGCCATGCAACGGCTTGAGCAGCAGTTGGGGCGTCCGGCCGGCGAACTGGAGGTGGCGCAGGCGATGAACATGTCACTCGCAGACTATCGCCAGATCCTGATGGATACCAACAACAGCCAGCTGTTTTCCTATGACGAATGGCGCGAAGAGCAGGGGGAAAGCGCCGAGCCGCTGCTGGAAGGGCACGCAGAGGCCAATCCGCTGCATCAGTTGCTGGAGGGGAGTCTGCGCCAGCGGGTGATCGACGCTATCGAAGCCCTGCCGGAACGAGAAAAGTTGGTACTGACGTTGTATTACCAGGAAGAGTTGAATCTGAAGGAGATTGGCGCGGTTCTGGAGGTAGGCGAGTCGCGCGTCAGCCAATTACACAGCCAGGCCATCAAGCGTTTGCGCGCCCGTCTGGCGAACAATGCCTGATGTTTAACCCGATGTTGAGAACCGGACCCGTACTATGTCAGCAACCATGATTAAAAAGCGGCCGTTAAGCCGTTATCTGAAAGATTTCAAACACAGCCAGAGCCATTGCTCGCAATGCGGCAAGCAGTTGGATCGCATGGCGCTGGTATTTCGCGGCAAGATAATCAATAAAGAAGCGATAGCGCGCATGGACCAGCCGATCGACGACCAGGTATGGCAAACCGTGCAAACCGAACTGACGGCGCTGTGCCGTTTTTGCAGCGAGATCTCCTGTAACAGCCAGCCGAGCTATTTCGACATCATGTCGTTCAAGCAATATCTGTTCGAGCAGACCGAAATGAGCCACAGCACGGTGCGCGAATACGTGGTGCGTCTGCGGCGGTTGGATGAAATGCTGGTGGCGCGCAACTACCCGGCTGAGCAGTTCGCCAACGGCGTCAGTCCCCAGCGTATCATTGACGATTTGCCCAGTGCGGCGCATAACAATTATCGTATCGCGCTGCGCAAATACGATCAGTACCTCGCCTGGCAAAACCGCTACTAGCCTGTGGCCCCGGTCTCGGCCGGGGCAAAACGCTTTTCCCTATCGTTAATAAAGGTGAATATTGCAGCCACATCTGCTAAATCTAACGTTTATACGTTGCTATTCACTCCCAGGGAGACGCTGTGAATCTACAACAGCAATTGGCGCAGTTTCCGCGCCTCGACTTTGTTGGCCCCGCCACCCCGCTTGAAAAGCTGTCTCGCCTTTCTGACTACCTTGGCCGCGAAATCTACATTAAACGTGACGACGTCACACCGATGGCGATGGGCGGTAACAAACTGAGAAAACTCGAATTTTTAGCCGCAGATGCCTTGCGTCAGGGGGCGGATACGCTGGTTACCGCCGGCGCCATTCAGTCCAATCACGTCCGGCAAACCGCCGCCGTGGCGGCAAAACTCGGTTTGCATTGCGTTGCCCTGCTGGAAAACCCGATCGCCACCCAGGCGGAAAACTACCTGACTAACGGTAACCGCTTATTGCTGAATCTGTTCAATGTCGAGGTGCAGATGTGCGACGCGTTGGACGATCCGCAACGACAATTGGCCGATGTCGCGACGCGGCTGGAAGCGCAGGGGTTTCGCCCTTATGTGGTGCCGGTCGGCGGCTCCAATGCCCTCGGGGCGCTGGGTTATGTACAATGCGCACTGGAAATTGCCGAGCAGGCTCGCGAGGTAGCGTTCGGTTCGGTGGTGGTGGCCTCTGGCAGCGCCGGTACCCATGCCGGTCTGGCCGTGGGCCTGCAACAGCTGCTGCCTGAATGTGAGCTGATCGGGGTCACCGTATCACGCACGGCGCAACAGCAATTGCCCAAGGTTGAGCAGATCCAGCAGGAATTGAGCGCGCTATTGCACGTGGGGGAACCCGCGTCGATCGTGCTATGGGATGACTATTTTGCCCCGCAGTACGGTATGCCGAACGATGAAGGCACGGCGGCGGTGCAACTGCTGGCGCAGCAGGAGGGGGATTTTGCTTGATCCGGTGTATACCGGCAAGGCGATGGCCGGACTGATCGACGGCATTGCGCAGCAACGCTACCGTCATGCAGGTCCGATTCTGTTCGTGCATACCGGTGGGGCGCCGGCGCTGTTTGCGTATCACCCGTGCGTCTAGTTATGTTATATAACTTTTTGAACTATATTTATTAGGTAATATTCCTTCAAGAAGTCAGCCGAGTTGTTAGTGTGCTGATATCAAAAAAGATAACACCAAATACGGGGTATTTATGATGTTTTCCAAAGTTCGACGCCAATTGCTTCTGGGTGTAATGGCGGTAACGCTCACCGCCGGTATCAATGCGCAAACCTTCGCCGCAGAAAACCTGCTGGATCAGGTCAAACAGCGCGGTACGCTGATTGTCGGTTTGGAAGGAACCTATCCGCCGTTCAGTTTCCAGGGTGAAGACGGCAAACTGACCGGTTTCGAAGTCGACTTCGCCAACGCTCTGGCGCAGCATCTGGGCGTGAAAGCCAAGCTGAACCCGACCAAATGGGGACGGCATGCTGGCCTCGTTGGAATCCAAGCGCATCGACGTGGTGATCAACCAGGTGACCATTTCCGATGAGCGTAAGAAAAAATACGATTTCTCTACACCCTATACCGTTTCCGGCATTCAGGCGCTGGTGAAAAAAGGCAACGAAGCCAGTATCACCAAGCCGGAAGACCTGAAAGGTAAAAAGGTCGGCGTCGGTCTGGGGACCAACTACGAGCAATGGCTGCGCGAAAACGTGCAGGGCGTTGACGTGCGCACCTACGATGACGATCCGACCAAATATCAGGATCTGCGCGTTGGCCGTATCAATGCCATTCTGGTCGATCGACTGGCGGCGCTGGATCTGGTGAAGAAAACCGGTGATACGCTGGCGGTAGCCGGCCCGGCGTTCTCGCGGCAGGAGTCGGGCGTCGCGCTGCGTAAAAACAACCCTGAGTTGCTGAAGGCTATCGATCAGGCGATTGCCAACATGCAACAGGATGGTACTTTGGCAAAAATTTCTGATAAGTGGTTTGGTGCGGACGTAACTAAATAATGCAAGAAAGTATTCAACTGGCGCTGGATTCAGCGCCATTTTTATTGAAAGGTGCCATCCTTACCCTCCAGCTCAGTCTGGGGGGGATGGCGTTGGGGCTGGTGTTGGGCTTCGTATTGGCGCTGATGCGCCTTTCGCGTTTTTGGCCGCTGTCATGGCTGTCACGTATCTACGTGTCGCTGTTTCGCGGTACGCCGCTGATAGCCCAACTGTTCATGATCTACTACGGTCTGCCACAGTTCGGCATCGAACTGGATCCGTTTCCGGCGGCGCTGATCGGCCTGTCGCTCAACACTGCGGCCTACACCTCTGAAACGCTGCGTGCGGCAATTGCCTCGATCGACAAAGGGCAGTGGGAAGCTGCCGCCAGCATCGGCATGACGCCGTGGCAAACCCTGCGCCGGGTGATCCTGCCGCAGGCGGCGCGCACCGCATTGCCACCGTTGGGTAACAGTTTTATCGGCCTGGTGAAGGACACCTCGCTGGCGGCCACCATTCAGGTGCCGGAGCTGTTCCGTCAGGCACAGCTGATCACTTCGCGTACGTTGGAGGTTTTCACCATGTATCTGGCGGCTTCGCTGATTTACTGGGTGATGGCGACGCTGCTGTCCGCGCTGCAAAACCGCCTGGAAGCGCATGTAAACCGTCAGGATAAGGAATAACGCATGAGTGCCATCGAAGTGAAAGGCCTGGTCAAACAGTTTAACGGCCAGACGGTACTGCACGGTATTGACCTTGAAGTGAATTCTGGCGAAGTGGTGGCGATTATCGGGCCGAGCGGTTCGGGCAAAACCACGCTATTGCGCAGCATCAACCTGTTGGAGGTACCGGATGCCGGTACCATTCGCGTCGGCAATATCCAGATTGACGGTTCGCGCTCGCTGGGCAAGCAAAAAAACCAGGTGCGCGAGCTGCGTCAGCAGGTGGGCTTTGTCTTCCAGAGCTTTAACCTGTTCCCGCACCGTTCGGTACTGGAAAATATCATTGAGGGGCCGGTGATCGTCAAGGGTGAAGCGCGTGGCGCGGCGGAACAACGTGCCCGCGCATTGTTGGCGAAGGTCGGGCTGAACGGCAAGGAGGCGGCCTATCCGAAGCGTCTGTCCGGCGGGCAGCAGCAGCGGGTGGCGATCGCGCGCGCGCTGGCGATGCAGCCGGAAGTGATTCTGTTTGATGAACCGACCTCGGCTCTCGACCCGGAACTGGTTGGTGAGGTGCTGAATACCATCCGGGCGCTGGCGGAAGAGAAGCGCACCATGGTGATTGTCACCCATGAAATGAGCTTTGCCCGCGACGTCGCCGATCGGGCGATTTTTATGGATCACGGTCGTATCGTTGAGCAGGGACCGGCCAAAGAGCTGTTTACCCATCCGCAGCATCAACGCACCCAGCAGTTCCTCGACAAGTTCCTCAACCAGTGATGACGGCTTAGCCGACAAGGGGGGATGCCGCCTGGCTTGCCCCCGACGCTGACCACCACACGCGCCTATCGACGTTAACGGCCCGTGAGGTTGTCAGACCATCGCTCGCGCTGCCGCGCCATGGCGTCACACCGAACATTACCAGCGTTGCCAATAAAAATGCCGCCCGGGATTAACCGGGCGGCATGGGGTTTAATGCGCCATCATCGCAGCCTGGGCTGCAAACGCAGGTTAGCCGATTGACATCAGGCTGGCGTTGCCACCGGCAGCGGCGGTATTGACGCTCAACGAGCGTTCGACCAGCAGACGTTCCAGCAGGATATTGGTTTCGCCGTGCGCGAAGCCCTGCACCGAGACAATGGCACCGCCGCGCTGGGCAATTTGTTCACACAGGGTGCGCAACTGATCGGCGTCTCCGTGATAGATGGCCGCGTCAAACTCCAGCTTGTCGTTCTGCCAGTCCTTGCTAAAGCGGATACATGCCTGGACGTCGGCCGGCAGGCGGCGATACAGCGTGCGTTGCAGTTCGGTATCGACCCACAGCGCCTGGCTGCCTACCGCCAGCACTGCTGCCAACTGCGTCAGCGCATCGGCTTCATTGTCGGCCAGGCACAGCACGCGTTCACGCGGCAGCAGGGCGTAGGTATTGCGCTCGCCGGTCGGGCCTGGCAGCGGACGTACCGTACCGCCCTGGCCAAGCTCGGCATAGCGTTGCGCCAGCGTTGCCAGATCGCGCAGGTTTTCCGCCGTGGCCCATTTTTCCAGCGCCTGATGCGGCATCAGCAACGCCGGGCGCGCGGTGGCCTCCAGCGGGCGTTCGGCGTCCTGACGGTTCAGCGTACGCTGAACCGCATCCTCTGGACGGTGTGCCAGCAGGCGGTAGAGATACAGCGGACCGCCGGCCTTGGGTCCGGTGCCGGACAGGCCTTCGCCACCGAACGGCTGCACGCCGACCACCGCACCGACCATATTGCGGTTCACGTACAGGTTACCCACTTTGGCCCGTTCGGTAACCCGCGCAATGGTTTCGTCGATACGGGTGTGGATACCCAACGTCAGGCCATAGCCGGCGGCGTTGATCTGATCGACCAGCGCTTCCAGGTTGGCGCGCTGGAAGCGCACCACGTGCAGCACCGGGCCAAAGATCTCTTTTTGCAGCTCGTCGAAGCTCTCCAGTTCGATCAGCGTTGGTTTGATAAAGGTGCCGCGTGGCCACTCCTTTTCGTCCTGCGCGTTGCTTTGTGCAGCCTGATACACCTTGCGACCCTTGGCACGCATTGCCTGAATATGACGTTCAATGCCGGTTTTGGCATCGGCATCGATCACCGGGCCAATGTCGGTCGACAGACGCTCCGGGTTGCCCATGCGGCATTCGGCCATTGCGCCACGCAGCATTTGCAGGGTGTGTTCCGCCACGTCTTCCTGAATGCACAGGATACGCAGCGCGGAGCAGCGCTGGCCGGCGCTGTCAAAGGCCGACGCCACCACGTCGGTCACTACCTGCTCGGTCAGCGCCGACGAGTCGACGATCATGGCGTTCAGACCACCGGTTTCGGCGATCAGCGGCGTTGGGCGACCCTGCGGATCCAGGCGACCGGCGATACTGCGTTGCAGAATGCCTGCCACGTCGGTCGAGCCGGTGAACATTACGCCACGCACCCGCGCATCGTTGACCAGCCGTGCGCCAACCGATTCGCCCTGACCGGGCAGCAATTGCAGCACCCCTTGCGGAATGCCGGCTTCCAGCAGAATACGCACCGCCTGAGCGGCGACCAGCGGAGTCTGTTCCGCCGGTTTCGCCAGCACGCTGTTACCGGCTGCCAGCGCAGCGGCAATCTGACCGGTGAAAATCGCCAGTGGGAAGTTCCATGGGCTGATGCACACTACCGGGCCGAGCGGGCGATGGCTGTCGTTGGCAAAGTCGTCGCGCACCTGGCCGGCATAGTAATGCAGGAAGTCAACCGCTTCGCGCACTTCGGCAATGGCGTTATTAAAGGTTTTGCCGGCTTCGCGCACCAGTATGCCCAGCAGGCTTTGCAACTGACTTTCCATCAGTTCGGCTGCGCGTTCCAGCACCGCAGCGCGCTGTTCCGGCGGGGTCGCGAACCAGATAGGCCCGGCGGCAGCGGCGGCGTCCAGAGCACGGCTGACTTCGTCTTCGGTGGTTTCGCGCACATAACCGACGATGTCGCTCGGCTCGGCCGGGTTGATCACCGGCTGTTCGACGCCCTGATCCAGCTCGGCATCAATGATCGGTTCGGCGCGCCACTGTTGCACCGCGCTGGTGAGCAGGGCGCTGGAAAGCGACGCCAGAAGCTGCTCGTTTGACAGATCCAAACCGCTGGAGTTGACGCGCTTGTCACCGTACAGCTCGCGCGGCAGCGGAATACGCGGATGCGGCAGGCCAAGCTGGCCTTCGGTTGCCGCCAGCGCTTCGACCGCCAGCACCGGGTCGGCCACCAGTTCATCCAGCGGCAGCGTGGCGTCGGCGATGCGGTTGACGAACGAGGTATTGGCGCCGTTTTCCAGCAGGCGGCGCACCAGATAGGCCAGCAGCGTTTCGTGGGTGCCGACCGGAGCGTAAATGCGGCATGGGCGGTTCAGTTTACCGTCTGCCACTTTACCCACCACCTGTTCGTACAGCGGCTCGCCCATGCCGTGCAGGCACTGGAACTCGTATTGTCCCGGGTAATAGTTATTGGCCCGCCATATGGTAGATGGCGCTCAGGGTGTGGGCGTTGTGAGTGGCGAACTGCGGGTAAATCAGGTTTGGCACCGACAGCAGTTTGCGCGCGCAGGCCAGATACGAGACGTCGGTGTACACTTTGCGGGTGTACACCGGATAGCCTTCCAGCCCGTCAACCTGCGCACGTTTGATTTCGCTGTCCCAGTAGGCGCCTTTCACCAGACGGATCATCAGGCGGCGACGGCTGCGCTGCGCCATATCGATGACCGCGTCAATGGCGAACGGACAACGCTTCTGATAGGCCTGGATCACGAAACCGATGCCGTTCCAGCCGGCCAGCTGCGGTTCGAAGCACAGTTTTTCCAGCAGATCGAGCGAGATTTCCAGACGATCCGCTTCTTCGGCGTCAATATTGATGCCGATGTCATATTGGCGCGCTTGCAGCGTCAGTGACAGCAGGCGAGGATAAAGCTCTTCCATCACCCGATCGTACTGCGCGCGGCTGTAACGTGGGTGCAGCGCGGACAGCTTGATGGAAATGCCGGGGCCTTCATAGATGCCACGGCCGTTGGAGGCTTTGCCGATAGCGTGAATGGCCTGCTGATAGGACACCAGGTAGGCCTGCGCGTCGGCTTCGGTCAGCGCGGCCTCTCCCAGCATGTCGTAAGAGTAGCGGAAACCCTTGTCTTCCAGCTTGCGCGCGTTGGCCAGCGCTTCGGCGATGGTTTCGCCGGTAACGAACTGCTCGCCCATCAGGCGCATCGCCATATCCACGCCTTTGCGGATCAGCGGTTCGCCGCTCTTGCCGATAATGCGATTCAGCGAGCGTGACAGATTGGCTTCGTTATGCGTGGAAACCAGCTTGCCGGTGAACAGCAGGCCCCAGGTGGCAGCGTTAACGAACAGCGAAGGGCTGCGACCCAGGTGCGAATGCCAGTTACCGTTGCTGATTTTGTCACGGATCAGCGCGTCGCGGGTCGGCTTGTCGGGAATACGCAACAACGCTTCCGCCAGACACATCAACGCCACGCCTTCCTGCGACGACAGCGAGAACTCTTGCAGCAGGCCTTGCACCATACCGGCGCGCCCGTGTGCACTCTTTTGGTTGCGCAGCTTCTCGGCGATGCCATAGGCCATCTTATGCGTGGCCTGTGCAAGATCGGCGGGTAAACGCGCCTGTTCGAGTAACATCGGCACCACTTCGCTCTCCGGGCGTCGATAGGCGGCGGTAATCGCCGCGCGGTTGACCGACTGCGGCAGAATTTGTTCTGCAAAATCAAGGAACGGCTGGTGTGACTCTTCCTGCGGTTGCGGCATAATGTCGTCCGCGTCACTTTGGTTGGCGACAGTCAGTGCTGGAATTTCGGGGAATATCGGAGCCGCTCTCAAGGCGTTCAAGATAATTAAAAATGGCTTGCTTGATCAGCCAGTGAGGCGTGCGATCGATACGCTGTGCCGCGCTTTTAATGCGATCGCGTGTTGCCTCGTCAAGTTTCACGCCCATTGTGGTAGTGCCCATGCCAATCCAACTCCTGTGTGTTTAGAACCTATCCCATCAGGCTATTCAATTACCGGGCCAGCTTAGCCTGTTGGGATAGGTTCGTGAGATGTGTTGTGTGTGTCTTGAATGCTGACAATATCCTGCATGTTGCAACTTTGTGCAACCTTGTTAAATCAGGCCAGTGAGGGAAATGTGAGTCAACTCGATTTTTTAACATCGCAGCACGGCACGATTCTTGCTGCATTAAATCAGGCGCCAGCCAGTACAACCGTCAGCGGTAGTGATATAGCTGCTAACAGCAGAGGTGCTACCGTTTTGGCAGGATGCGAGTGCAACCCATAAGGCGGTTAAATGTGACGCAGGGTAAACTTTGTGTAACTTTGTTGTTAAAAGTGTTGTTGATTTTGGAAAGGGTCAACTAGGATAGCCAACGGTTTCATATTCCCGGGCTGAAACTATTTTACCCGCAGCACATGCGCATTCCGCCTCGTTCCGGCGGTTGGGCAAATGATGATACATCGCGATTCTGCGCAAAAAGCGTAGAGCGATAATAATGAGTGGAGAGTTTATGACAATGAGCACACCTATGCTGGTGACCTTCCTGGTGTACATATTCGGGATGGTACTGATCGGCCTGCTTGCCTACCGGGCAACCAATAACTTTGACGACTATATCCTCGGTGGCCGCAGTCTGGGCAGCGTGGTGACCGCGTTGTCTGCCGGCGCCTCCGACATGAGCGGCTGGTTGCTGATGGGACTGCCCGGGGCGATTTTCCTGTCTGGCATTTCCGAAAGCTGGATCGCCATCGGTCTGACCATAGGCGCCTATCTGAACTGGAAACTGGTGGCGGGGCGCCTGCGGGTACACACCGAAGCCAACAACAATGCCTTGACGCTACCGGATTACTTCACCAGCCGTTTTGAAGACAACAGCAAACTGCTGCGGGTGATTTCCGCCATCGTTATTCTGGTGTTCTTCACCATCTACTGTGCTTCCGGCATTGTGGCCGGCGCGCGCCTGTTTGAAAGCACCTTCGGCATGAGTTATGAAACGGCGCTGTGGGCCGGCACCGCAGCCACCATTCTGTATACCTTTATCGGTGGTTTCCTGGCGGTTAGCTGGACCGATACCGTACAGGCCAGCCTGATGATCTTTGCGCTGATCCTGACGCCGGTGTTTGTGATCCTGGCGGTGGGCGGCATTGACACCTCCATGATGGTGATCGAGGCCAAGAACCCGGCCAATATCGACATGTTCAAGGGGCTGAATCTGGTAGCCATCCTGTCGCTGCTGGGCTGGGGGCTGGGCTATTTCGGTCAGCCGCACATTCTGGCGCGCTTTATGGCGGCGGATTCGCACCGTACCATTCGCAGCGCCCGTCGCATCAGTATGGCCTGGATGATCCTGTGTCTGGTTGGTACCGTGGCGGTCGGTTTCTTCGGCATTGCCTATTTTGCCAACAACCCGGATCAGGCCGGCAACGTGTCGCAGAACGGTGAGCGGGTGTTCATTGAACTGGCGAGACTGCTGTTCAACCCGTGGGTGGCCGGTATTCTACTGTCGGCCATTCTGGCAGCGGTGATGAGTACCCTGAGCTGCCAGCTGCTGGTGTGTTCCAGCGCGATTACCGAAGACCTGTACAAGGCTTTCCTGCGCAAGGGGGCCAGCCAGCGTGAGCTGGTGTGGGTCGGGCGTCTGATGGTGCTGGTGGTGGCGTTGATCGCCATCGCGCTGGCGGCCAACCCGGACAACCGTGTACTGGGTCTGGTGAGCTACGCCTGGGCCGGTTTTGGCGCGGCATTCGGTCCAGTGGTGCTGATTTCGGTGATGTGGTCGCGCATGACGCGCAACGGCGCGTTGGCCGGTATGCTGGTGGGCGCGGTGACGGTGCTGGTCTGGAAGCAGTATGCCTGGCTGGATCTGTACGAAATCATTCCTGGCTTCCTGTTCGCCAGCATCGCTATCGTGCTGGTCAGCCTGATGGGGCGTAAGCCGTCCGCCACCATCAACCGAACGTTTCGACCAGGCGGAAGCGGAGTTCAAAACCGTTTAAGCTGCGCTCTACTCGAAATTGAAACGGCTCCTTGATGGAGCCGTTTTTCGTTTTGGCCCACGGTTAGGGATGCAACGCCGTTGCGCTCAGCGGCGAACGGCAGGAAAGGCGTGTTGACCACGGGTCGATACCCGCGTCAGCAGCACCAGCAATGCGGGCGAAAACGCGCCGACGCCAAGGCGATCCAAACAGTACATCGCCAATGATGCCGCCGCCGGCGATCGCCAGGTTCCAGGCGGTGACCCGCATGGACTGCGTCAGCCTGGCGCAAGGTGGTTCATCCACGATGGTTACAACTGGCGACAATTTGATAAGAAAAAATCACCCTTCGCACACTTGTATTTCTGCTTGAGAGAATGATAATCACTATCGTTCTGGTTTACTTTTCTTTACATTAACGACCGCCGAATTTCTCGCCGGCCAATCGACGATCGTCGTCATCTCAGAGGTTGTTAACCTATGTTTGTACCCTTTCTTATCATGTTCCGTGAGGGCCTTGAGGCCGCGCTGATCGTCAGTCTGATCGCCAGCTACCTCAAGCGCACCCAGCGCGGGCAATGGCTTGGTGCCATGTGGGTTGGGGTGATCGCCGCTGCCGCGCTGTGCCTGGCGCTGGGGATCTTCATCAATGAAACCACCGGCGAATTCCCGCAGAAACAGCAGGAGCTGTTTGAGGGGCTGGTGGCAGTGGTGGCGGTGCTGATCCTGACCTATATGGTGTTTTGGATGCGCAAGGTATCCCGCTCGGTGAAAGTGCATCTGGAAGGGGCTATCGACAACGCGCTGGCGTCTGGCAGGGGACAGAGTTGGGCATTGATTGCCATGGTGTTCTTTGCGGTGGCGCGCGAAGGCTGGAGTCGGTGTTCTTCCTGCTGGCGGCGTTCCAGCAGGATGTGGGCATCGGCGCGCCGATCGGCGCGGTACTCGCCTGGTCTGCGCCATGGCGCTGGGCATGATGATTTACTGGGGCGGGGGTCAAGCTGCACCTGGCGAAATTCTTCAAATGGACCAGCCTGTTGATTCTGTTTGTCGCCGCCGGTCTGGCGGCCGGTGCGATCCGCGCCTTCCACGAAGCGGGGACTGTGGAACCACTTTCAGGCCGTGGCATTCGATCTCAGCGCCACGCTTTCCACCCATTCGCTGTTTGGCACGCTGCTTGAGGGCATGTTCGGCTATCAGGAAGCGCCGTCGGTCAGCGAAGTGGCGGTGTATTTCCTCTACCTGATCCCGGCACTGGTGTGCTTTTTGCTGCCGCCGCGTGCGGCCGCGGCCACGGTGGCGGCACAACGTAAAATCAACCATTAACTTTAACAGGGAATCTTGCATGACGACTCAATTCCGCCGTAAGGCATTACATGCCGCATTACTGGCCGCACCGGCGTTGGCGTTCAGCGTCGGCGCCTCGGCGGCCGATGTGCCGCAGGTGAAGATTAGCGTTAACGACAAGCAGTGCGAGCCGATGCAGCTGAGCGTGTCGGCCGGCAAAACCCAGTTCGTGGTGCATAATGCCAGCCAGAAAAACCTGGAATGGGAAATTCTCAAAGGCGTGATGGTGGTGGAAGAGCGCGAAAATATTGCGCCGGGGTTCACGCAAAAAATGACCGCCAACCTCGAGCCCGGCGAGTATGACATGACCTGTGGTCTGCTCAGCAATCCGAAGGGCAAACTGACGGTGACTGCGGCCGCCACCGCCGGTGACGGCAAGCCGAGCGTGCTGGATCTGGTGGGGCCGATTGCCGAATACAAGGTCTACGTCAGCCAAGAGGTCGATGGCCTGGTCAAACAGACAAACGGTTTACCGATGCGGTCAAGGCCGGCAATCTGGCAGAAGCGCGCACGCTGTATGCGCCGACGCGGCAGCATTATGAGCGTATCGAACCGATCGCCGAACTGTTCTCCGATCTGGACGGCAGTATCGACGCCCGTGAAGACGATTACGAGAAAAAGGCCGAAGATCCCAACTTCACCGGCTTCCACCGTTTGGAAAAGGCGCTGTTCGCCGATAACACCACCAACGGCATGAACGATTACGCCGATCGCCTGTACCGAGACACCGTCGAACTGCAAAAACGCATTACCGGTCTGACGTTCCCACCGAGCAAGGTGGTGGGCGGCGCAGCGGGTCTGATCGAGGAAGTGGCCGCCAGTAAAATCAGTGGCGAAGAGGACCGTTACAGCCGCACCGATCTGTGGGATTTCCAGGCCAATGTCGATGGCGCGCAGAAGATAGTCAACCTGTTGCGCCCATTGCTGATCAAGGCCAATGGAGCGCTGCTGGCCAAAATTGACGCCAACTTCAAAACCGTCGACGGCGTGCTGGCGAAATACAAAATCGGGGACGGCTACGCCTCTTATGAAAAACTGACCGATGCCGATCGCAACGCGTTGAAGGGACCAATCACCGCGCTGGCGGAAGATTTGTCGCAGTTGCGCGGCGTGTTGGGACTGGATTGAGGCAACGGGCGATGAGCAAGCAAATCGTCGGCCCGCAGGACGGGCCGCATTCGCAACCGCAGGAGGCCGCGTCGCCATCGCGTCGCCGTTTGCTGCTGGGGATGGGCATGGTGAGCGGCGCCTTGGCGCTGGGGGGTAACCCGCTGGCGCGTGCCGCCGATCGTGCTGCCGCCAGCGTCGAACCCCGGGATGAACGCTGGCAAACGCAGCCGTTTTACGGCCAGCATCAGGCCGGAGTAGTGACGCCGCAGCAGGCGGCAATGATGCTGGTGGCGTTCGACGTGCTGGCCACCAACCGCCAGGATCTGGCGCGGTTATTCCGGTTGCTGACCGACCGCATTGCGTTTCTGACCCATGGCGGCAAGGCGCCGGAGGTGGACGCCAAGCTGCCGCCGCTGGATTCCGGCATCATGGGGCCGGAGATTTTACCCGGATAACCTGACCATTACGGTATCGGTCGGCGCCTCGCTGTTTGATGCGCGTTTCGGGCTGGCCGGCGCAAAAACCGCTGCGTTTGCAGCGCATGACGCGTTTCCCCCAACGATTCGCTCGATGCCAGTCTGTGTCATGGCGATCTGCTGTTGCAGATTTGCGCCAATACCCATGAAACGGTGATCCACGCGTTGCGCGATATTATCAAGCATGCGCCGGATCTGCTCAGCGTACGCTGGAAGCGCGAGGGCTTTATTTCCACCCATGCGGCGCGCAGCAAAGGCAAGGAAACGCCGATCAATCTGCTGGGCTTCAAGGACGGCACCGCCAATCCCAAAACCAGCGACACGCCATTGATGGACAAAGTGGTGTGGGTGGGCGACGACGCTGGAGAACCCGCCTGGGCAGTGGGTGGGCAGTTACCAGGCGGCGCGTATTATCCGCTTCCACGTCGAGTTTTGGGACCGTACGCCGTTGCAGGAACAACAGACCATCTTTGGCCGCGACAAGCACAGCGGTGCGCCGCTGGGCATGCAACACGAGCATGACGAACCCGATTACGCCAACGACCCGCACGGCGAGATCATCCCGATGGATGCGCATATTCGACTGGCCAACCCGCGCACGCCGGCAAGCCAGAGCAACCTGATGCTGCGTCGTGGCTATAGCTATTCGCTCGGGGTGTCCAATGCCGGGCAGTTGGAAATGGGGCTGCTGTTTGTGTGCTATCAGGCGGATTTGGAAAAGGGTTTTTTGACGGTGCAAAAACGCCTCAACGGCGAGGCGCTGGAAGAGTACGTCAAGCCGATTGGCGGCGGCTATTTCTTTGTTTTGCCAGGCGTCAAGGACCGTCAGGACTCCCTCGGCAGCGCTCTGCTGTCAAGTTGATGGCGGCAATGTGCGGTGAGTGATGGGCTGCCGGTCGCTGATGCCGACCGGCAGCCGCAGCACGGTGCCACTGCCCGCGACGGTGGCCTTTGGCGTTGCCTGCGCTGCGACGGCACGGGTTTTGCAGGATCCGCTGTATTATCCCCAATCGGAAATTGCATCATGAGCCGTAATCCTGCTTTTCCGCCCAGCGCCAGCGATTTTCTGCTGGCTTCGAAACGCTGTGAAATCACCGTGCTGCGACAGTTGTTGCAAATGGGGCAACTGGTCGGACGGATAAGTCAACTGATCCACGTGCTGCAACGCGAGCGCGGTACGGTAAATATCTATCTGTGTTCCCACGGCGGGCTGTTTGGCGAACGGTTGGCGGCACGCACCCGCGACGTCGAACAGGCCGAGTTGGCGGTGCAGCGCCAGCTGGCGCAACTGGACGCCAACGCCGCATCTTTGGCCGGTGCCAGCCGGCTGTTCAGCAGCATCGCCTGCGCGCTGCATAACCTCACCACGCTGCCGACGCTGCGCCGTCAGATCCAGTTGCAGCAGCTGGCCCAGCCGGATGCCATGCATACCTTCAACGAGATTATCCGCAGCCTGTTGGCGCTGGTGTTTGAAGCCGCCGACGCCTGCGTCGATCCGGCGATTGCGCGCCGGTTGATCGCCATGTTCAGTTTTATGCAGGGCAAAGAGCTGGCGGGGCAGGAGCGTGCCATCGGCGCCGCCGGGTTTGCCGCGCAGCAATTCAGCGTCGAGGCACACCGGCAGTTATTGCAGCTGATCGACGGTCAGGAACGCTGTTTTCAGAGTTTTAGCGAATTTGCCGATCCGTTGTCGCTGGCCCAGTGGCAGCGCATGCAGCAACAGGACGATCGGGAGTTTGAACGGCTGCGGCGCATTGCCTGCACCCAGACGCGGCCAGGCGATGGCAACGACACC
Organism: Serratia odorifera; assembly: GCF_900635445.1. Taxonomy (NCBI): domain Bacteria; kingdom Pseudomonadati; phylum Pseudomonadota; class Gammaproteobacteria; order Enterobacterales; family Yersiniaceae; genus Serratia; species Serratia odorifera. The sequence goes on from NZ_LR134117.1 coordinate 3,565,690, forward strand.
AGCCTGCGCTGGTTCGACATCACCACCGCGCGTATCGATCTGATGAAGCAGATTGAGGATCGGCTGGAAGAGGCGCTGATGACCGGTTGTCGCGCCGCGCTGAGCGCTGCCAGCGACGCGCTGACGCAAGACGCTGGCGGGCTGCAAAGCCGGTTGCAACCGCAGGCTGACGGCTACACGGTGTTTATCGCCGCCTCGCAGGGCGAACCGATGCTCAGCGACGGCATCAATCCGCGCCTGGGACGCTCGATGGTCGAGATGATCCGCCAGCAATCCCAGCGACTGCAGGCGCTGTCGCAAGAGTTGGCGGCAACCCGCGCCACCTTGCAGGAGCGTGGCGAAATCGAACGCGCCAAGGGGCTGCTGATTCAGCATCGTGGCATGACGGAAGACGGCGCGCACCAGCTGCTGCGCAAAATGGCGATGGATCAGAACAAACGGCTGATCGATATAGCCCGCGCCATGCTGGCGGTAGCGGATATCCTGCCGGGAAAATAGCCTTACTCCCTAGGGAGTATATGCACACCGCCAGTGCAGCTAATGCCTCCGGATTGTGCACGCGCTGGCCGCAGAGCCGCGCCGAGGCAGAGAAAACCCGCACCAGTCCGCCAGTTGCAAATCTGGCACGCAAGCTGCATTACTCAGATTGTCTCTGGGCCAATGGCGGTTCAGTGAGCAACAACGATACCCAACGGCCAACGGGCCGCAGGTAGATTGGATAAAGGCGTCCTTTCAGCACGTTCACCCCAACGGTGGAATGTGCTGATGGGACGCCTTTTTGTTTTTTATCGCAACGCGTGAAGGATTTGCTGATGACGCACACCAAACACTCCGGGATGAAACTGTCGCGCCGCCGTTTTCTGGTCGGCAGCGCAGCGCTGGGCGGCGGCATGTTGCTGCCGGGCCTGATGAATACAGCCTGGGCGGCGGGTTCCGACGCGCCGGAGAAAAAGAGATCCGCGTCGGCTTCATCCCGCTCACCGATTGCGCCTCGGTGGTTATGGCGGCGGTGAACAAGTTTGATGAAAAATACGGCATCAAAATCATCCCGAGCAAAGAGGCCAGCTGGGCAGCGGTGCGCGACAAGCTGCTGTCCGGCGAGCTGGACGCCGCGCACGCGCTGTACGGCATGATTTATGGGCTGCAACTGGGGGCTGCCGGGCCGCAGCATGATATGGCGGTGCTGATGACGCTCAACAATAACGGCCAGGCGATCACCTTATCCAATCAGTTCAAGCAGGCCGGCGTTACCGATGCGGCCACGCTGAAAAAACACCTCGATGCCAGCGCCAAGGGCACCTATACCTTCGCGCAAACCTTCCCGACCGGCACTCACGCCATGTGGCTGTATTACTGGCTGGCCAACGCCGGCATTCACCCGTTCAACGATGTGCGCAACGTGGGTGGTGCCGCCGCCGCAAATGGTGATGAACATGAAGATCGGCAACATGAGCGGCTTCTGCGTTGGCGAACCGTGGAACCAGCGGGCGATTGCCGAAGACATCGGTTTCACCGCGGTCACCACACAGCAGATTTGGCCGGATCATCCGGAAAAAGTGCTGGGCACCCGCGCTGCCTGGGTCAGCGACAACCCGAACAGCGCCAGGGCGTTGACCGCGGCGGTGCTGGATGCCGCCCGCTGGATCGACAGTTCCGACGCCAAACCGCCAGCAAACCGCGCAGGTGGTGGCGGGGCGCGCCTATATCAACACCCGACCCGAGATCATCACCGGCCGCATGCTCGGCAAGTATGACAACGGCCTGGGCAACAGCTGGCAGGACGCGCATGGCATGCGCTTTTTCCACGATGGCGAAGTCAGCTTCCCGTATCTGTCCGATGGCATGTGGTTCCTGACCCAGCAGCAACGCTGGGGGCTGTTGAGCGCCGAACCGGACTATCTGGCGGTGGCGAAGCAGATCAACCGTATCGACGTGTATCGCCAGGCGGCAACCGCCGTTGGCGGCGTCAATCTGCCGGCCAGCGAAATGCGCGCCAGCACCCTGATCGACGGCAAGCGCTGGGACGGCAGCAACCCCGGCGGCCTATGCCAACAGTTTTGCTGTTAAACGTTGAGAGGTAGGCAATGAAGAATCTGGCACAACGAATTGAACCCGCGCAGCCGGTAAGCGCACAGATTGTCCCGCTGAAGGAGGCCAGGCCCGTGGCGCTGCCTGCCTCGGCCCGGTCGGCAAACCGCGCAGCAGCCTGCGCTGGCAGCAGGCGTTTCGCCGTGTGGTGCCAGCGGCGTTGGGCATGGTGCTGGTGCTGGCGGTGTGGCAGATAGCCGCGCTCAACAGCCAGGGCTTTCCAACGCCGCTGGCCACCTGGCAGGCGGCGCTGACGCTGTTTGCCGATCCGTTTTATTCGGCCGGGCCAAACGATCAGGGTATCGGCTGGAACGTGCTGGCCTCGTTGCAGCGGGTGGCGACCGGCTTTGGCCTGGCGGCATTGGTTGGCATTCCCGCCGGTTTTCTGCTGGGGCGCTTCGCGTTTCTGGCGCAGATGCTGAATCCGATCATTTCCCTGTTACGTCCGGTTAGCCCGCTGGCCTGGCTGCCTATCGGCCTGCTGCTGTTTCAGCGTGCCGAACCGGCGTCGACCTGGACCATCTTCATCTGTTCGATCTGGCCGATGATCCTCAACACCGCCGAAGGTGTGACGCGCATTCCGCAAGATTACCTTAACGTGGCGCGGGTGCTGAAGCTGTCGGAGTGGACGGTGATGCGCAAGATCCTGTTCCCGGCGGTGCTGCCGTTTGTGTTAACCGGCGTGCGTCTGTCGATCGGCATTGCCTGGCTGGTGATTGTGGCGGCAGAAATGCTGACCGGCGGCGTTGGCATCGGCTTTTGGATCTGGAACGAGTGGAACAACCTCAACGTGGAAAACATCATCATCGCCATTGTAGTGATTGGCGTGGTCGGGCTATTGCTCGAGCAGGGACTGATGCTGCTGGCCAAACGTTTTAGCTATCAAAACCATTAAGGAGTGCGCCATGAAACCGATTATCCAGGTGCAGAACGTCAGCCAGCGGTTCAATACCCCGCAGGGTGAATTTATCGCGTTGCAGCAGGTGAGTTTTGATATTCAGCCGGGGGAAACCGTCAGCCTGATTGGCCATTCCGGCTGCGGCAAATCGACGTTGCTCAACCTGATCGCTGGCCTGACGCTGCCGAGCGACGGCGTGTTGCTGTGCGACAACCAGCAGATCGTCGGCCCCGGTCCCGAGCGCGGCGTGGTGTTTCAGAACCATTCGCTGCTGCCGTGGCTGACTACCTATGAAAACGTGGCGCTGGCGGTGCATCAGGTGTTCCGCCAGCAGATGAACAAAAGCGAAATGCGTGACTGGATCGAACATAACCTCGAACTGGTGCACATGGGGCATGCGTTGCATAAACGGCCGAACGAAATTTCCGGCGGCATGAAACAGCGTGTCGGTATTGCCCGCGCGCTGGCGATGAAGCCGAAAGTGCTGCTGATGGACGAACCGTTTGGCGCGCTGGACGCCTTGACCCGCGCGCATTTGCAGGACGCGGTGATGGAAATTCAACAGCGACTGCATACCACCATCGTGCTGATTACCCATGACGTTGACGAAGCGGTGCTGTTGTCCGACCGGGTGATGATGATGACCAACGGTCCGGCGGCCACCGTCGGTGAAATCCTGTCGGTGGAACTGCCGCGTCCTCGTTCGCGCGTGGCATTGGCGGACGATGCGGCCTATCACCATTACCGCCAGCAGGTGTTGACGTTCCTGTACGAAAAACACGCCAAGGCGGCATAAGCCATGCTGCGTTGGCGCACAGAGGAGCGGCACGATGAGGCAACAACGATTGGTGGTGATAGGCAATGGTATGGCAGGCATGCGGCTGGTGGAAACCCTCTGCCAACTGGCGCCGCAGCGTTACGCCATCACGGTGATCGGCGCAGAGCCGCGCGGCAACTATAACCGCATCCTGCTTTCGCCGGTGCTGTCGGGCGAGAAGGCGTTTGACGATACCGTGCTGCACTCCCTGTCCTGGTATGCCGAGCAGGGGGTACGGCTGCTGGCCGGGGAAGCGGCGTTGGCGATTGACCGGCAGGCGAAACGGGTGACCACCGCGCGGCGCTGCGTAGCCTATGACCTGCTGGTGCTGGCCACCGGTTCGCACCCCTGGCTGCCGCCGACGCCGGGGATCGCGCTGCCCGGCATATACGGTTTTCGTAACCTGGACGACGTACAGGCGATGCTTGGCCACTGCCGTCCCGACGGCCGGGCGCTGGTGGTCGGCGGCGGGGTGCTGGGCATTGAGGCGGCGGCAGCGCTGGCGGTGCGCGGTATGCGCTGCACGGTGGTGCACCGTGGTCATTACCTGATGGAGCGTCAGCTGGACGCCAGGGCGGCGCTGATGTTGCAGCGCAATCTGGCGACGCGCGGCATCGATTGTCAGGTCGATTGCCAGGTCAGCGCCTTCCATGGCGCGGCGCAGGTCCAGGCCGCCACGCTGAGCACCGGTGAGCAATTGGCCTGCGATCTGGTGGTGGTGGCCGCCGGGGTACAGCCAGCGGTGCGGCTGGCGCGCGAGGCCGGGCTGACCTGCCAGCGCGGCATTATTGTCGACCCGGCCATGCGCACCAGCGATGCGGCGATTTACGCCGTCGGCGAATGCAGTCAACTGGGTGACACCACCTTTGGCCTGGTGGCGCCATGCTGGCAACAGGCGGCGTTACTGGCTCAGCGGCTGGCCGGGCAGACGGTGGCGCCGTACCGGCCCGCACCGTTGCACACCCGTCTCAAGGTCAGCGGCATCGACATGCTGTGCGCTGGCGAGATTGAACCGAACAACGGGGCCGAGATTCATTATGCCGAGGATCCGCAGGCACAACATTACCGCCGTCTGCTGGTGCGCGACGGCATCCTTGACGGTGTGCTGCTGTATGGCGACGTCAGCGACAGTCAATTTTATTTGCGGCAGTTGGGCCAGCCGGTCAACGACCCGGCGGCGCTGCTGTTTGGCAATACCGAACCCGAAGCCGCACAGGCGGTGAGCGAGAGGACATCCGAAATGCACAAGCCCGTTTTGCTGGTTGCCGGTCACGGCATGGTTGGCCATCATTTTCTGGAACAGCTGGTGGCACGCCAACTGCACCTGCGCTACCACCATTGTGGTGTTTGGCGAAGAATCGGTGGCGGCGTATGACCGCGTCCACCTGTCTGAATTTTTCTCCGGGCGAAGCGCGCAGTCCTTGTCGATGGTGGAGGAGGGGTTCTTCGAGCGTAGTGGTATTGAACTGCGGCTTGGCCAGCAGCTGTGCGCCATCGATCGACAACGCAAGTGCGTAATTGACGCCGCTGGCCGCGAAACCGCCTATGACCAGTTGGTGCTGGCTACCGGTTCTTACCCGTTTGTACCGCCGATCGCTGGCAATCAACGATCAGGCTGTCTGGTTTACCGTACGCTGGACGACCTGGCGGCCATCGCCGACAGCGCCAAAAACGCGCAGGTGGGCGTGGTGATCGGCGGGGGTTTACTGGGGTTGGAAGCCGCCAATGCCTTGCAGCAGCTGGGGCTGAAGACCCACGTGGTGGAGTTTGCACCGCGGCTGATGGGGGTGCAACTGGATGACGGCGGTGCCGCCATGCTGCGTAAAAAGATCGAAGCGTTGGGCGTCAGCGTGCACACCGGCAAGGAAACGCGGGCGATAAATGACGGTTTGTTACACCGTCACAGTCTTGATTTTGCTGACGGTGAGCGGTTGGAGGCCGATTTGGTCCTGTTTTCCGCCGGCATTCGGCCGCGCGATAACCTGGCGCGCGACGCCGAGCTGACGCTGGGGCCTCGTGGCGGTATCGTGATCGACGATCGGTGCCGTACCAGCGACGACGCCATTTTTGCCATCGGCGAATGCGCCTTGTGGAACGGACAGATTTTTGGCCTGGTGGCGCCGGGCTACCAGATGGCACGCACGCTGGCGGATACGCTGGCCGGACGCGATAGCGCGTTCTGCGGTGCGGATATGAGCACCAAACTGAAACTGCTGGGCGTGGAGGTGGCTTCGATCGGTGACGCGCATGGCCGCACCGCCGACAGCCAAAGCTACAGCTGGGTCGACGGCCCGGCCGAGGTGTACAAAAAGCTGGTGGTGTCCGGCGACGGCAAACGTCTGCTGGGGGCGGTGCTGGTGGGCGACAGCGCCGAATACAGTACGCTGTTGCAACTGATGCTGAACGCGCTGCCGCTGCCGTCCGCACCGGAAAGCCTGATCCTGCCGGCCACCGGCGGCGCAGCGCCGAAAGCGCTTGGCGTGGCCGCCTTGCCGGCCAGCGCACAGATTTGCTCCTGCCATAACGTCAGCAAGGGCGACATCAGTACGGCGGTAGAGCAAGGCTGCGCCGATCTGGCGGCAGTGAAGTCCTGCACCCGGGCGGCAACCGGCTGCGGCGGCTGCGCGGCGTTGGTGAAGCAGGTGATGGAGCATGAACTGGTCGCGCGTGGCGCGACGGTGAAAAAAGACCTTTGCGAGCACTTTGCCTATTCGCGTCAGGAGCTGTATCACCTGGTGCGGGTCGGCGATATTCGCACGTTCGAACAGCTGTTGGCCAGACACGGCCACGGTCACGGCTGCGAAGTGTGCAAGCCGCTGATTGGCTCGATTCTGGCATCGTGCTGGAACGAATATCTGCTCAAACCGCAGCATTTGCCCCTGCAGGACACCAACGACCGATTCTTCGCCAATATTCAAAAAGACGGTACCTATTCGGTGGTGCCGCGGGTGCCGGCAGGAGAAATCACGCCGCAGGGGCTGATCGCCATCGGCCAGATTGCGCAACGTTATCAGCTGTACACCAAAATAACCGGCGGTCAGCGGGTGGACATGTTCGGCGCCCGCCTGGAACAGCTGCCGGAAATCTGGCAACAGCTGGTGGACGCCGGGTTTGAAACCGGCCATGCCTACGGCAAATCGCTGCGCACGGTGAAATCCTGCGTCGGCTCCAACTGGTGCCGCTACGGCGTTCAGGACTCCACCGCTTTGGCCATTGCGCTGGAGAATCGCTACAAAGGCCTGCGTTCGCCGCACAAAATCAAAATGGCGGTTTCCGGCTGCACGCGTGAATGCGCCGAAGCGCAAAGCAAGGACGTCGGCGTGATCGCCACCGACAAAGGCTGGAACCTGTATCTGTGCGGCAACGGCGGTATGAAGCCGCGTCACGCCGATCTGTTCGCCAGCGATCTGGATACGGAAACGCTGATCCGCACCGTCGATCGTTTCCTGATGTTTTATATTCGCACCGCCGATCGGCTGCAACGTACCAGCACCTGGATGGATAACCTTGAAGGCGGGTTGGATTACCTGCGTGAGGTGGTATTGGCAGACAGTCTCGGCATCGCCGCCGAACTGGAAAGCGAGATGCAGGCGGTGGTAACCAGTTACCAGTGTGAATGGCAAACCACCCTGGCAAGTCCGGAACGTTTGCAGCTGTTCCGCGCCTTTGTTAACAGCGAGCAGCCGGACGAGGCGGTGGTCTGGCAAGCGGAACGTGGGCAACGCCGCCCGGCCGGCGCAGAAGAACGCGGCCAGGCGTTCGAGGTGCAGCCGGCACGGCCGCGCGAGGGGCGGTGGGAAGACATTTGTTCGCTGGACGACATTCCGCCGCACAGCGGTATGGCCGCGCGGATCGACGGCCAGCAGATTGCCCTGTTCCATCTGCCGGGCAGCGGCGTCTATGCGCTGGCCAACCGTGAGCCGGGCAGCGACGCCAACGTGCTGGCGCGCGGCCTGTTGGGGGACGTGGCGGGCGAGCCGGTGGTGATTTCACCGTTGTACAAGCAGCGTTTCCGCCTGCGTGACGGAGTGAGCGTCGATGATGCCTCATTGCGGCTTACCGCCTGGCCGGTGCGGGTGGAACAAGGGCGGGTGCGGGTATACAGCCAGCCGATGCAGGCGGCTATTGTCGAGCCGGAAACGGCAGGAGCGACATCGTGAACGCTGCGCACTGTACCACCTGCCCGTACTGTGGCGTGGGTTGCGGCGTGGCGATTGCCGAGCAGAATGGCACGTTCAGCGTCGCCGGCGACCCCAACCATCCGGCCAATCAGGGGCGGCTGTGCGTCAAGGGCAGCGCGCTGGCGGAAACGCTCGATCTTGATGGCCGCCTGCTGCACCCGCAGCTAGACGGCCAGAACGTCGGTTGGTCACAGGCGCTGGACGCGGTAGCCGAGCGATTTAGCCGCATCATCGCGCAGCATGGCCCGCAGGCGGTGGCGTTTTATGCCTCCGGCCAGTTGCTGACCGAGGATTACTACGTCGCCAACAAGCTGATGAAAGGCTATATCGGCGCGGCCAACATCGACACCAATTCCCGCCTGTGCATGGCGTCGGCGGTGGTGGGTTATAAGCGGGCGTTTGGCGGCGACGCGGTGCCGTGCAGCTATCAGGATATCGAATTGGCGGATCTGGTGATCCTGTGCGGATCGAATACCGCCTGGGCGCACCCGGTGGCCTACCAGCGGCTGAGCGCGGCGCGCCGTCGGCGACCGCAGATGAAAGTGGTGGTGATCGACCCGCGTGAAACCGCGACCTGCGACGGTGCCGATTTGCATCTGCCGCTGCGCCCCGGCAGCGACGCCGCATTGTTCAACGGGGCGCTGCACTGGCTGGCGCAGCAGCAGCGGCTGGATCAGGATTTCCTGCAGCGTCATACCCTCGGTGCATCCGCTACGCTGGCTGCCGCTGCATCATGGACGCCAGCACGGGTGGCCGAGTTCTGCGGTTTGCCGCTCAACGCGGTGATGGCATTTTACCGCCTGCTGGCCGGAACGGAAAACTGGCTGACGCTGTATTCGATGGGCATTAATCAGTCCTCTAGCGGGGCGGATAAATGCAACGCCATTATCAACCTGCATCTGGCGGGTGGGCGCATCGGCAAGCCGGGCTGTGGGCCGTTTTCGATTACCGGTCAGCCGAATGCGATGGGAGGCCGCGAGGTGGGCGGGCTGGCCAACCAGTTGGCGGCGCATATGGGATTCAGCGCAGCAGACACTGACCGGCTACAGCGTTTTTGGCGCTCGCCGCAGATGGCGCGCCAGCCCGGCTTGAACGCGGTAGCGTTGTTCCGCGCGGTGGCCGCCGGACAGGTGAAGGCGGTGTGGATCATGGGCACCAATCCGGTGGTATCGCTGCCGGACGCCGACGTAGTGCGGCAGGCGTTAAAAGACTGCCCGCTGGTGGTGGTCTCTGACGTTATGGCCGCCACCGATACCGCCGCGCTGGCGCATATTCGCCTGCCGGCGTTGGCCTGGGGGGAAAAAGAAGGCAGCGTCAGTAATTCAGAGCGCTGCATTTCACGCCAGCGCGCTTTTTTACCTGCGCCTGGCGAAGCAAAAGCAGACTGGTGGATCATCAGTCAGGTTGCGGCGCGCATGGGGTTTGCCGACGCGTTTGCCTACCAGCATCCGGCCGATATTTTCTGCGAGCATGCGGCGCTGTCCGGCTTTGAAAACCACGGTAGCCGCGCTTTTGATATCAGCGGATTGGCCGCGTACAGCCGCCAGCAGTGGTATCAGATGCCTCCCATGCAGTGGCCGATCAACAGGCAGCACCCGCAGGGCTGTCGACGGTTGTTTGCCGATGGCCGCTTTTTGCATGCGGACGGCAAGGCGCGCTTATTGCCGATTACCCCGCGGTTGCCGCATTCTGCGCCGTCAGCACAGTATCCACTGGTGCTCAACACCGGGCGCATTCGCGACCAGTGGCACACCATGACCCGCACCGGCAAGGCCGCGCGGTTGATGCGTCACATCAGCGAACCGTTTTGCGAGATCCATCCGCAGGATGCTGTGCCGTTGGGTATTGATGACGGCCATCTGGTGCGCCTGAGCTCGCCACACGGCTGGATGATCGCGCGAGCGCAGCTCAGCGCAGGCCAACGGCGCGGCAGCCTGTTTGTGCCGATGCACTGGAACGCGCAGTTCACCGCGCAGGGGCGGGTGGACAGCCTGATCCCGCCGGTGGTCGACGCCGATTCCGGCCAGCCGGAAAGCAAGCATGCGCCGGTGCGTGTCAGTCGCTGGCACAGCCGCTGGCAGGCGGAGATTTTCTTGCGCCACGCCGCCGCGCCGCCGCGTGGGGTGTATTGGAGCCGCGTGACGCAGCAGTCGGTCAACCATTTCATCATGGCTGGCCAACAGCAGATCGACGACTGGCCAGCCTGGTTGCAACAGCACTTTGGGCTGGATGGCCTGACGCTGCAAATCGCCGAACTTGCACAGCGTGGCTTCCATGCGATCGGTTGGCGTCAGGGCGAAGTGCAACTGGCCTTTTACAGCCGACGCTACGCGCCGACGCTGGATCGCAGCGCGATCCTTGCGGCGTTTGACCATGCGCCGCACACCGGTCCGCAGCGTCTGGCGTTGCTAGGCGGCCGCAGCGCCCAGGGCAGACCGGCGCCCGGAGCCACGGTGTGCAGTTGCTTCGGCGTGGGTGAAAATCGCATCATTGCGGCGATACGCCAAGGCTGCCACAGCGCGGCGACGCTGGGGGAGCAACTGCAATGCGGTACCAACTGCGGTTCCTGCCTGCCGGAACTGAAAAAACTGATTCAACAGCATGCGACCCAGCGGGTGGCATAGCGGAGGGTAGGTCGATGAAAGCGATTGATATGTTGATCGCGTGTGCGCAGCAACGCCAGCCGGTGGTCGGCGGCGAGGTGTGGCTGGTCGGTGCCGGGCCGGGCGATGCCGAACTGTTGACCATCAAGGCGTTGCGGGCCATCAGTCAGGCCCGAGGTGCTGGTGTTCGATCGTCTGGTGTCGCCAGCGGTGATGGCGCTGGTGCCGAAGCAGGCGCTGCGCATCGACGTGGGCAAATCACCCCGTTGCCACACGCTGTCGCAGCCGGAGATCAACCAGTTGCCTGGTGGAACTGGCGCAGGCCGGTAATCGCGTCGTGCGGCTGAAAGGGCGGCGATCCGTTTATCTTTGGCCGCGGCGGTGAGGAAATGGTGGCGTTGCAGCGCCATGGCATCCCCTGTCATATCGTGCCGGGCATCACTGCCGCCAGCGGCTGTGCCGCCGCGACCGGCATTCCGTTGACCCACCGTGACCATGCGCAGTCGGTGCGCTTTGTTACCGGTCATTGCCGTGATGGCGGACTGAAGCTGGATTGGCGCGCGCTGGTCAGCGACGGGCAGACGCTGGTGTTTTATATGGGCCTGGCGCTCGGTGCGAGCATTGCCGAGCAGTTGATGCGCCACGGCATGAGCGCCGAGACGCCCGTTGGCGATTATCGAACGAGGCACTCAGCCGCAGCAGCGGGTGCTCACCGCCACGCTGGTCGAATTGCCCGCGCTGCTGACTCGCGAACGCCCACAGTCACCCGGTTTATTGGTGATTGGCAGCGTGGGTCGGTCTCTACCGCGCCGGCCATTGGCAGGCGCAGCAGGTTACGCCGGCGGTGGCGGTTTAAGTTGCCGACGGGCGCTGCAGTTCCAACAGGGCGATAAATCGCAGCGTCAGCGCGTTCAGCCGCAGCAGTGCCACCGTCGGTTCCGCGCTGGTCGGTGGCTCTTGTTCCAACTGCTGGCAAACGGTGACCCGCGCTTTGGTAGCCTGCCAGCGCAAAACTGCCTTTCTGCCGGTGCAGCACCGCGGCGAACGCCTCCGGTTGCCCGGCGTTGGCAAGCAGTTGCTGTCGGTCGGCTTCACTGCTGCGTTGCAGTTCATCGATTAGCGTTGACAGCACCTGAGGCTGCCCGTCGCTCCATCGCCCGTATTTCCTGCATGTTCAAACCAATTGCCCGCTGTTCCTGCAGCAGGTTGCGCAAGTCTTTTTGCGTTAGCGGTTTGATCAATACCGCATCCATACCGGCGGCCAGACAACGGCGTTGCTCATCGTTAAAGGCATTGGCGGTGCAGCCGACGATCGGCTGGTAGCGCCGCTGACCGCGCTCCGCGTTCGCGCTGGGTCTGTGCCAACTGATAGCCGCTGAGGGTCGGCATCTGACAATCGGTCAACACCAGATCGGCGTGTTGCCGTTCCAGCCCACTGTAACGCCTGCATGCCGTTATCACAGGTGGTAACGTGATGGCCGAGCTTTCCAGTTGCAGCTTCATCACCGTCAGATTGGCTGGCAGATCGTCTACTACCAGGATATGCAGCGCGGGGTCCAGCGCGCTGGGTGCCGATGAGGTCTGGGATTCGCTATGGACGGTGCTGCGTGGCAGGCTCAGCGTAAAGGAAAAACGCGAGCCGTGCTGCGGCGCTGAATCAATCTGTAACTCTCCCCCAGCAATTGTACCAACTGGGTACAGATTGCCAGGCCAAGCCCGGTGCTGGCCGGCGTATTGGGATCGGCCTGGACATACGGCTGCAATATTTTTTGCTGCATTTGCGGAGCAATACCGATGCCGCTGTCGGTGATGCTGAACGTGACGCGGTCGTATTGCGTATCCTGCGACTGAACGCTGACCTGCAGCGCTACAAAACCGCGTTCGTATATTTGATGGCGTTGCTCAGCAGGTTATTGAGCACCTGCGTCAGCTTTGTGCCATCCAACAGATAGTCACACTGCCAGGCGGCTTCGATGTCGCTGTCCAGTCGCAGCGCTTTTTGCGCCGCCAGCGTGGCGTAGGTTTCCAGCAGCTGCGTCAGCAAGGGGTACAGCGCGGTGGGCTGCGGTTGCAGATGCAGTTCTCCGGCTTCGATTTTCGAGATGTCCAACACGTCGCCGACGATTTGCAACAGCTGGCGTGAGGCGGCATAGGCAATCGGCAGCGACGAGTCTGCCGCGTCTGGACGCTGGCTTTCCAGTTCCAGAATGCCGAGGATGGCGTTCATCGGTGAGCGGATCTCATGGCTCATGCGCGCCAGAAAATCACTTTTTTCGCGGCTGGCGTCGGTGGCTTGCTGCAACGCGTCGGCCAGATCGCGCTCCAGCCGCTTGCGTTGGCTGATGTCATACCAGCCTAGCAGCAGGCCCTGCGGCGTCATGCGGCTGTCGCTGTAGGCCGCCAGCCACTGGGCGATTTCCCGTTGCTCGCCGCGTATTACCATGGTGCGGTCGGAAAACTGCGGCTGCATGCTGCCGATGGCGGCAATGCGTTCCTGGTGGCCGATCGGTGGGGCGATGGGATGGTGCGCGGTGAAGTGTTCCAGCGTACTGCCAATGACCTGCTGGTGGGACAGCGCCAGCGACGTTAACAATGCCTGATTGCAATGGGTAATCTTGCCGAGCGGGTCGCACACCAGCAGCGGGGTGGGAATGCTGTTCAGCAGGGTTTGCCAATATTTGAGCGCATCGCGCAGTCCACGCTCGGCGCGGCGCCGGCGGAAGATCTCGCTAAGCAGAAAGCCTATCAGAAACAGCGACAGCGCAGCGCTGATCCCCGCCAGCGGCGTCAGCCAATGGCGGGCAGTGGAAGGCGCGGGGCAGCATGCCGTTGAGCGCCGCGTTGAGCAGCCAGCGCTGGTTGATCGACTGCGCCATGCCGTCAGGCAGGGCATCGATCGCCTGATTGATGCGGTCGAGCAACGCGTGCTGATCGGCGGCCAGCCATAGGCGCTGGGTGCTGACGATGGCCGGCAATGGGCGCACCAGTAATCTGCCCGGATACAGATTGCTGGCCAGCAGCGCCGCCTGGGTGGCGTCGCAAACGATGCCCTGAGCAGCGCCGGCATTCAACAGTCTGAGCGCTTCATGCAGGGTTGCCGCTTCACCGAGCGCCACGCCGGGGTAGGTCGTCAGCAAGGCGGCCTGTACCGGGCTGTGTCGCAAGGATAGCAAGCGCTGATGACGCAAATCCGGCATCAGTTGATGCTGCAACGGTAGGCTATCCCGCCGCACAACCAACGCCCAACGCTGCTGCCACAGCGGTTTGGAAAGCAGGATGCCGGTCGGTGGCGGTGAACTCTGCGGCGGCGGCAGGGCCAGCAGGATACGCTGCTGGCTGAGCATTTGCGCCAGTTGGTCGCGGTTGGAGGCCGCCTGGGCGCTGAAGTGCAACCCGCTTTGGGTCGACAGCGCGCTCAGCAGATCGCTGGCGGCGCCCTGTGGTTGGCGCTGCGCATCCAGATCGCTATAGGGCAGGCGATCGCGCAACAGGCCGATCTGTAGCGGTTCTGCCGACCAACCCCAGGCCGGCAACAGCAGCAATGGCAGCAGCCAGCGCATAAGGTTCATAGTCCGGCTTCGCGCAGATATTCAAACAGTTCAGCGTCGGAGCCGACGCCGATTTTCAACATGGCGCTTTTTTTTCTGTGCGCTGATGGTCTGCTTGGTACGGCTAAGCATGGCGGCGATGTGATTAACGCTATGTCCCTGCGCCAGCAGGCGCACCACCTCCAGTTCTCGCGGACTCATGGCTGCCACGGTGACCGGCATCGCGCTGACGTTAGCGGGACGTCGCCCTTGCTGTAATGCTTTCAGGCAGGTGGTCAGTTCGCTGGTCAGGCTCTGCTTGTTGATCACCGCCCGCGCGCCGGCGGCCAGAATGGTCTTCACCAATCCGGGGTTGGTCATCATGGTGATCACGACGATCGGTAACTGCGGGTATTTACGCCGCAGCGTTTCAATCAGTCTCAAGCCATCGCTTTGCCGATCGCCGGGCATGTTGAAGTCGGTAAGCAGTACATCCGGCTGTTTTTTCGCCAGCAGCGCCAGCAATTGATCTACCGTTTGCGCTTCGCCGCTGATGACAAAATCATCGCCGAAGCTGGTAGTGACCACGGTGCGTAACCCAATCAGGAACACCGGATGATCGTCGGCTATTACCACGGTTTTTTTGCACTCAACGCTCCTTGAAACAACAATAAATACGGCAGGATTAATGGGCCGTGACCAATGCCAGTACGCCGTTTACCCCGTGGTGTGGATGCGGTAATAACCGGCATTCAACCTGATGATAAACCGCATCGGGCAACAGCAACCGCAAGGCGCAGCAGGAGGGCTGCTGCGCTGAGGCGGCCGGATGACGCAACAGGCTGGCCAACGGCTCGCGATCGTCGGGATGTACATGCGCCAGCAGCAGCGTCAGGTTGGCCAACTGACGCGGCGGCATGCCGAAAATCGCTTCATGCGGCTGCCAGTCGAGACTTTCCGCCCCGGGCGTCAGGCAAAAAAAGGCCGGTTGGCGCGCCTGTAACAGGTAGCCCAACAGCTGCAAGCGCTGCTGGTGCTGCTGGTTGCGGGCGCGGTGCTGCTGTTCACGCGTGGCGACCAGTAGCCCGAGTGAAATAACCGCCAACAAGTACAGCTGCGACGCTTCGACGGCCTGGGTGCCTGCCAGTGCGGCGGAAAAAGGGCCGTAGCCGTAAAGCGTCGCCAGGCTGACCAGCAGCGTCAACAGGATAAAGTACAGCGCCAGCGGCAGCAGCGGCCACAGCGCCGCCAACAGCAAGGACAATGCCAGCGCCATATACAGCAAGGCATGATTCAGCAACGGGTGCTGCAACAGGGGGGCCGGCAGGCAAAATATCGCCGCCACCAGCGGTAATACCCAGACGGCGGTATAGCCCTGTTGTCGGTTTAGCCAGCGGCCGCGATTCAGCCGGTGGATGATAAACAGCGGGGCGATCGCCAGGCAGCCGGTAGCGTTGGAGATGCTCCAGCTAACGAAATGCGAGACCACCGTCGGGTAACCAAGGGCCTTGAGCAGCAGGTCGCTGATTAACCCGCCGACGGCGCTGCCAAGATAGACCCCGCCCAGCAGCAGCAGGGTTTCTCCACGGTAGGACAGGTCGGTTGCATAGCGATGCACGCTGTTCCAGATCAGGGCGAGCGGGCACAGTATCAGTGGATCGACCAGCGCGAACGCCAGCGCGATATCCACCGGCCGATCGTGCAGCACACTGACCGAGAAATGCATCACGCCGGCGCTGATCACCCACATCGGCCATTGGGCCGGTTGCCGGGTGCACAAGATGCCCAGCAGCAGGCCGGCCGGCAGCCAGACGGTGCTGGACAGGCTCCAGGGGTCGCGCGTTTCGAGGCTGATGGTCGCGAGCAGAAAGTAAAGCGCGATAAAGATCAGCCAATGTAATAGGCCGTAACGAAGAGATGTACGCCCGGCATCCATGTGTTTCTCCCTTGCCGCTACCGTGATGAATAATGATAGCAATCTTCTGCGATTAGCAGAGGGTTGCTTTTCTGACTAGTCAAATATCTGTCCGCGTGTGCGTTTCTTATACTCCTTCCCACATTACGGCAACCGCCGAATCCCAACGGATTATTACTTGATTAGCGAGGTCGGTACAAAATGAAAAACGGTAAATTGCTTGGCGGCATTGGTGTGGTTTTCGCAACGGCGTTGCTGCTGTTCTGCTCCCTGGACTCGGTCGGCCATAGCGCACGTCTCAGTGGGCCGGTAATGGTGATGAAAGAAGGAACGGTATTGTTCGCGCTGAATGCATCGATGCAACAAAACCGTCAGCTTGACGGCCAATACCAACATGCGCGCGGCCTGTTTCAGCAGGCGGGCGGCAAATTGCACGGCGGTATGCAACATCTGATCGACAGCGGCTATTTTGCCTGATGTCAGGCGACCTTCCAGTTGATTAAACGCGAGGATATAAAAATGAAATTAGTGATACTTTCCAGTGCGGTATTAGGCCTGGTCTGCCTGTTGAGCGGCTGTGTCTCTCCTGAACAACAGGCGGCGATGGATCGGGCGCAGTGCAGCGGTTACGGTTTTAAAGCCGATAGCGTCGAATTTGCCCAATGCATGCAAAAAATCGATATTCATCGTGATGAAATGGTCGCGGCTGAAAATGCACAGTGGCAGCAGCGCATGGCGCTGGAAGAGCGGAAAAACGCGCGGCAAAACGACAGGCACAATAGCAGCAATACCGTGGTGGTGATCCACCGTGCCGCCGAAGAAATTCTGGATAAAACACCGGCCTTCGACCGCCAGGGCAACCCGAACTTTGATGCCGAGGGCAACTATCAAGGGCCGCATGGCGTCGGTGCGCTGGTCGGTCCGGAGGATAATCCGGATTTGAACCCCAACCTCGGCGGTTAACTGAAGTGAGTGATTTTTCGCCGCCTGCTGGCGTGGTCATGGGGGCTATCCCCCCGCTGACAGCGCCAGCGTCAGTCCGCCCGCCAGCGCCAGAAAGCAGCCGAACGGCATCGGCGTTTGCCGGCTTGAGCGTTGTGCGCCAGAGCGGGGCAACCAGACCGCCAGAGCGCACAGCGAGGCCAGTAACAGCATAGCGGGTAGCAACGGCCAGCCGCCCCAGGCCCCCAGCGCTGCCAGCAGTTTGAAGTCACCCTGACCGATCCCCTGACGTTGGCGGTAAATCACATACAGTCGATTGGTACCCCACAACAGCAGATAGCCCGCCACCGCGCCCAACACGCTGTCGGCCAGGGGGACTAGCGCCCCGTGCAAATTGACCAGTAAACCGGCCCACAGCAGCGGCAGGGTTAAACTGTCTGGTAGCCAGAGGGTGCGGCAGTCAATAAAAGCGAGTGCGATCAGCACGGTTGCCATTGCCATCAATACCAGCCGCCGAGCATCGGCCGTCGGACCCAGCGCAATCAGCAGGGCGGCGCAGCTACAACAGCTTACCATGACCGCCCACTTTACCGGCGGTGCCTTTGCGGTGCGTGCATCATGCCAACGCCAACGCAGCAGTGCCGGCGACCGCCACACCAGCTGTTGCACCAGCCACGATGCCGGTAATACCGACAGCCATAACAGCAGTAAACCTGCGTCATCCATCCGCTTTTCTCCCACGCCCTGCCTGCGCCGAAGATAACGCCTCATATCAGGTTCGCCGAGCGGTTTTTAGCCTACGTTGGCAAACTTGCGACTGGCTGCGCAGGACAGATACTGGCGCTCCACGTACGCTGGAAATCGCCTGATACGACATATTGTGACGTCGTCACTTCGATTTTTGAGGTTTATCTGATTGTTTAATCTGATAAATAATCTAGGATGCCTGGTTAACGCGGCTGCGCTGAGTGTGCGCGGGATCGCGGTGGGGAATGATGGACAGCAGCGCTGTGCTATAGTGAGCGCAAGTGAGGTTGTCTGTCGTCGGGAGTGGCTGCAGCAGAAAAAGGTGGTAGGTCGTGTCCCGCGGATGGGGTCATGGCGCCAGTCTGATGACAGAAGTGAGTCGAATTATCCGCAGTAGACTAACCGTTCAAACGGCTAAAACAGCTTGGCAGCGCTGGCCGTTGCTGCTGTGGCCGTTAGCCCTGGCATTTGCGGCCCAGGCGGAATCTCCGCCGGCGCCGGAGTCGCTGGTCAGCTCGGCGCCAGACGGTGCCAACGCATTGCCCGACCTCGGCAGCAGTGCGGTGAACGATCAACAGCGCGAAAAAGAGTGGGCCACCATGGCCAAGCAACTTGGCGAACGTAACCTGAATGAGGTCTCTGGCCAACAGGTGCGTACCCGCGCCGAGAGCTACGTTATCGGTCAGGCAACCCATCTGTTGCAACAGCAGGCGCAAGATCTGCTGTCGCCGCTGGGCACCGCCACGCTGTCGTTGACGGTATCGCCGGAAGGCGACTTTTCCGGCAGCCGCGGCCAGTTATTCAGCCCGCTGTATGATGTCGACGGCCTGCTGACCTATAGCCAGGTCAGCGTGCTGCAACAGACCGACAGTTCGTTGGCCAATCTGGGGCTGGGGCAGCGCTGGATCGCGGGCGACTGGCTGTTGGGCTACAACACGGTGTTCGACAGCGACATCGGCAATCAGCGTAACCGTGGCAGTATTGGCGCGGAAGCCTGGGGCGATTATCTGCGCTTTTCTGCCAACTACTACCATCCACTGTCGGCCATGTCGGCGCGGCAAGACGGTGCGGTGTTCCGCAGCCGTCCGGCGCGCGGCTATGACATCAGCACGCAAGGCTATTTGCCGTTTTACCGCCAGTTGGGCGCTTCATTGAGCTTTGAACAATACCGTGGCAACGATGTGGATCTGTTCGGCAGTGGCAACAAGCAGGACGATCCGCGTGCCATGCAACTGGGGTTGAGCTATACCCCGGTGCCGCTGGTAACGCTGAAGGCGCAGCATAAACTGGGCGAGGGCGGCGAAACGCAAGATACGGTAGAACTGGGGTTGAGCTACCGTCTGGGCGTACCGTTGGTGAAGCAGATTTCGCCGGAGTACGTCGCGCAGGCCAAGTCGCTGCGCGGCAGCCGCTACGATAACATTGAGCGCAGGAACGTACCGGTGCTGGAATTCCAGCAACGCAAGACATTGCAGGTGTTCCTGGCGACGCCGCCGTGGAGTCTGCACGCCGGCGAAACCCTGCCGCTGGTGCTGGAAATCAAAACCGGCAATAAAATCACTCGCGTCAGTTGGCAAGGCGATACCCAGGCGCTGAGTCTGACGCCGCCGCACAATAACAACGATCCGCATGGTTGGAGCGTGATCATGCCGGCATGGGATAGCAACCCCGGGGCGGAAAATCGCTACCGACTGTCGGTAACGCTGGAAGATGACCAGCAGCAGCGGGTGACCTCGAACTGGATCACGCTGCAGGTGACGCCGCCGCTGTCGTTGTCGGGCGGCGAGCAACCCTCGATGCCGGCAGCCCAGACGCTGCAAACCCCGACGGTACCGGCCGCTACCGGACCGTTTGGCGGTTAGCCGTTCTTGCCTTGCAGCACCCAGACGGCGGCTTCGACACGTGATTTCAGTTTCAGCTTCTTCAACAGATGCTTGACGTGCACTTTTACCGTACTTTCGGTGATCGTCAGCTTGCGGGCGATCAGTTTATTCGGCAGTCCCTGGGCAATCAGTTTGAGGATATCGCGTTCGCGCGGCGTCAACTGCTGGATGTCGCGCTCGGTGGCCGGGCGATTTTCCCGCAGGCTGGCCGCCAGTATTGGCGTCAGCGTCTCGCTGAGCACCATTTGTCCTGCGGCGGCCTGATGCAGGGCCTTCAGCAGTTCTTCCGGTTCCATATCCTTCAGTAAATAGCCGTCGGCGCCGCGTTTGAGCGCGCTCACCACATCGTCTTCGTGATTGGAAACGCTGAAGACCACCACTCGCCCCGACAGCGCGGTCAAACGCAGGCGGTCGAGCGTTTCCAGACCGTTCATGCCCGGCATATTGAGATCGAGCAGGATCAAGTCGGGATCGAGCTGTTCCGCCAGTTCAACACCACGCTCGCCATTGCTGGCTTCGGCAATCACCTGCAGCCGTGAATCCATGCTAATCAACTGTTTCACGCCGTTGCGCAGCATCGGATGATCGTCAATCAGCAAAATAGTGGCGGCCTCTTCGGTAGTCATACTGTCTCCTATTAATCGATGGCGTGGTTATCCGGGCGAAAGACCACCCGGACTTCGGTGCCGCCGCCGCTGCGTGGGGTGATATCGCAGCGGCCATGCAGACTGTTTGCGCGGTCGCGCATGATAATCAGGCCGTAATGATCTGGCCGCTCACCGTGTTCAGGCAGGCCACGGCCGTTATCGCTGACCGACAGGGTGATTTCGCCCTGCTGATTGGTCACCTGAATCCGTACCTGGCTGGCCTGAGCGTGTTTATGGATATTGCTCAAGGCCTCGCGGCTAATCTGCAACAGATGGATGGCCTGATAGGCCGGGACGGTGCGTGGCCCCAATTGATAATCCAGCTCAATGGCGATCCCCAGTCGGGCATTGAATTCCTGCACCGTCGACTGCAATGCCGCCAACAGCCCCGGTTCGCTTAATCGCAGCCGGAAGGTGGTCAGCAGTTCGCGTAGCTGTCGATAGGCGGTGTTAAGTTCTTCGCGCATTTGCCGTACCAGCGCCAGGCTGGCGGCCGGCAGCGCATCGCCCTGCATTTGCAGGCAACTGGCCTGCATCTTCAGACATGACAGCGATTGGGCGATGGAGTCATGCAGTTCACGGGCGATGGCCGCGCGCTCTTCCATCAGCATCAACTGCTGCTGATGGTCTACCTGGCGCTCGATGGCCAGCACGCTGGTCAGCTGTTCGACCAGGGTAGCGATCAGTTGATGATGATCGTCGTTCAGCGGCTGGTGATACTGCGCCACCAGTACGCCGTAGTTGCCCAGTTTATCGCTCAGACTCCAGCTTAGCGACGGGTGCTGATGCGCCGGGTACTGTTCTTCGTTCAGACAGGCGCTGCACGCCGCGTTATTGCAATATTCCGGCCGTAACGGCTGATTGTTGCTCAACAGCAAAAACTGTTCCTGGCTGTTGTTTTCATACAGCCGCAGCTGGATCGCCCGCAGTGGGGTGAGAGCCTGTAACTGGCTCAGCACCGGCGTCAGGCGGCTGCACAACGGTTCGCTGGTGTGCAATTGGCGGCTGGTGTGGTACAGAAAACCCAATACCTGGTTTTTCTGTTGCAGATCGGCGGTTTTTTCCGCTACCCGCTGTTCCAGTCCGTGGTACGTGGCGGACAGTTCGTCCGACATGGTGTTCAGCGCGCCACCGAGCGAGGCCATTTCATCCTGATGTCCACGCTGGGCGAAACGCCGACTGAAATCACCGTGCCCGACCGCCTGCGCCATTGCCACCAACTGGCACCATGGGTGCAGCAAACGGCGGCGCAGGTAGCAAATGGTGCCGATCAGCAGCAATAGCGTCAGCGCAATGAACACCCATTGCACCAGCATCACCATCAACAGGCGTCGTTCGGTATGGCGATCGATGTCGGAGACCAGTTTGTCCAGCAGATTGACGAAATGCGCCACCTGCGGCGCGGCGTCGGCCGGCCGTTGCGCCTGTCGCAACTGGGGTTGCAGCGTCTGCTGCCAGTAGGCGCGCAGCGCCTGAAACTGTGGCGTCAATCCTTCCTGTTCGACCGCGCGCTGTAAATCGCGGCTGTTTTCATCGGCGGCCAGTTCGTCGATCAGCGCCTCGCTTTGCTCACTGAGCGGCACCTGCGCCAACAGGCGGTAACTTTGCATGCGCAGCGAACCGGCTTTGTTAATGGCATGCGCATTACCCTGAATGCTTTGCGACATCCAGGCCGAGGTACTCATGCCGGCAATCCCCAACAGGCCCAGCAGCAGCATCAGCACGGCAACCTGATTAACGATCGACAGCGGGGCCAGTAACCGTTTCATAAAGGCAAATCCCTGAAGGTATAACACGTTGGCAGCAAGAAACACGGGGCGTGAGCAGGTGGTTCCAATAACGATTCAGCCTTATTTTTCATTATCCCCAGGCATAACCCCATACCCCTAACGAAGTACCCATTAGTTTCCAGCATGCCGGCATGCCGTCGTGACTGCGGATAACCTCGCTGTCAGCTTTTTGATTTATAAGTTTTTTATTTAATGCGTTGGCTTACTCCTTAGGGGATGTAAGGTTGTTTTGGCCGTATTGCTACCTGCGGCTGCGTTGATTTGCATCAACTTTGGCGTGCGGTGGGATCACTAGGGTGGGCGAAGTTATCACCGTGTGTCAGAGGTTTTTATGTCGCAAACTGTAACGCCATCATTAAAGAAAAAAACGGGCGCGGTTATTCAGGATTGGCAACCCGAGAATACTGAATTCTGGCAACGCCGGGGCCACCGTATCGCCAGTCGCAATCTGTGGATCTCCGTTCCCTGCCTTTTATTGGCTTTCTGCGTCTGGATGCTGTTCAGCGCCGTTGCCGTGAATCTCAATAAAGTCGGTTTTGATTTTTCAACCGACCAACTGTTCCTGCTCACCGCATTACCTTCGGTTTCCGGTGCGATTTTACGCGTGCCGTATTCGTTCGTGATCCCGATATTCGGTGGCCGGCGCTGGACGGCGATCAGCACCGGCTTGCTGATCGTTCCCTGCCTGTGGTTGGGATATGCGGTACAGGATACCAGCACCACCTTCAATACCTTCATCATCATCTCGCTGCTGTGCGGTTTTGCCGGCGCCAACTTTGCTTCCAGCATGGCCAATATCAGTTTCTTCTTCCCCAAGGCCAAACAGGGCGGGGCGCTGGGCATTAACGGCGGGCTCGGCAATCTGGGCGTGAGCGTGATGCAGCTGATTGCGCCGCTGGCGATTGCCATCGGCATGTTTGGTATCTTTGGCGGCAACGGACACCCACAGCCGGACGGCAGCCAACTGTGGTTGGAAAATGCCGCCTGGATCTGGGTGCCGTTTTTGATCATCGGTACGCTGGCGGCCTGGTTCGGCATGAACGATCTGGCGGCATCCAAGGCGTCGCTCAGCCAGCAACTGCCGGTGTTGAAACGCGGCCATTTATGGATCCTCAGCCTGCTGTATCTGGCGACCTTCGGTTCGTTTATCGGCTTTTCCGCCGGCTTCGCCATGCTGTCCAAAACCCAATTCCCGGACGTGGTGATTCTGCACTATGCCTTCTTTGGTCCGTTCCTTGGTGCGTTGGCGCGCCCAGCCGGCGGGGCATTGTCCGACCGCTTTGGCGGCATCCGCGTCACGCTGATCAACTTCGTGCTGATGGCGGTGTTTGCCGGTCTGCTGTTCCTGACCTTGCCGGGAGAAGGCTCGCAAGGGTCATTCATCGCCTTTTACAGCGTCTTTATGCTGCTGTTCCTGACTGCCGGGCTGGGCAGCGGCTCGACCTTCCAGATGATTGCGGTTATTTTCCGTAAAATCACCATCGAACGGGTCATGGCGCAGGGCGGTTCGGATCGGTTGGCGCAACGCGAAGCGGTGACCGACTCTGCTGCGGCGTTGGGCTTTATTTCTGCCATTGGTGCCATTGGTGGCTTCTTTATCCCAAAAGCGTTCGGTACCTCACTGGCGATGACCGGATCGCCGGCTGGCGCGATGAAGCTGTTCCTGGTGTTTTATATTGTTTGCGTTGCCATTACCTGGCTGGTGTACGGCCGTAAGGCTCGCTGATCGTTATTTGCGGGTATCTTTCCAATCAGAGATACCCGCCATTTATATTTACTGCCTGGCATTATTTTCATCATTTCACTTCCCGCCGTTGCCGGCGATTATCCCATTACGCTTGCTATTGCCAACGCCGATAGTGATAACTGAAGCGTTAATGGCGCTTATATCTGCAAAACAATCGAATAAGAAAAATCTCATTATTGGTCGCCGCGCTCTTTATGTTTTTTTGCAATAGGATTAAACGGAAAGTCGTTTGCCATGCGCCGATGAAGGGGAAATTTCACAAGTTTATAAATATAACAACCCGCTAACAAATTGATTTTGTACTTATATTTCAGTTGGTTGCTGGTGTTTTTTCGTCATCTTTAACAATTGATAAAACCCTTGCTGCTCAAGGGTTAATCGGTGATTGGCGCCCTGATGGGGTAAAATATGTCGTATTTTAAAAAATGAAATCGGGATTTTTTTATATTTATCTTTCGCAAATATAACAGTCTATTGAGTTTACATTTAATTTCTTGAACATTTTTTCATATTTCTATACAAAGTGTGCAGGACAGGCACGTTAAGGAAATTAAAAGTGAATCTTGATAAAAGAATAAAGATTAGGAATCTGGATGTTTTAATCCCTTCCAGGAAAAAATCTCGCCTGCGCTGGAAAGAGTATCAGATACTTTCACTGCTGGTTGCCCGTTCGCCAGAATTGGTTACCCGTACGGAAATTATAGAAAATATTTGGAAAGGCACCTATTGCTCGGATTCAACGATAAATCAAACCATTAAATCCATTAGGCAGAAAATCGGCGATGGGGAGCATATGCTTATCAGAACCATTCCTCGCCTGGGTTATAAAGTGGAAAATAGTGAGGTGTTCCATTTTATCAGTGAAGAAGTCGATAACGGTGGAGATGATATTTCCCATGAAGAATTGACGAGCAATGATAATATTCAAGCGGAAATATCTGAAAAAGAAACCTCCTTGCCGCCAGTCAGCCAGGATAAAATCAGCGCCGCAGCTGATAGCATGGAACAGACCGCAACAATAACGGCCAGGCCATTGCGGGGGAATAGCGATTCAGCGGAAAAAAACAGGGGCAGTCGTGGTTTTTTTTCTCTGCCGACGGCGAGAGTGGTGACCTATCTGTCGGTGCTGGCATCATTGCTGGTTATTTCACATCTTTCGTTTTTGCTGGGAAACCAGGTGCGGCCGCCGATCGTCAATGACATACAAAACAACACCCGTGTGATGCTGGCCCTGACGCTAAACGATCCGCGCGCCAAAGTGCCACAGACCTTGTTGTGCCTGTATCAGGGAGAGCATCAGGCACAGACGCAGGCAACGCTGGAATGCATCGACCCCAAGCGCGGGCAGTTTCGCCAGCCGGTGAACTATGACGCCGAAAATGCATTTGATGGCGGTTCACTCAAACTTATCTTGCCGGATAGTAATCTGGAATATCGGGTGGCGTATGATGTTAAAAATTAGCGTCATCTGAAATTTCATATCGTTCATAATTTCACATGCTGCGAATATTACTATTTCATTATTTGTTATTTGAATAGTCACAATCATTTGTCCAGTCTGTTAACCATCACCTAACGCGTATTTTGCGACCGTTCGCTGATGCGGCAGGAATAATGGAAACAGGCTGAGTGACAAATTATGGACAAGCGTAAAGTAGCGATTATTGGCGGCTCGGGTTTTATTGGCACGCGATTGGTTAAACGTCTGCGTTCCCGCAGCGATCTGGCGTTGACCATTATCGACAAGCGACCGAGTGAGGCGTTTGCCGAACTTTATCAGTACGGCGACGTCACCGAGCCGCAGAGCTTACAGTCGGCCTTGGCCGGCTGCGATGCGGTGATTAATCTGGCGGCCGAGCATCAGGATAATGTTGAGCCGATTGCGCGGTATTACCAGGTTAACGTCGAGGGGGCGCGCAACCTGTGCAAGCTCGCGTCGATGCTCGATATCCGCCAACTGGTGTTTACCTCTTCGGTGGCGGTCTATGGCTTCGTCAAACAGGAAACCGGCGAAGACGGGGCCTTTGCGCCGTTCAATCATTACGGAAAATCCAAGCTGGAAGCGGAATATGTTTATGAAGCCTGGCACAAGGCAGACCAGGCCAACCGGCTGACCATTATCCGCCCGACGGTGGTATTCGGCGAAGGCAACCGCGGCAACGTCTATAATCTGTTTCGGCAAATTGCCAGCGGCCGTTTCGTGATGATCGGCAGCGGCAATAACATGAAGTCGATGGCCTATGTCGAAAATATTGCCGCCAGGCTCGAGCACGCGCTGGATCAGCAATTACATTACCAGGTCAGCAACTACGTCGATAAACCGGATTTTACCATGAACCAACTGGTCGACGTTATTTCCTCTTCGTTGGGACGCAATAATATGACCGTGCGCATCCCCTATGTCGTTGGGGTGTGCGCCGCGAGCGTATTGGACCTGCTGGCTAAAATAACCCGCCGTAAATTCCCCATCAGCCGAATACGGATACAAAAGTTTTGTGCCAGAACACAATTTAAATCCAACCAGCAAGGCGATTTCATTGCGCCGGTTGACCTTAACTCGGCAATCGAGAAAACCATTCGGCATGAATTTACCGGCCGTTGACCAGCGCCGGCGGTAATACGCTTTGCCTGCTGTCGGCCAGACCGCCGAATCGACAATAAGCAGGAATAACCCATGCTGATTTATATCCCGGAAGCATAGATTTTATTTTTGTCAATCGCGCATTGGCAGCTGTAACTCAAGGGCGGTAGCGCGCTTAATCGCTGGAGGAATCATGTTATATCAACTGAGCGTGATATCTATTTTAGCGCTGGTGTTACTGGGGGTTAGCCGGCGTTTGGCGTTGACTATCGGGCTGGTGGATAAACCCAGCTCGCGTAAACGTCACCACGGGCATATTCCGCTGGTCGGCGGTATTGCCATTTATCTGACCCTGGCGCTGTTGTTTTACTGGCGTCCGGATTTGCTGCCGCAGGGTGACATCTATTTGGCCTGCGTGACGGCGTTACTGTTGTTGGGGGTGATGGACGATCGCTTCGACTTGCCGGTGACGCCGCGGGTGGTGGTGCAGGGCGCGGTTGCACTGGCAATGATGTTGGCGGCGGACCTGCAGCTTGCCTCACTGGGCCAGCTATGGGGACAGGATGCGCTGCTGCTGGGCGGCGGTGCGCTGTGGTTGACGCCACTGGCGGTATGGGCGGCAATCAATGCCTACAACATGATCGACGGTATCGACGGCCAACTGGGGGTGCTTTCCTGCGTCACCTTTGCCGCGCTGGCGCTGCTGTTTACCCTTGGTGGCCGCGTTAGCACCGCGCTGTGGTGCCTGAGTCTGATCGCGACGCTGGCCGCCTATCTGCTATTCAATCTTGGCGCCTTCGGATGGCGCAACAAAATCTTTATGGGCGATGCCGGCAGCATGGTAATTGGCTTCAGCGTGCTATGGCTGCTGCTGAGCGCGTCCCAGGGCGTCGCGCCGGTTATGCGGCCGGTGACCGCGTTGTGGCTGATCGCCATTCCGTTGATGGACATGGTGTCGGTGATGGCGAGTCGAGTGGTACGCGGCCAAAATCCGTTTCGCGCCGGGCGTGACCATCTGCATCACATTCTGATGCGTCGCGGTTTGAATGCGCGTCAGGCGCTGGGCATGAGCAGCCTGCTGGCGGTGACGCTGGCCTGCATTGGCGTCCTCGGCGAGGTGCTGTGGCTACCGGAAAACCTGATGCTGCTGGCTTTTGCCCTGTGTTTTGGCGGTTACCTGCTGCTGCTGCGTCAACCGTGTGAGCCCGCGGCGCTGGCCGACTCGCCCTCCGCCGATCGTTAACCTTCACCAGGCCGTAACCGGCCATCGCCCGCAGGGAATCAAGGACAGACAATGAACAATCATGCATTGCCAGCCGTGCTGGCCGATCGGGATGAAAACCTCGACTGGGAGCGGCTGATCGGCCCGCTGTGGGACAACCGTTGGCGTATCCTGCTGGTCACCGGCCTGGCCGCGGCGTTGGGCATCGGCTATGCGCTGCTGGCGACGCCGGTGTATCAGGCTTCGACCCTGATCCAGGTAGAACAGCCAAGCTCCGGGGCGTCGTTGCTGCAGGAAACGCTGGAAAGTTCCATTGGCCAGAACTCCGCCAGCCAAGATGAGGTTGCGTTGGTCAATTCGCGTCAGGTGCTGGGGAAAACGGTCGATGACCAGCAGCTGACGGTGCGCGTCAGCGCCGACTATTTTCCGTTGCTGGGCAAAGGGCTCGCCCGTTTGCGTGGCGCAAGCGTTCCCAGCGTAACCGTTACCGAGCTGACGGTACCAGAGGTGATGTTGGGGGAGTCGCTGACCCTCAGCGTGCTGGAGAACCGGCGCGTCAGCTTGCATGATGGCCAGCAGACCGTGTTGACGGGGGCGATCGACCAACCGCTGCGCAACGGCGTGTGGAGCCTGCGGATCGGCGCGCTGGACGCCCCGGTAGGCACCCGTTTCACCGTCAGCAAGCTGGCGCGGCAGCAGGCGGTCGACGATTTGCGCGACAGCCTGAACGTTGCGCTGGCCGGCAAGGACAGCGGCATCATGATCTTCCGACTGGAAAGCGAGGATCCCCTGCGTGCCCAGCGCGTATTACGCAGCATCAGCGAAAACTACCTGCAACAGAACGTCGATCGCAAAACCGAAGAGGCGCAGCGGATGCTGGCGTTTCTCGCTGAGCAATTGCCACAGACCCAGGCCGCGTTGACCAACGCCGAAAACCAGCTCAATCAGTTTCGTCAGCAAAACGACTCGGTGGATCTGTCGCTGGAGGCCAAATCGGTGTTGGATACGCAGGTGCAACTGGAGGCGCAGCTCAACGAGCTGACGTTTAAAGAGTCGGAAATTTCCAAGCTCTACACTCGCGCCCATCCGGCCTACCGCGCACTGCTGGAAAAACGCGTCACGTTGGAGGAGGAGAAGGAGCGCCTGGGTAAACAGGTACAGGCGTTGCCGAAAACCCAGCAGGAAATCTTGCGTCTGACCCGTGACGTGCAGGTGGATCAGCAGGTTTATATCCAACTGATGAACAAACAGCAGGAACTGAGCATCAGCAAGGCCGGCACGGTGGGCAATATTCGTATTATCGACGCAGCGGAAACCGGGTTAAAACCGGTAAAACCGCAAAAAATGCTGATCGTTATCCTGGCGGTGCTGATGGGCGGTGTGCTGTCTTGCTCGGTGGTGCTGTTGCGCGCTGCCTTTCATCGTGGCGTCAGCAATACCGATGTGCTGGAAAAACGCGGCATCAGCGTTTACGCCACGGTGCCGCTGTCGCCATGGCAGCTCAAGCATAACCGTGGGCAGCGGCAGCAATTGGCGAAAACAGCTGCGGCACGGCTGCCGATCCTGGCGCAGGCGCAGCCGGAAGATCTGTCGATTGAAGCGATCCGCAGTCTGCGCACCAGCCTGCATTTCGCCATGATGGAGGCGAAAAACAACATCCTGATGGTTTCCGGCGCCAGCCCGGCCAGTGGCAAGAGCTTCACCAGTTCCAACCTGGCGGTAGTGATTGCGCAGGCCGGCCAGCGCGTACTGTTGATCGACGCCGATATGCGCAAGGGCTTTTTGCACCGCTGGCTGAGCGACAGTCCGTATCAGGGGTTGTCGGATATGCTGGCCGGCAAGATAGCGCCGGCGCAGGCGGTGAAATCGACCGCCATTGCCAAGCTGGACTTCGTTCCGCGCGGACAGGTGCCACCCAACCCCTCCGAATTATTGATGCACCCGCGGTTGGCCGATTTCCTGCACTGGGCCGCGCCGCGCTACGACCTGATATTGATCGATACCCCGCCGATACTGGCGGTAACCGATGCGGCGATCGTCGGTCATCATGCGGGAACGGCGCTGATGGTGGTGCGTTTTGAGGTCAACACCGTCAAGCAGATTGAAACCAGCCTGCGTCGCTTTGAACAGAACGGCGTGGCGATCAAAGGCGTGATACTCAACGGCGTGGTGAAGAAAACCGCCGACGCCGCCGGCTATTACGCGTTTGCCTACCCGAGTCATCGGGACGATACGGCAACGGCGGCGGGTAACTGAGCTGATGAAAGCCATTGTGGCCAACGCGCTATGGTTGATGTTGGAACGCGTGTCGCTGAGCCTGTCAGGGATTTTTGTCTCGATATACGTGGCGCGCTATCTGGGGCCGGCGCAGTTCGGCACGCTGAATTACCTGTTGGCAACCATCGCCATCGTGGTGCCGCTGGCGCAGCTTGGCGCAGACAGCGTGATCTTCAATCGTCTCGCGCGCCGGCAGGTCAGTGGCATACGGCTGATGATGGCATCGCGACGATTACGGCGGCGGCTGTTTCTGCTGGTGGCGTTGCCACTGCTGGTCTGGAGTCAGTTCGGCCAGCCGCCGGCACAACGGCTGATGACGCTGTTATTGCTGGTGAGCGCCTATTTTTCGGTGCAGGACGTCTACAAGATTTACTACGACGCGCGGCTGCGATCGAAGCGCAACACGCTGATCAACAACCTGGCGCTGCTGCTGTCGATCGGTATGCGGTTGGCGTTGGTGAGTGCAGCGCTGCCACTGGCGTGGTTTGCCTTGCCGTATATCGTCAGCAGCGCTTTGCCGTATGGCGTGCGTCGGCTGCTGTTTCACCGTGAGTTGCATCGGTTGTCGCAGGTGGCATTGCGGCCATCACGTCGCTATGACCGTTATCTGTTGCGGGTCGGCATGCCGTTGGCGTTCGCCAGCCTGTCGATTGTTATCTATACCCGCATCGATCAGATCATGCTGGCTGCGCTGATTGGCGAGCAGGCGGTGGGCTGGTACAGCGCCGCAACAACGCTGAGCCAGGGATGGCTATTTGTGCCGTTGGCGCTGATCACTTCGCTGATGCCGGGCATCGCCGGCTGCCGCACGCTGGTGGAACAGGAGTACCGCATTCGCCTGCTGTACCTGGCGGTGTTGACGATGGCGCTGCCGGTGCTGCTGGTGCTGTACCTGTTTTCGACACCGCTGATCGACTGGCTGTATGGCGCGGCGTTTCACCCCGCGGCCACCGTGCTTGGCCTGTGTGGCCTGACCTCGCTGTTTTCGGTGCTGGGCACGGTGTCGTACCGCAGCATCGTGCTGTTGGCCGGCTATCGCTTTATCGCAATAAAAATGCCGTTGGTGGCGTTGGCCAACGTGGCGATGAACCTGCTGCTGATACCTCGCTTCGGGCTGGTCGGTGCCGCGCTATCGACGCTGTTGGCCGAATTCTTCTCATTCTTTGTCTTGAACCGTTTTTTCCGTGGCGGAAAAATCACCCGTTTGCAGCTCAGTTGCTTCCAGGCGGCGCCACGGTTTATCAGCACGCTAAGGAGACAGCATGTTAAACGCTCTGATTAAGGGAATTTCCCGTCGTTTGCCGGATGCCTGGCATCATCAAATAAAATATGCCATGTATTTCAAAAGGTTGCCTAATTTGGCTCAGCCGCGCGGGTTCAGCGAAAAGATCATGCGGCGCAAGGTATACCCACGCAGCATCTACAGCACGCTGTCGGATAAATACAGGGTGCGCGAGTTCATTGCCGGGCTGTGGGGCGAGGATTACCTGATCGAACTGTATGCCGAAGGGCGTGAGCTGAGCTATGACATGTTCCAACGGCTGCCGCAGGCGTTTGTGCTCAAGGCCAATCACGGCAGCGGCTATAACCGACTGGTGTTTGACAAGCAACGGGTCAGCTACGCCGAACTGTACGATTTGTCCCGCCGTTGGCTGCGCAGCAACTTTTATCAACAAAGCCGCGAAAGGCACTATCAGGACATCGAACCGCGCATCATGGCGGAGCGGCTGTTGTTGGATAACGGTGCGGTACCGAACGATCTCAAGTTTCACTGTTTTAATCGCGACGGCGAAATACGCATATTCATTCAGGTGGATTATCAGCGCTTTGGCCAGCACCGGCGTGATCTGTTTGATGAACGCTGGAATCGCACCGAAATCCGCATTTGTCTGCCCAATGCCGAGCAGCCGGCGGCACGGCCGAGCCAGCTCGACGACATGCTACGCCTGGCCCGGCTGACCGTGCAGCAGTTTTCCTATCTGCGGGTGGATATGTATCAGGTTGGCCAGCGGGTGTACTTCGGTGAGTTGACGTTTACCCCGGGGGCTGGACTCAGTCGGCTGATGCCAAAAAATATCGAACAGGAATGGGGCAGTTATTTCACCGAGTGAAGCCGATGCACAAACCAATTTCCGCCGTACCACGGCAATGCGCCGACCAGGCAGGGGGATCGCAACGGGTTATCGACCAGACGGTGATGTTGACCTTTTTGCTGATCTTCTTTTTTAAAACCTTTTTAACCTCCGGCGCGTTTGATAATGCGCCGATCGCGCAGGCGGTGAAGGTGCTGAACGGCATCATGCTGCTGTACGTCGGCTATGCGTTTACCGTCGCCACGCGCCGGGAAAAGGGCCTGCTGGGCGGTTTTATACTGCTGTTCATGTTGAATATGGCAACCGGGCACGGGGATTATCTGTTTGGCGTGGTGTTCAGCATTGCCTTTCTGATTCTGTCGCGGGTCGATCTGCCACGCGCCGGGGCCATTTTTGTCATCGCCTACGTCAGCAGCGCGGCGCTGGTGGCGTTGCCGTACCTGCTATACACCGACAGCTTCGTTTATCTGGACGAACGCTACGGCAATCGCCTGACGCTGGGGTTTGATAATCCCAATACGCTGGCGTATTACCTGTTCGCGTTGTTGGCGATGCTGTTATGCCTGCTGGATCGCGCCGCGCTCAGCCGTGGCATCAAGAACCTGGCCGCCTTGTTGCTGGCGGTGATGCTGTTGCCGATCCTGATGTACTCCTATTCGCGCACCTATTTGCTGCTGGCGCTGTTGCTGGTGGCGCTGTTCTGGCTGGCGCCGCTGTGGCGCCTGGCGCCTGGCCGCAAGTTCTGCAGCGTATTGCTGTTGACGCTGTTGCTGATCCAGTTTGTCAGCGTGCTGCGCTGGGGAGCCAACCCGGCGCTGGATGCGCTGCTGAATCAGGCATTGACCGGGCGCATCTGGTTTTCCTGGCAGATGTTCCAGGCGCTGGGGCTGCCCAATCCGCTATTTGGTCAGAATATTGACGCCTACAAGCCGGTCGACTTTTTCTATTTTGCGCTGTTTTATTCCGCCGGCGCTCTCGCGTCGCTGTGGCTGCTGTGGGTTTACTGCCGTCTGTTGGCTAATTTGGCTTTTCTGAGCCGTTTTATGCGCTGGGTGGTCGCGGTGTTTTTATTGACCACCTTTACTGAAACCTATTTTTTGGTCCCGGTATTCAATATTTCCCTGTTACTGCTGTACCGGGCGAAAAAAGACTTTTCCCCCTTAACGTTGAGGTAAGAAATGGACTTCTCAATTGTTATTCCCATCTATAACAGCGCAGGTTATTTACCGACCACGCTGACGCGGATTTTTAACGCCTGCCAGGGGTTCGATTACCAGATTGTATTGGTGGATGACTGCTCGGATGCCGAAGATATTGCACAGGTGCGGCAACTGGCGGCGGCCAACAGTCAGGTGATGCTGCACGAAAAGACGCAAAAAAGTAATGCCGCGGTTTCGCGCAATCTGGGGGCGCAGCTGGCGCAGGCCGAGGTGGTGTTTTTCCTCGACTCGGATGATTATTTCACCACCAACTATATTATTCGCCGCCTCAAGCGTCATGAGGATGTCAGCATCGACATCATTTTTGGCAACTATGCCGAAGTGCGCGGCGAGTCGGTACGCGACTACGCCTACCAGTATAAAAGCGGCTCGGCCGGAGAAGATTTTCTGTTTCTGGAAATGGGCGATATCCGTTCTTCGACCATCAGCATGCGCAAACACGGCGACCGGCGTTTCCTGTTCCCGGAGTTCCTTTATAAGCATCAGGACTGGGGATTTCTGGTCAACGCCACCAACCTTGGCGCCAACGTGGTGCACGATGCCGGCAGCGGTGTCTTTCTCGACGTCGGACGCAGTGGACGCATGACCGGCACGTTGAACCTGGACGCCAGCGACCGTTTTATCGACACCTTTTTACGCCCCAGCGATCGCCACATCAGCGGCTTTGCCTGCAAGCACCTGTTGGCGTCACTGTACAGCGAAAATCAGCAGGCCTTCACCTATTACTCATCGCGTATCGTGCGCCACACCCTGAGCGGCAAATTCAAGGTGATAAAACTGTATGGCGACTGGCTGGCGCGGCTGGGGCTGTTCCCGATCGGCGGTCGACTGCTGCGCAATGCGCGCAACGGTTTCAGGAGGTGATATGCCGCAACGAAACATTGCCATAGTGATTGAAAACATGGCGGGCAAGGGCGGCACCGAACGGGTTGCCAGCGGGCTGGCCAATGCGTTGGCGCGCCAGGCCGGACAGCGAGTAACGCTGTTTTCCATCAGCGGCGATCGCACCTTTTTTCCGTTGGAGGATGCGGTCTTGCTGCGCTTTTTGGCCGGCCGCACGCCGCTCTGGCCGTGGCGGCTTGCCTGGACGCTGCGGCGCGGGCGTTTTGACGCCATCATTATCGTTTCCATGGGCCGACTGTCGGCGATTAGCGTGCCGTACCTGCGCCTGCTGTGCCCGCATAGTCGGTTGGTGCTGAGTGAGCACGTCAGTTTCCACCAGTACCCCTGGCCGATGAAGTGGCTGAAGCTGTTGGTTTACCGCCTGAGCGACCAGGTGGTTTTGCTGACCCGGCAAGATCGCGACGTTATCGCCAGGCGTATCGGCGGCAACAAATGCCAGGTGATCGAGAATGTGTCGCCGTTTGCGGCGCAGCCGCCAGATCTCGGGCAACGAGGCAAGGTGGCGTTGGCGATGGGCCGGCTCAGCCCGCAGAAGGGCTTCGATCGGCTGATCGACATCTGGCGCAGCGTGGCGCAGCAGGCACCGGACTGGCAGTTGCTGATTGTCGGCGACGGGCCGGATCGCGCCGCGCTGCAACGGCAGATTATCGAATGCGGCCTGCAACGGCAGGTGCGCCTGCTGCCGGCAACCCGGGATGTAACGGCGTATTACCGCCGTGCCAGCCTGACGCTGATGACCTCCCGCTATGAAGGGCTGCCGATGGTACTGATTGAATCGATGAGCTTCGGCTTGCCGCTGGTGGCCTATGACTGTCTGACCGGGCCGGCGCAGCTGATCGAGCCCGACGTCAACGGCTATCTGGTGCCGGAGGGCGATCGGCAGCAGTTTTGCCAATGCGTGCTGACGCTGATCGACGATGAACCACTGCGCCGGCGTTTTTCCGCCGCGTCGCTGGCCAAGGCGCAGCGTTTTGCGCCAGAACGCATTTATCCCCAATGGCAGCACATCATTACGTGAGGAAAACATGGAAAAAGTGTCAATCATCATGCCGGCCTACAATGCCGCGGCCTCGATCAATGCGTCGATACTCGGCGTGCTCAACCAGCGTTTCAGCGACTATCACCTGTACGTGATTGATGATGCCTCTAGCGACAACACCGCCGAGATGGTCAAACCGTACATTCACGATCGGCTGACCTATATTCGCAATCGGCAGAACTACGGGGTAGCGGAGACGCGTAATATCGGCATAGAAGCGGCACGCGGCGACTATCTGGCCTTTTGCGACAGTGACGATGTCTGGCACCACAGCAAACTGGCGCGTCAGGTTGAAATACTGCAATCCGAGCGTTATGACGTGGTGTGTTCGCATTACTACACCTTTGAAAACGATCCGCAGTGCGTCAAGAATTACCGTGGCGCAGAAGAGATCATCGGCTATCAGGATATGTTGAAGAGCAACTGGATCGGCAACCTGACCGGCATCTATAACCAGCGCCGTACCGGTAAGGTGTATCAGCAAAATCTGGGGCACGAAGATTATCTGATGTGGCTGGCGATCCTGCGTAAGGCGCGCAACAGCCTGGCTTACTGCATTCCCGAACCGCTGGCATTTTATCGGCTTTCCGGTCAGTCGCTGTCAGGCAATAAAATCAAGGCGGCGGACTGGCAGTGGAAAATCTATCGCAATCATCTGGGCCTGTCGTATCAAAAATCCTGCCTGCTGTTCTTTGCCTATCTGTTCAACGCGGCGATGAAAAGACAATGAGCACCGGCAATCCGTATCGTGCGCTGCTGCTGGCCAGTTGCTGGCTGGCCGCGGGGGCGCAGGCAAACGTCTGTGCGCCGAACCTGCTGATCAATCCCGGCTTTGAACAGGGGGCGCAAGCCTGGCGCAGCGCAGGGGCGCGGGTTGTGGCTGCGGGGCGCGGTGGTGGCGCGGCGCTGTATTATCGGCCTTCGCCTGCCGAGGGTTACCACACCTTCAGTCAGCGGCTGTCGGTGCAACCGGGGCAGACGATCGACTTTGGCGCCTGGATCCGCGTGCATAATGTGCGCGGAGCCACGGGCGACAACGGTGCCAGCGTCTACCTGCAAAGCTTCGATGCACAAGGGCGGTTTCTGGAGGGCAGCTACCCGCGGGGCGTTAGCGGTAGCGCCGACTGGCAGCCTATCCGCGCCCGATATACCGTGCCGGCGCAGGCGGCCCGGGTTACGCTGGGGGTCTACCTGCGCCGTTATAGCAGCGGCGAGGCGTGGTTTGACGATCTGTACGCCTGCGTGCGGCCGCCACAGCCGGCGTTGTATCCGCTGGGTGTCGGGCAAAACGGCAACGCGCAGACGCTGATCGAGGTCGCGTCTGCACAGCGCGTACAGGTGGACAGTCGCCTGCTTGACCGCCAGGGGCGTACCATCAAAAGCAGCTCGCAGCGGTTGCAGATAGACAAACGCCATCGGTTGCAGTTTGACCTGCCGCCGGCGCTGCCGGCCGGGGAATATCGTCTGCGTCAGCAAGTCACGGCGACGATGGCGCCGCAGGGGCCAAGCAGCGAAGTACCGCTTGAACTGGGCCTGCCAGCGGCGGCGGTGAGCATCGACGCCGACGGGTTTACCCGCAAGGCCGGGCAGCGCATTTTCCCGTTGGGCATTTATGCCGACATAACCAGCGAGCGGCATCTGGCGCGTATCGCCGCCGCCGGGTTCAACAGCGTGCTGAATTACAACTATGGCAACGGCAAAGATCCCTATGGTTTTTTCCGTCGTGCACAACGCCAGGGATTGCAGGTGATCTATTCGCTGAAAGACCTGTATCCCGGTAGCCGTTTCGCACCGCCGACGCGCTCGGGCTATCCGGCATTGGCCGCCTGGCAGGTGATGCGGCTGAAAGGCCAGCCCAATCTGCTGGCCTGGTATATCAACGATGAGCTGGGGCCGGAATACCTTGGGCAGATTGTCGCCAGGCAGCGGCAAATCCGTCGTCTGGACCGCGACCATCCGACCTTCCAGGTGTTGAACAAGACCGCGGATCTGGACGCCTATTACCATGGCGCAGATATTCTGGCGACCGATCCGTACCCGGTGGGCGTGGATGACGATCTGACCCGCACCACGCGTTATACCGCGTTGACGGTGCAGGCTGCCAGGCGGGTCAAGGGGGCCTGGGTGGTGATTCAAATCATGGATCACGCCGCCTATGATCCCCGCCGTCGGCCACACCAACCGAATGAAGACGAGATCCGCAGTCAGGCCTGGCAGGCGCTGATCGGCGGTGCCAATGGCCTGCTGTTTTACTCCTATACCGATCTGTTCTATCGGCGCCAGCAGGGGCGTCTCTATCCGCAGGCGCAGGCCGACAGCTGGCGCGGCGTGGCGGCGGTGGCGTTGCAGATCAAGAGCTTTGCCCCGTATCTGCTTAGCGGCCGGCGTTTAACGCCGATCGGCAGCAACCCGGCGATCCCGGCGCGCATCTTTGCCGACCAGCGGCGCGCCTTGCTGTTGGTGACCAACCCGTTTTATCGCCCGGTGACGCTGCGGCTGCAATTACCGGCGGGCTGGCATCATCAGGGGGCGACGACGCTGACCCTGTCGCTGCCGGCGGTCGGTTCCCGTAGCCTGTGGCTGAACCGCTAAGCAAGCATTCCGATGCGCGATGCCGCCGGCGCATCGCGCGTCTACCTCCAAATATCCCTCCCCCTCAGGATACCCGTCGCCTGGCAAGGATGTTTTTATAATTATGTTATTAATCAATGAGTAATGCTGTTTTTTTGGCGTTAATCCTTTGGTGGTATTTTCTGTTTTCCGTCGCCGTTTCCCCGGTATTCCCTTGATCACAATCAAATTGTTGGCGCTGAGGCAAAAGTAGGCTGGCCGCAGAGTGAGCAATGTCGATACCCGTCGTTTGCACCCTGTCAGACATTGGTTGAGCGCCCGGGTATACCTACAACGAGAGAGCCTTCAGGAGAACTCCGGATGAGCAAGTTTTTAGACCGGTTCCGCTATTTCAAGCAGTTGGCCGAGCCGTTTTCCGGCGAGCATGGTCAGACGCTGAACGCCAACCGCGACTGGGAAGACGGCTATCGCAGCCGCTGGCAACACGATAAAGTGGTGCGTTCCACCCACGGGGTAAACTGTACCGGCTCGTGCAGCTGGAAAATTTACGTGAAGAATGGCCTGGTCACCTGGGAAACCCAGCAGACCGATTATCCGCGTACCCGTCCCGATCTGCCCAACCACGAACCGCGTGGCTGCCCGCGTGGCGCCAGTTATTCGTGGTATCTGTACAGTGCCAACCGCCTGAAATATCCGCTGATGCGCAAACGCCTGATGAAACTGTGGCGCGAGGCCAAAGCGCAGCACAGCGATCCGGTCGATGCCTGGGGCTCGATCGTTGCCGACCCGGAAAAAGCCAAAAGCTACAAAGTGGCGCGCGGTCGCGGTGGTTTTGTGCGCTCCAGCTGGCAAGAGGTTAACGAACTGATCGCCGCGTCTAACGTGTACACCGCCAAAACCTTTGGCCCGGACCGGATTATCGGTTTTTTCGCCGATTCCAGCAATGTCGATGGTGTCATATGCCGCCGGGGCGCGTTATCTGTCGCTGATTGGCGGTACCTGTCTGAGTTTCTACGATTGGTACTGCGATTTGCCACCGGCCTCGCCGATGACCTGGGGTGAACAGACCGACGTCCCGGAATCCGCTGACTGGTACAATTCGTCATACATCATTGCCTGGGGTTCCAACGTGCCACAGACGCGTACCCCGGATGCGCACTTCTTTACCGAAGTGCGTTACAAAGGCACCAAAACCGTGGCGGTCACGCCAGATTATGCGGAGGTTGCCAAGCTGTGCGACCACTGGCTGAATCCGAAGCAGGGCACGGACAGCGCCATGGCACTGGCGATGGGCCACGTGATGCTCAAGGAGTTCCACCTCGATCGTCAGGTCGGTTATTTCCGCGATTACCTGCGCCGTTATACCGATATGCCGATGCTGGTGCTGCTGGAGCCGCGCGAAGCCGGCCACTATGCCGCCGGCCGTATGCTGCGTGCCAGCGACCTGGTCGACGCCCTGGGGCAGGACAACAACCCTGAATGGAAAACCATTGCGCTCGATCGGCACACCGGCCAACTGGTAGCGCCGCAAGGCTCTATCGGTTTCCGTTGGGGGCGAGCAGGGCAAATGGAATCTTGAACAGCGCGAAGGTCAGCATCAGCAGGAGGTTGAGCTGCAACTGAGCCTGCTGGATGCGCATGATGAGGTAGTCGAGGTCGGTTTCCCGTATTTCGGCGGCGTGGAAAGCGAACATTTCAACAGCGTGGCACTGCAACAGATCCTGCTGCATAAGCTGCCGGTCAAGCGTCTGCAACTGGCGGACGGCAGCGAGGCGCTGGTTACCAGCGTATACGATCTGACGCTGGCCAACTACGGTCTTGAACGTGGGCTGAACGACGACAACTGTGCGGCGAACTACGACGATATCAAGGCCTATTCTCCCGCCTGGGCGGAGCAAATCACCGGCGTTTCGCGCCAGAACATCATCCGCATTGCGCGCGAGTTTGCCGAGAACGCCGAAAAAACCCACGGTCGTTCGATGATCATCGTCGGTGCCGGTATGAACCACTGGTATCACATGGACATGAACTACCGTGGGCTGATCAATATGCTGATCTTCTGCGGCTGTGTCGGCCAGAGCGGTGGCGGCTGGGCGCACTACGTCGGTCAGGAAAAACTGCGGCCACAGACCGGCTGGTTACCGCTGGCGTTCGGCCTGGACTGGCAGCGACCGCCGCGCCAGATGAACGGTACCTCGTTCTTCTATAACCACTCCAGTCAGTGGCGCTACGAAACCGTCGGTACCGAAGAACTGCTGTCGCCGCTGGCGGATAAATCACGCTTCGGTGGCAGTCTGATTGACCTTAACGTGCGCGCCGAGCGCATGGGGTGGCTACCGTCGGCACCGCAGCTGGACGTCAACCCGCTGCATATCGCCGCGCAGGCCAAGGCCGCCGGCCAGTCGCCGCTGGATTACACCGTTGACAGCCTTAAACAGGGGACGTTGCGCTTTGCCGCCGAACAGCCGGACAATCCGCAGAACTTCCCGCGTAACCTGTTTGTCTGGCGTTCTAACCTGCTGGGCTCTTCCGGC
The DNA here is from genome assembly GCF_900635445.1 of Serratia odorifera. Lineage (NCBI taxonomy): Bacteria > Pseudomonadati > Pseudomonadota > Gammaproteobacteria > Enterobacterales > Yersiniaceae > Serratia > Serratia odorifera. Next base: position 3,605,915 of record NZ_LR134117.1, read on the forward strand.
AAGGGCCACGAATACATGCTGAAGTACCTGCTGGGAACCGAGAATGGCATTCAGGGCCAGGATCTGGGCCAACAGGGCGGGGTGAAGCCGCAAGAGGTGGAATGGCAGGATAACGGCGGCGAAGGCAAACTGGATCTGGTGGTGACGCTCGACTTCCGCATGTCCAGCACCTGCCTGTATTCCGATATCGTCTTGCCAACCGCCACCTGGTATGAAAAGGACGACATGAATACTTCGGATATGCATCCGTTTATTCACCCGCTGTCGGCGGCGGTCGATCCAGCCTGGGAATCGAAAAGCGACTGGGAGATTTACAAAGGCATCGCCAAAACCTTCTCCGAGGTGTGCGTCGGCCATCTGGGACAGGAAACCGACGTGGTGACCTTGCCTATCCAGCACGATTCCGCCGCCGAATTGGCACAGCCATTTGGCGTAAAGGACTGGAAACGCGGTGAATGCGATCTGATCCCGGGGAAAACCGCGCCGCACATCATGCTGGTGGAGCGTGACTATCCGGCCACCTACCAGCGTTTTACCTCGCTTGGCCCGTTGCTGGATCGGCTCGGCAACGGCGGTAAAGGCATCGGCTGGAATACCCAGACCGAAGTCGATTTCCTGAAAAAACTCAATTACGTCAAGACCGACGGCCCGGCTATCGGTCGGCCGAAGATCGAAAGCGCCATTGACGCCGCCGAGGTGATCCTGTCGCTGGCACCGGAAACCAACGGTCAGGTTGCGGTCAAGGCCTGGCAGGCGCTGAGCAAGGTTACCGGCCGTGACCATAGCCACCTGGCGCTGAACAAGGAAGACGAAAAGATTCGCTTTCGCGATATTCAGGCCCAGCCGCGCAAGATTATTTCCAGCCCGACCTGGTCTGGGCTGGAAGATGAACACGTGTCGTACAACGCCTGCTACACCAACGTACACGAGCTGATCCCCTGGCGCACGCTGAGCGGTCGCCAGCAGATTTATCAGGATCACGAATGGATGCGCGCCTTCGGCGAGAGCCTGTTGGTTTACCGCCCGCCGATCGACACCCGGGCTGCGCAGCCGCTGCTGAACCGCAAGCCGAACGGCAATAAAGAGAAGGCGCTCAACTTCCTGACGCCGCACCAGAAGTGGGGTATTCACTCCACCTATAGCGACAACCTGTTGATGCTGACGCTGTCGCGCGGTGGGCCGATTGTCTGGCTGAGCGAGGATGACGCCAAAGATCTGGGCATTGCCGACAACGACTGGATCGAAGCGTTCAACGCCAACGGCGCGCTGACCGCGCGTGCGGTGGTCAGTCAACGTATTCCGGCCGGCATGACCATGATGTATCACGCGCAGGAACGCATCGTGAATATTCCGGGCTCGGAAATCACCAGTCAGCGCGGCGGCATTCACAATTCGGTGACCCGCGTTTGCCCGAAACCGACCCATATGATCGGTGGCTACGCGCAGCTGAGCTACGGCTTCAACTATTACGGCACCGTCGGCTCCAACCGCGATGAGTTTGTGGTAGTGCGTAAAATGAACCGCATCGATTGGCTGGACGGGGAAGGTAACGACGATATGCAGGGCAGCCAGCAGGAGAAAAACCAATGAAAATACGTTCGCAAGTCGGCATGGTGCTGAACCTCGACAAATGCATCGGCTGCCACACCTGTTCGGTGACTTGTAAAAATGTCTGGACCAGCCGGGAAGGCGTGGAGTATGCCTGGTTCAACAACGTCGAAAGCAAGCCGGGCGTCGGTTATCCGCATGCCTGGGAAGATCAGGAAAAATGGCGTGGCGGCTGGATCCGAAAAATCAACGGCAAACTGGAGCCGCGCATGGGCGGCCGGGTGGGACTGTTGTCGAAGATCTTCGCCAACCCGGACGTACCGGCGCTGGACGACTACTATGAGCCGTTTGACTACGACTATCAGAATCTGCATAGCGCGCCGCAGGGCAAGCATCAGCCGATCGCCCGCCCGCGTTCGCTGATTACCGGTCAGCGGATGAAAAAGATCGAAAACGGCCCGAACTGGGAAGAGATCCTCGGCGGTGAGTTCGACAAACGTTCGAAGGATAAAAACTTCGACAATATGCAAAAGGCGATGTACGGCCAGTTCGAAAACACCTTCATGATGTATTTACCGCGTCTGTGCGAACACTGCCTCAATCCGGCGTGCGTGGCGACCTGTCCAAGCGGCGCTATCTATAAGCGCGGCGAGGACGGCATTGTGCTGATCGATCAGGACAAATGCCGGGGGTGGCGCATGTGTCTGACCGGCTGTCCGTACAAGAAAATCTATTTCAACTGGAAGAGCGGCAAGTCTGAAAAATGCATTTTCTGCTATCCGCGCATTGAAGCGGGGCAGCCGACCGTCTGTTCTGAAACCTGCGTTGGCCGCATTCGCTATCTCGGCGTGCTGCTGTATGACGCCGACCGCATTGAACAGGCGGCGGCAGCGGAAAACGAGCAGGATCTGTACCAGCGACAGTTGGATATCTTCCTCGATCCAAACGATCCGGCGGTGATTGCCCAGGCGTTGGCGGACGGTATACCGCAAAGCGTCATCGACGCGGCGCAGCAATCGCCGGTCTACAAGATGGCAATGGACTGGAAGCTGGCGCTGCCGCTGCACCCGGAATACCGTACCTTGCCAATGGTGTGGTATGTGCCGCCATTGTCGCCGATTCAGTCGGCGGCGGATGCCGGCGAGCTGGCGCACAGCGGCGTGCTGCCAGAGGTCGAAAGTCTGCGTATTCCGGTGCAGTATCTGGCCAATCTGCTGACCGCCGGCGACACCGCGCCGGTGCTGCTGGCGCTCAAGCGCATGCTGGCCATGCGCCACTACAAACGTGCTGAAACCGTCGACGGCGTGGTGGATACCCGTGCACTGGAACAGGTCGGTCTGAGCGAAGCGCAGGCGCAGGAAATGTACCGCTATCTGGCGATTGCCAACTACGAAGACCGCTTCGTGGTGCCCTCCAGTCACCGTGAGTTGGCACGTGAAGCCTTCCCGGAAAGCAAGGGCTGCGGTTTCAGTTTCGGTGACGGCTGCCACGGCAGCGACGGCAAGTTCAACCTGTTCAACAGCCGTCGTATTGACGCTATCGATATCAGCCAGAAAACGATCCGCAGGGAGGAGGTGTGATGATTGCTCTACGCATAATTGCGCGCCTGCTGGATTATCCGGACCGTCAACTCTGGGATCATCATCCGGAACTGCTGGCGGCGCTGGAGTCGGCCAACGAACTGGATTTGCACCATAGCGCCCAGCTGATTGGCTTTATCCACGCTTTCTGTTCGCGGCCATTGCTTGATGTGCAGGCGGAATATTGTGAGTTGTTCGATCGCGGTCGCGCCACCTCGCTGCTGCTGTTTGAGCACGTGCACGGCGAGTCGCGCGATCGTGGCCAGGCGATGGTTGACCTGATGGCGCAATACCGCGCCGAGGGGCTGGAAATCGACAGCCGCGAACTGCCGGATTTCCTGCCGCTGTACCTTGAATACCTGTCCGGCCGGGATAACAGTCCGGCGCGCGATGGCCTGTTGGATATTGCGCCGATTCTGGCACTGCTTGGTGCCCGTTTGCACCAGCGGCAAAGCCCTTATGGCGTGTTGTTCGATGTGCTGCTGGCACTGTCCGGCAGCGACGTGCAAACCCAGGCGCTGACAACGCAGGTGGCGCAAGAAGCGCGCGACGACACGCCGCAGGCGTTGGATGCGGTATGGGAAGAGGAGCAAATCCGCTTCCTTGGCGAACAGCCAGGCTGTGGCTCCGAACAGCAGAGCGCGCACCAGCGGCGTTTCGCCGGTGCGGTAGCGCCGCAATATCTCGATCTGGCGGCAACGGCAAGCAAAGGAAGATAACCATGCAATATTTGAATCAGTTTTTCTTTGATATTTACCCGTATCTGGCAGGGGCGGTTTTCCTGATCGGCAGCTGGTTGCGTTACGATTATGGTCAATACAGCTGGCGTGCCGGCTCCAGCCAGATGCTGGACAAGAAGGGGATGCGGCTGGCGTCCAACCTGTTTCACATTGGCATTATCGGCATCTTTGCCGGACACCTGTTAGGCATGCTGACGCCGCACTGGATGTACGCGTCTTTCTTGCCAATTGATGTGAAACAGAAACTGGCGATGATCGCCGGCGGAGCCTGCGGCGTGATGACGCTGATCGGTGGCGGACTGTTGCTGAAACGTCGGCTGACCAATCCGCGGGTGCGTGCCACCAGCAGTACCGGCGATATTCTGATCCTGACGCTGCTGGTGATACAAGTCTGTCTGGGTTTGCTGACGATTCCGTTCTCGGCTCAGCATATGGACGGCAGCGAGATGATGAAGCTGGTGGCTTGGGCGCAGGCGGTGGTGACCTTCCACGCAGGGGCATCGCAGCACCTGGTCGGGGTGGCGCCGATCTTCAAACTGCACATGGTGTTAGGCATGACGCTGTTTGTGCTGTTTCCGTTTTGCCGCCTGGTGCATATCTGGAGCGCGCCGGTGGAGTACCTGACGCGCCGCTATCAACTGGTGCGCAATCGCCGTTAGTCCTTCGTATGTTATGCTGAAATATAAGCCGTATGATATGCTCATACGGCTTTTTTACTTTTAGTGTCGAAGTATTCCAGATATTATTGTGATTATTGCTTGAATTACTCCATTACGCTGCATTTAACGCTTTGCCTTATGTGATCCTGATATTTGGCAAGGTGGTATTCTGTTGGCTGAAAATCATTCTAATTAACATAAAAGAGACGCTATGTTCAGTAAATCATTTCTGGCGTTGTTAGCCATTTCGCTCACGGGGTGTTCCGCAAAATACAGCGAAAATGTGCTTGATAAGGCCGAGGTCCGTTTAGTAAAAGATACAGTTATTATCATTGCTGAGCCGACCCCTGGATTTTATGGCAGTATTCAATACCCTGATTCTGGAAGAATGACTGCCGATGCCGTTAAGACTGCGTTCTCCCATTATTCGGATAAGGTTTCAGTTACGGCAAATTGCAGCAGTTTATCGTGCCTGACTCAGTCGAAAGCATCTTTGAATGGTTACTATGTTGTACCGGAGATCCTTCACTGGGAAGATCGGGCGACAGAATGGTCCGGTATACCGGATAAATTGGATATAAAGCTCACCCTGTATGACGGATTGAGCCAAAAGAGAATTGCATCCACCATTCTTTCGGGAAAAAGTAAATGGATGACCTTTGGCGGCGATCATCCTCAAGATCTACTTGCAGAACCTATCAATAACTATGTTAATTCGTTATATAAATAGCTAATTATTATCAGACTAGGCGTGTGGCCTTGAAAGATACTTTGCCCTATTTTTCCGGTTGTGCGCCGGCTTGAAATGTTATTGTGATAGTCGATATCGCCATTGTTACTTGATCAACTACGCAAGTTCTTAATGTCAGAATTTTATCGCAGAGCAGTCAACGAGATAATACGATGTTGATTGCCTCGTAGAGGATACAGGGGCCGTAACAGGCCCCTGTATTGCGGCTGGATCAGTGCGATTTCATGCCCGCAGCGCCCATCAGCAGGCGGAACAGCGAGGCGACAACGAACAGACCCAAGACGCTGGCGCTCCAGATAATTACCAGCCAGCCGAGTCGTTTCCACCACGGGGTGGCGTTGTTATTATCCTTCATGGTGGCCTCCTTCATCAGTGATAGCCGTGTTCATGGCTGACCTTGCCGCGGAACACGTAGTAGCTCCAGAAGGTGTAAACCAGAATAATCGGGATGATAAACAGCGCGCCAATCAGCATAAAGCCCAGGCTCTGCGGCGGTGAAGCCGCTTCCCACAGGCTGATTGACGGCGGGATCAGCAGCGGCCAGATGCTGATGCCCAACCCGCTCAAACCGAGGAACACCAGCAGTAGCGTCAGCATAAACGGCGAATAGTGGGCGTTACGCTGTACGCCGCGGCGGATCCCCCAGGCGCTGAGCAATACCAGCAGCGGCACCGGCAGCAGCCAGAACAGGTTTGGCAGACTGAACCAGCGCTGGGCAATTTCCTCATGGGCGATGGGCGTCCAGATGCTGACGCCAGCCAGGATCGCCAATAGGGTCAGCAGCAGCGGGACTGCCAGCTGATACATGCGCGCCTGCAGTTCGCCGGCGGTCTTCATCACCAGCCAGGTGCAGCCGAGCAGGGCGTAAGCCACCACCAGCCCCAGACCGCAAAACAAGGCGAACGGCGTCAGCCAGTCGAGCGCACCGCCGGCGTAGCCCCGGTTTTCCACCGGGAAACCGTTAAGTATCGCGCCAACGACGATCCCCTGACAGAACGTCGCCAGCAACGAACCGCCGATAAACGCCTTGTCCCAGATATGCCGGCGATTTTCGCTGGCCTTGAAGCGAAACTCGAACGCCACGCCGCGGAAAATCAGGCCGATCAGCATCAGGGTCAGCGGGATTGCCAAGGCGTCGAGGATCACCGCGTAGGCCAGCGGGAAAGCGCCAAACAGTCCGGCACCGCCCAGCACCAGCCAGGTTTCGTTGCCATCCCATACCGGTGCGACGGTGTTCATCATTACATCGCGATCGCGGCTGGCCTTTACCCAGGGGAACAGGATGCCGATACCCAAATCGAAACCGTCCATCACCACGTACATCATGATGCTGAACACGATGATCAAAAACCAGATAAGCGGAAGATCGATACCCATGTTCAGCTCCTGTCGTCCAGATTTTCTTTTACGGCGGACAGCGGGCGCGCCGGTCGACCGTCGGTGTCGTCGGGCTGATGCCCCTCGTGGGTTTGTGGCCCCTTGCGGATCAGCCTCATCATATAAACGTAACCGACGCCGAACACCGAGCAATACACCACGATAAATGCCAACAGGCTGATGCTCATATGCAGTTCGCCGTGGGCGGAGACCGCATCCTTGGTCCGCAACAATCCGTAAACCACCCAGGGTTGGCGGCCTATTTCAGTGGTGAACCAACCCGCAAGCAGGGCGATCAGACCTGATGGCCCCATCCACAAGATGAAGTGCAGGAAGGGTCTGGAATGATACAACCCGCCGCGCCAGCGTAGCCACAGGCTCCAGACGCCGGCCAGGATCATCAGCATGCCCATGCCGACCATGATGCGGAAGGTCCAGAACACGATGGTGGAGTTGGGCCGGTCTTCCGGCGGGAAGGACTTCAGCGCCGGAATTTGCTCGGTCAGGCTATGCGTCAGGATCAGGCTGCCGAGTACCGGTATTTCCAGTTTGTAACGGGTTTCTTCCCGCTGCATATCCGGCCAGCCCACCAGGATCAGCGGCGTAGCTTCTCCCGGAGGATTCTCCCAGTGCCCCTCGATCGCCGCGATTTTTGCCGGTTGGTGTTTGAGGGTGTTCAGACCGTGGGCGTCGCCGATAAACGCCTGGATCGGGGCGACAATCAGCGCCATCCACATCGCCATTGACAGCATGGTGCGCATTGCCGGCGTATCGCGGCCACGCAACAGGTGCCAGGCGGCGGAGGCACCGACAAAGAACGCCGATGACAGGAACGCGGCGGTAGACATATGCAGCAAACGGTAAGGAAACGAAGGGTTAAATATCACTTTCAGCCAGTCAACCGGTACCACCTGACCATTAATGATTTCGTGCCCTTGTGGCGTTTGCATCCAGCTATTGGAGGCCAGGATCCAGAAGGTGGAAATCAGCGTGCCGAGCGCCACCATACAGGTAGCGAAAAAGTGCAGGCCAGGGCCGACGCGGTTCCAGCCAAACAGCATAACGCCAAGGAAGCCGGCTTCGAGGAAAAAGGCGGTCAGGACTTCATAGGTCAGCAGCGGCCCGGTGATACTGCCGGCAAATTCGGAGAAAAAACTCCAGTTGGTGCCGAACTGATAGGCCATGACCAGTCCTGAAACAACGCCCATGCCAAAGTTGACGGCGAAGATTTTCGACCAGAAATGATACAGATCGCGATAGGCTTCGTTATGCGTCTTCAGCCATAACCCTTCCAGCACCGCCAGATAACTGGCTAATCCAATGGTGATGGCCGGGAACAGAATATGGAACGACACGGTAAAGGCGAACTGTATTCTGGCAAGCTCTAGTGCATCAAGACCCAGCATGGCGCCCCCTTGGTTTGGACATAATTTGACCTCTTCAGTATAGCGTTAATTCTAATGGGGAAAGCTTGGCGCCAAGTTAAGCATGGAGTACAGTAACTATAATAGTGACAGTTATTTCACTTTTCCCTATAACAGTTGGTGAGTGGCGCGATATGACAAGATATGAACAACTGGCGCAGCAGATCCGCGAGCAGATCCAGAATCGGGTATGGCGCGCCGGTGACAAATTGCCGTCGTTGCGTGAGAGTGGTAAACGTGCCGGTCTGAGTTTGATGACGGTAGTACAGTCTTATCAACTACTGGAAAGTCAGGGATGGATCGTGGCGCGACCGCAGTCGGGCTATTATGTGGCAGCGCGACCACAGCCGTTGCCGCAGGCCGAACGTGGCGAAAAACTGCTGTTGAGTGAACAGGTTGATATCAACGCCTTTATTTTCGACGTGCTGCAGGCGTGCAAGGATCCTGATATCGTGCCATTCGGTTCGGCTTTCCCCGACGCCACGCTGTTTGTACAACCCAAACTGGCGCGCGCGTTGAGCAGCGTTGCGCGCAAGTTTACCCCGCACAGCTCGCTGGCCAACCTGCCGCCGGGCAATGATGCGCTGCGGCGCAATATCGCTCAGCGCTATGCCTTGAGCGGTATGCAGGTAGCGCCGGACGAAATCGTGATTACCGCCGGTGCCATGGAGTCGCTGAGCCTCAGTTTGCAGGCGGTGACGCAGCCGGGCGATTATGTGGCGATCGAGTCGCCGGCGTTCTACGGCGCGCTGCAGGCGCTGGAACGGCTGCGGCTGAAGGCGGTGGCGATTGCCACGCATCCGCAGTACGGCATTGATTTGGCCTCGCTTGAGCAGGCGTTGACGCAATACCCGATCAAGGCTTGTTGGTTGATGACCCATTTCCAGAATCCGCAGGGCGCCAGTATGCCGGAAGTCAACAAACAGCGACTGGTGACCATGCTGCGCCAGCGGCAGATTGCACTGATTGAGGACGACGTCTACGGTGAACTGTATTTCAGCGCCGAACGGCCATTGCCGGCCAAGGCGCTGGATAGCGACGGGCACATTTTACACTGTTCGTCGTTTTCCAAATGCCTGGCGCCAGGGTTCCGCGTGGGCTGGGTTGCTGCGGGGCAGCACGCGCCGCAGATTCAGCGCTTGCAACTGATGAGCACCGTGTCGGCCAGCGTGCCGACCCAGTTGGCCATCGCCGACTATCTGCTGCATGGGGGGCTACGATACCCATCTGCGGCGCCTGCGTCGGCTGCTGGCGCAGCGTCAAAGCGCCATGCGGCAGGCCATCGCCCAGCATTTTCCGCCGACGGTCAAAGTCAGCCAGCCGGACGGCGGCTATTTTCTCTGGTTGGAGCTGGAGCCTTCGCTGTCGGCGATGGAACTGTATCAGCGGGCGTTGGCGTTGGGCGTCAGCATCGCGCCTGGGCGAATGTTTACTACCGGCAACCACTTTAACCACTGTTTTCGTCTTAACGCCTCGTTCGAATGGAACGACAGGCTGGATGCGGCGATCGCTACGCTGGCCTCGCTGATCCGCGCATTGAAACCGCAGTCAGCCAGCTCAGCGTAGATAAAATTCCCATGCCTCTCCGGTGGCCTGCTGCGTTTTTTCACTGATTTCCTCCAGGCGTTGCGGAGCCTCGACGCTTTTTGCAGTTCCTCCAGCGAGTTACTTGCCTCTTTTGGCTTGAGAGGGCCAATGGGCCTGACGCTGCCGTCATGCAGGGTTTGTAAAAAGGCCGCCACCTCACGGTCGACGTGAGCCTGTACTGGCAGCGCTTGTTTGGACATCGTTTCCTCCCTCAAAGGTCGCTGGCAGGCGCCAACAGCCGGGTATCGGCACGCTGTGCACATATAGACGAAGGATGCGCGCGTCGGGCAAACGTCGTTGCGCACTGCAATAGCGCGCGGCTGCACCGAGGTGGAGCAAAAGTATGATTTTTACCGGGCGAAGCGAATTATTTTTTGCGAGCGCGATCAGAAAAAACGAATCTTTCTGTCAATGAATAGTATTTCGCCGCCAATGATGATTTCAGGCGCTATTTTTGCGTTTATTCATTATGAATGCATAAAAAATGAATACTTATGCAATATAACTTGTTGTTTTAACGAAAAAAAATGAGAAATGGCTCCCAAATCCCGCGTTGGCACGATAGCTGCTCTACACTCTTTATCAAACGGCATGTATTTTAACTACCCGTTAACATTTATTCCCCGTCTCTGGGGCTGTCAGGCGGCAGATATAGCGGAAAAGCGCATTTATGTAACAGATTTGTGTCTAAATGCCGGTGGGTAAGGAGAATTATCATCGGTGTATCGATGCGGATCGCAACGCGGTTTTTTGTCTGATTGTCGCCGTTACGGCGCAGGAGCGGTCCTTACAGTCAAAATTCAGCCTTTGCTGAAGTGATGAGGTCACTATGGAACAGCCAATCGCAGTTACCCGCCAGTCTTTTGATGACTGGATGATCCCGGTTTATGCTCCCGCTGATTTTATTTTGGTGCGCGGTGAAGGCTCACACGTCTGGGATCAGCAGGGGAAACAGTATATCGATTTTGCCGGCGGTATCGCGGTGAATGCGCTGGGGCATGCTCACCCGGTGGTGAAGGCAGCGCTGGTCGAGCAGGCCGGCAAATTGTGGCATCTCGGTAACGGCTATACCAACGAACCGGTGCTGCGTTTGGCAAAACAGCTGATCGACGCCACCTTTGCAGAAAAGGTGTTTTTCTGTAATTCCGGTGCCGAAGCCAACGAAGCGGCGCTGAAGCTGGCACGCAAACATGCGATGGATAACTACGGTAGCGAAAAAAATCGCATCGTGGCGTTCAACAATGCCTTCCACGGCCGCACGCTGTTCACCGTTTCTGCCGGCGGGCAGCCAAAGTATTCTCAGGATTTTGCGCCGTTGCCAGGCGGCATTATGCATACCGCCTACAACGACCTTGCGGCTGCCGCAGAGGCGATCAATGACCAAACCTGTGCGGTGATTGTAGAGCCGATTCAAGGGGAGGGCGGCGTGCTGCCGGCGGATGGCGCATTCCTGCAGGGGCTGCGAGATCTGTGTGACCGCCATAACGCGTTGCTGATCTTCGACGAAGTGCAGACCGGCGTCGGGCGCACTGGCGATCTGTATGCCTACATGCAATACGGCGTGGTGCCCGACGTGCTGACCACCGCCAAAGCGCTGGGCGGCGGTTTCCCGATTGGCGCAATGCTGACCACCGATGCGCTGGCCAGCACGCTGGGCGTCGGTACCCATGGCACCACTTACGGCGGCAACCCGTTGGCAACTGCGGTGGCGGGGGCGGTATTGTCGCTGATCAATACGCCTGAGGTGCTCAACGGTGTCAAGCAGCGCCATTTATGGTTTATCGAGCAGTTGAATGCCATCAACCAGCGCTATCCGATTTTCTCGGAGATCCGCGGTGGCGGCCTGTTGATTGGTTGCGTACTCAACCAGGATTTCGCCGGCAAGGCCAAGCAAATCACTCAATATGCCAACGAAGAAGGGGTTATCGCGTTGATCGCCGGGCCAAATGTGGTGCGCTTCACGCCTTCCCTGATCATTCCTGAAGCGGATATCAACGAGGGGCTGGCACGTTTCGCGCGAGCGGTGGCGCGTATTTGCAGCTGATACCACGGTGGCGCTCGCAAGGGCGCCGCCGGATGACATAGAGGTTCGCATTATGATGATTATTCGCCCGATAGAGCGTCGCGATCTGGCCGATTTACTGACGCTTGCCGGTAAATCCGGCATAGGCCTCACCTCCTTGCCGCAAAATGAAGACACCTTGTCGGCACGCATTGAGCGGGCGCTGAAAACCTGGCAAGGCGAACTTCCACCGAGCGACCAGTGTTATCTGTTTGTGCTGGAGGACAGCGAGCGCCAGCAGGTGGTCGGCGTCAGCGCCATTGAAGTGGCGGTTGGCCTGACAGAGCCATGGTACAGCTTTCGCGTTGGCACGCAGGTGCATGCCTCGAAGCAGCTTGGGGTGTACAAGTCTGTGCCGACGCTGTTCCTCAGTAACGATCACACCGGCCATTCCGAACTGTGTACGCTGTTTCTCGACCCGGATTACCGGCATGGTGAAAACGGCAAGCTGCTCTCCAAGGTGCGCTTTTTGTTCATCGCTGCTTTCCGTGAGCATTTTTCCCGCAAGGTGATCGCCGAAATGCGCGGTTTTTCGGATGAAAACGGCCGTTCGCCGTTTTGGGAAAGCGTTGGCCGGCACTTCTTTTCGATTGAGTTCGCCAAGGCCGACTACCTGAGCGGCACGGGCCAGAAAGCATTTATCGCCGAACTGATGCCCAAACACCCGCTGTACGTCGACTTTCTGGCGGAAGACGCGCAGAAAGTGATTGGTGAAGTGCATCCGCAGACCGCGCCGGCGCGGCGTCTGCTGGAAGCAGAAGGATTGCGCTATCAGGGTTACGTCGACATTTTCGACGGCGGGCCGACGCTGGAGGCGGAGATCGACGAGATCCGCGCCATCAAACGCAGCCAACTGGTCAAAGTGGTGCTTGATACCACGCCGATGCGCGCCGATGCGCCGCTGTATCTGGTGGCCAACGATAACTATCAACATTACCGTGCACTACTGATGCCCGCCGATCTGTATGACGGCCGCTTGCATCTTGATGCCGATACCGCGGCGGCGCTTGGCGTCGAACAAGGCAGCCCGGTGCGAGTTACCCCTCTTATTGGACAGGAGAACGCCTGATGTCACATCCTGCACTGCTTATTAATGGCGCATGGCGGCCGGGCCGCGGCGCTGCATTCAGCAAATACGATCCGATTGACAGCCAGCCGCTGTGGCAGGCCAACGCCGCTGACCGCCAGGATGTGGCCGATGCCTGTGACGCCGCGCGCAGCGCTTTCCCTGACTGGGCGCGCACGCCGTTCGCCGAGCGTGAACAGCTGGTGCGGCGTTTTGCCGCGTTGTTGGAAGAAAATAAAGCACGTCTGGCAGAAACCATCAGTCGCGAAACCGGCAAACCTCGTTGGGAAACGCTGACCGAGGTGCAGGCGATGATCGGTAAAGTGGCCATTTCGCTACAGGCCTATCAGGCACGTACCGGCGAGAGTCGAAGCGTCATGGCCGACGGCGCTTCAGCGTTGCGTCACCGCCCGCATGGCGTACTGGCGGTGTTCGGACCGTATAACTTCCCCGGCCATTTGCCAAACGGCCATATCGTGCCGGCGCTGTTGGCGGGCAATAGCGTGGTCTTCAAACCGAGCGAACTGACGCCATTGACGGCGGAGGTCACGCTGCGGCTGTGGCTCGATGCCGGACTGCCGAACGGCGTGATCAATCTGGTTCAGGGCGGACGGGCCACCGGCGAGGCGCTGGCAGCCAGTCAGGGCATTGATGGTCTGCTGTTCACCGGCAGCGCCGCTACCGGTGAACAGTTGCATCGCCAATTGGCCGGCCAGCCAGAGAAAATACTGGCGCTGGAGATGGGCGGTAATAACGCGCTGATCGTCGAACAGATCGACGATCGCGACGCGGCGGTCAATCTGGCGATCCAGTCGGCATTTATCTCCGCCGGCCAGCGCTGTACCTGCGCGCGCCGTATTCTGGTCAAGCGCGGTCAGCAGGGCGATGCGTTTATCGAACGGTTTGGTACAGGTGGCTGGCGCATTGCGCATTGGCCGCTGGGATGCCGAACCCCAGCCGTTTATGGGAGGGGTGATCTCGTCGGCGGCGGCGCAAAACATGCTGGCGGCGCAGCAGAAGCTGCTCGCACTGGGGTGGCAAGGCCCTGCTGACCATGCGGCAGCTGGAAAGTGGCAGTGCGCTGCTTAGCCCCGGCATTATCGATGTCACCGGCGTGGCGGGAGTACCCGACGAAGAGTACTTTGGTCCTTTGACCACCCTTATTCGCTATGACGATTTCGATCAGGCATTGCAGATCGCCAACCAGACGCGCTACGGCCTGTCGGTAGGGCTGGTGTCACCGCAGCGGGCGCAGTTCGAGCGACTGTTGCTGGAAGCACGTGCCGGTATTGTCAACTGGAACAAGCCGCTGACCGGGGCGTCGAGCGCGGCACCGTTTGGCGGCGTCGGTGCTTCGGGTAACCATCGTCCAAGTGCCTATTACGCAGCGGATTACTGCGCCTGGCCGATGGCGTCGCTGGAAAGCGAAAGCCTGACGCTGCCGGCCAGTCTGTCGCCGGGATTGTCGTTCAATTAATCGTCAGGGCCGGCTTGCTGCCGGCCGGGAGAACCGCATGGCGGGATATGAAGTCAATTTTGACGGACTGGTGGGATTAACCCACCATTACGCCGGTTTATCGTTTGGTAATGAAGCCTCTACGCTGTATCAGAATCGTGTATCCAACCCGAAACTGGCGGCCAAACAGGGGTTGTTGAAAATGAAGGCGCTGGCGGATCTTGGCTTCCAGCAGGGGCGTGTTGCCACCGCAAGAGCGGCCGCATTTGCCAACGCTGCGGCGGTTGGGGTTTAGCGGCAGCGACGAAGCGGTACTGGCTCAGGTACGGCGTACTTCACCGCGGCTGCTGTCTGCATTGGGTTCTGCTTCGTCAATGTGGACTGCCAATGCGGCGACCGTTTCACCGTCGGCAGACAGCGCTGACGGCAAGGTGCATTTCACCGCCGCCAATCTGAACAATAAATTCCACCGCGCCATTGAGGCGCCGACCACTCGCGCCGCACTGCAGGCGATCTTCAACGACGATCGCCATTTTATGCACCACCCGGCCTTGCCGCAGGTGGCGCTGTTTGGCGATGAAGGCGCGGCCAACCATAACCGACTGGGGGGCGATTATGGCAAGCGCAGCGTGCAGGTGTTCGTATACGGGCGTCAGGAGTTCGGCGGTGAGGTCGGCCCGTCGCGCTATCCAGCACGCCAGACGCGCGAAGCCAGCGAAGCCATCGCCCGGCTGCATCAACTGGATGAGCGCCACACGGTGTTCATCCAGCAGCACCCGGCGGTGATCGATCAGGGGGTGTTCCATAATGACGTGATTGCGGTAAGCAATCAGCAGGTGTTGTTCCATCATCAACAGGCCTTTTTGCATCAGCAGCAGGCATTGGAGGAGCTGCGGCGCAAAATGGCCAGGCTGGACGCGGAGCTGGTGGCGATAGAAGTGCCCTCGGCACGTGTTTCGGTGGCGGATGCTGTCGCGACCTATTTATTCAACAGTCAGATACTGACTAAACCCGATGGCAAAATGATGATTGTAGTGCCGGAAGAGTCGCGCCAGCACCCCGGAGTATGGGGATATCTGAACGAAATGGTCGCTGGCGGCGGGCCGATCGACGAAATCAAGGTGTTCGATCTGCGTGAAAGCATGCGCAACGGCGGTGGCCCGGCCTGTTTGCGGCTGCGAGTGGCGCTGAACGGCGATGAGCTGCGGGCAGTCAAACCCACGGGTGATGATGAACGATACGCTGTTCACCTCGTTAAACGCCTGGGGTCGATCGCTTCTATCGCGATCGGTTGACCGCCGACGATTTGGCCGATCCGCAACTGCTGCGCGAAGGGCGCGAAGCGCTGGATGCATTGACGTCAATCATGGGGCTGGGGTCTATTTACCCGTTCCAGCAATAATAGAGGATGGCAGGGTGGATCTATTGGCACTGACGCTGGCGGGACAAGTGCCCGCCAACCAGCAGGGTGAAAACGCGCAGTTGCGCTGGCGCTGGCTGGGAAGAAGGATTGCTGGAAATAACGCCGCAGCAGGGCTACCAACGCGCGGTGGTGCTGTCAGCCGGTATTCATGGTAATGAAACGGCACCGATTGAGCTGCTCAATCAGCTGGTTGTCGATCTGCTGGCCGGCAGCCGCCGTCTGGCAGTCCGACTTTTGGTGATCCTGGGGAATCCGGCGGCGATGCGCGCCGGCAAACGTTATCTGCACAGCGATATGAACCGCATGTTCGGCGGCCGTCATCGTGACTTCCCGGCCAGTGGCGAAACGGCACGCGCCTTGCAACTGGAGCAACGGGTGGTCGAGTTCTTCGAGCAGGAATCGGCAGCGCGCGCTCATTACGATCTGCATACCGCCATACGCGAGTCATGCTTGCCGCGCTTTGGCATTCTGCCGTTTCAGCAGCGGCCATACGACCCGTCGCAGTTGGCGCTGCTGGACGCCGCCGAACTGGATGCACTGGTGATACACCGGGCGCCGGGCGGCACCTTCAGCCACTTTTCCAGCGAACAGGCGACGGCGGCCAGTTGCACGCTGGAGCTGGGCAAGGCACGGCCGTTTGGCGACAACGATTTACAGCAGTTTTCCGCCATTAACCGCGCCTTGCAGAGTCTGGTCAGCGGTGAAGCGTTGCCTGCGCGCAGCGGTGCGGCAATGCGTATTTTCCAGGTTGAAAAATCGCTGATCAAACGCAGCGAAGATTTCCGGCTGCATTTGGCTGACGATACCGCCAATTTTTACCGTTTTGCCGCAGGGAACGCTGGTGTGTGAACAGGCGGGGGAGCAATACCGTGTGCAACATGCACAGCAATGGATATTATTCCCCAACCCCCAGGTAGCCGTTGGCCTGCGTGCCGGTATGCTGCTGAGCGAAGTTCCCCGCGATTGTTTATTTTAATCTGTTCTCTGTAACCGCCGATATTGCCGCGGCGGTTCAGCCTGCCTGACTCCAGGGTAAAACCAATAGCGCTGTTTATCGTTAAAGCATTTTTATTATCGATAAAACGACGCCTTATATTTTATTTTATCAATACTTCCAGTGTGGATCTGCCGCTAATAAGCGTAACAATTCATCTTTGGCCCACCAAAGCAGGTAAATCACTTTAGTAAGTTAAAAATGTGAAATAAATAACGTTATTAATAACCATGCTAATTTTCATGTTAACTTTCAACTGCTCAATAAATCGACGATAAAGAATTTCATTGCACCTGTTTGGTGCAATGCACCTTATTGGTGATAAGAATTTCCTTATAAGATAAACCAAATCAATGGGTTGTGTGGGTGATTTTCTGAATCATTTTGTTACAATTAAGCATGGATTCTCCACGTTGTTTTCTGAACTTTTTTATTTGCACTTTGGATTCATGATGCTAATGTCACATGGCCCTTTATTTAGGGGCGCTCATAAACATTAAATGATAAAGGTCACAGCCCAAAAGATAAATTGGGCGTGGATGGGCAGGCTTTAATTAAAATATCTAGGAAAATAAATGATGAAACGCAGTGTATTAGCTTTGGCGGTAGCGCTTGGGCGCAATCTCCTCTTTTGCCAACGCGGCAGAAATTTATAATAAGGATGGCAATAAACTCGATCTTTATGGCCGAGTGAATGCCAAACATTACTTTGTCCACAACAGCACGTCCGACGGCGACAAATCCTACGTGCGTTTAGGCTTCAAAGGGGAAACCCAGATCAACGATAGCCTGACCGGGTTTGGCCAGTGGGAGTACAACATTCAGGCAAACAACTCGGAAGGCGCAGATGCAACGGCGAACACCAAAACGCGCCTGGGCTTTGCCGGCCTGAAATTTGGCGATTACGGCTCCTTTGACTATGGCCGCAACTACGGTGTGGTCTACGACGCGGAAGCCTATACCGATATGCTGCCGGAATTCGGCGGTGACTCTTACAGCAACACCGACAACTTTATGACCGGCCGTTCCACCGGTTTGGCGACTTACCGCAACCGTGACTTCTTTGGTCTGGGTTGAGGGGCTGAATATTGCAATTCAGTATCAGGGCAAAAACGAAGGCCGCGAGCTGACGCGTCAGAACGGCGACGGTTACGGTCTGTCACTGGACTATCAGGACATCGGCGGTAGCGGTATTGGCTTCGCTGCGGCGTATTCTGATTCCAACCGTACCAGCGCTCAAAAGCAGGCTACCTATGGCAAAGGCGACAGTGCCAGCGCCTGGACCACCGCGGTTAAATACGATGCGAACCAGGTTTATCTGGCCGCCATGTACGCCGAAACGCGCAACATGACGCCAATCACCGTCGACAGCGTGAAAGGTTTTGCCAATAAAACGCAGAACTTTGAGCTGGTTGCGCAGTATCAGTTCGAAAACGGTCTGCGTCCGTCATTGGGGTATGTACAGTCGAAGGGTAAAGATATCGAAGGTATCGGCGATGCCGATCTGGTGAAATACGTTGATATCGGCGCTACCTATTACTTCAATAAAAACATGTACACCTATGTTGATTATCAGATCAACCAGTTGAGCGACGATAACAAGCTGAAACTGAGCAATGACGACATCGTGGCCGTCAGCCTGACCTACCGTTTCTAATCGACGGGTCGATTACTCTCTGTCCTGTGTCGGGAAGAGGGAGCACCAGGCAGGGCGCGAGCCCTGCCTGTTTGTTATCACCGGCGAACAGCAGCGTATTAGCGCCCTGACGGTATCAGAACGGCGCATATTCACTGGCAGGGAGCCAGAAACCATCGATAAAATCTTCTACCGGATAGCAACCGGCGTGACGGAGATTCTGTTCCTTCATCGCCACCAGACATTGTTGTTCATCGCGCAGGATGTCCACCATGATATCGACGCAGCCTCCGTCCAGATAACAAACAAACATCACCAGTGCATACATAAAATCAGCATCCTCCACGGCCATTGCTTGCCCGCTCAGTGTAACCATTCTGGCACGATTTTCCGCGTTAATCTTCTTTTGGCTGCGCAGCGGCAAGCGAGCGTGACAGTTTTGCCAGACGGTAACGACTCAATTGTGCTGACCAATTGAATATCTGTCTGACGCTGCTAAGCTTAACAGGACTTATCAACACAAGTGGTTACCTTTCATAGACAAGCATCAAACGGGAGTGAATATGGGATTGTTTAACTTCGTCAAAGAAGCGGGCGAAAAACTGTGGGACGCAGTGGCTGGCAATGCGAATGCTGCCGAGCAAAGCGCCAAATTGAAAGAGCACCTCAACAACAGCGGTTTGCCAGACACCGATAAAGTGGATGTGCAGGTGGTTGACGGCAAAGCGGTCGTCACTGGCGACGGCATCAGCCAGGAGCTGAAAGAGAAGATTCTGGTCGCGGTCGGCAACGTTGCCGGCATCAGCGGCGTTGAAGATAAAGTCACCGTCGCACAGGGCGGTACCGAGAGCAAATTCCATACCGTGAAAAAGGGCGATACGCTGAGCGCCATTTCCAAACAAGTGTATGGCGACGCCAATCAGTACAACAAGATTTTCGAGGCTAACAAGCCGATGCTGTCCAGCCCGGATAAAATCTACCCGGGGCAGGTATTGCGTATACCGCAGTAATGTCCCCTTTCTGACGGAGGCCCGGTGTGTTACCGGGCCTTTTTTATTGTCGAATATAAGTCATGCTAATTTCAGTTTGTTTTTCATAATACTTATGAATGTTTTATACTGGCACCGGTTCTCCGGCCAGCCTGATGTTGACCCTATGTGTGAAAGTTGATAGCGTCAGCGACATTCGAGGTTTGAATGGTTGTTTCTGCAGAATCTTCAGTCCGTTGCGCCACGGCGGTAATCATCCAGTACGGCAACTTTCAGACCTGATGAACTAAGACAGATTTTGTGAAAGAACAGCGTAATACCTCGCACGATAAAAAATACCGTGAAACCCTCGGTGATGCACAGTTCGCCATTTTGGTGTTGGCGATCGCGTCAGGTTCGTTGCTATTCTTTACGCTTGCGGTCACGTTGTGGCTGATGTGACCCTTTAACAACAGGAGAGACAATGGAGCATAATCTCCACCATGAAACCAAACTGATTGCCATTATCGGCCTGCTGGTTTCGGCGTTGCTGGTGGTATCGGTACTGTTTGGCGTAACCTATCTTTCCGATCTCAAACACGCCAACGATCCCGTCGATACCAAAAACTGCTACTTCAAGACGCCTTAGCGCGACGCTCCGCCTTCGTGGCGATGAACCCCCTTGCCGCTGCTGTGCTAAGCTGGGCACAGGTGGGTTAAATTCATCGTCTGGAGGCGTTTGTATGCATGATCCTGATTCGTTCGATAGCTCTTCCTCTGCGTGTTCCGGTCGCCATTCGATGCAACGCATTGCGGTGCGTCATGCCGACGTTGGCGGCATTGCCATTCAACGCGCCTTGCCGACCCGCGAACGTCGTACGGTCGGTGCCTGGTGTTTTCTCGATCATGCCGGGCCGGCGGTGTTCAATGGCTCCTCTGAAGGTATGGATGTCGGGCCACACCCGCATATTGGCCTGCAAACGTTCACCTGGATGATCGAAGGCGAAGTGCTGCATCGCGATAGCCTCGGCAGCGAGCAGATTATCCGCCCTGGCCAGGTTAATCTGATGACCGCCGGCCATGGCATTGCCCATACCGAACAGACCACCGGTCACCCTCGCCAATTGCACGCTGCGCAGTTATGGATTGCTTTACCGGCAGAACATGCGCAAATGGCTCCGCGTTTTGACCATTACCCCGATCTGCCGCGTTGGAAAAAGGGCGCGGTAACCCAGACATTACTCATTGGCCAATTTGAGCAATATCGTTCGCCGGTATTTACCGTCTCACCGCTTATCGCACTGGACTTACAATGGGACGCCGACGGTCATTTGGAATTACCATTACGCAGCGATTTTGAAATAGGTCTTTTGCCCCTTATTGGTGCATTTGAGGTTAATGATGAAAAAATTTCATCGGGTGAATTTGCCTATTTGGGAATGAATCTTAACAAGCTGCGCTTAACGGCGGAAAAGGGCAGTAAGGCGTTATTGATTGGCGGCGAGCCGATTAAACAACCGATAACCATCTGGTGGAATTTTGTTGCTCATAGCAAGCAGGAGATCGCGGCGGCACAGCGAGATTGGCAACAAGGAAACGCGCGTTTTCCGCAGGTCAAAGGCTATGCCGGGCCGCGGATGACCGCGCCAGACCTGCCCTGGCGGGTAGATTGATACCTGAAGGCTATATCATTTGTCCTTTTTTATAAAAATTGCTCTATCAAGGTTTAATTAATGTGATCAAAATTCCATGTTTTTGATCGAATATAGCTTCAATAAAAAAAAGTGATCCACAGCAAATTATTAATGACGGGTAAAAGTTAATATCTTTCCTATAGGAATACTGCAACTCCCGTTAGTAAGAAGCAAGAGAGGTCATCATGAGCCAAATACTCTATCGTGCAAGATTATCCCATGTTGTTATTGCAACGGCGGCGTTTTGGGTCTCAATAGCAGCCCTGTTGTTCGTTGCTTTCATCTAACCTTAAACCTAGGCCACTCTAAAAAACCCGCATCGCGGGTTTTTTTATACCGCGTAATTGGCCAATGTCGGTTACGGTATATACTTAATTACCTTTCATTGCTATTAGCCACATAAAAAATAATGGTAATTATCGCTGATATCTTGCTGCTCGCCGTCGCTGCGCTGCATATTTATATTCTGCTGCTGGAAATGTTCCTCTGGCAGCATCCTGTCGGTATGCGCGCGTTTGGTACTACGCGGGAATTTGCCAGCGCAACGCGTACGCTGGCGGCCAACCAGGGGCTGTATAACGGCTTTCTCGCCGCCGGGCTGACCTGGAGTTGGTGGCTGTCGCAGCCGGTATGGCAGCTGTTTTTCCTGGGGTGTGTGCTGATCGCCGGGCTGTATGGTGGGCTGACCGCCAACCGCAAAATCCTGTGGGTGCAGGGCCTGCCGGCGTTGATTGCCATGCTGGCGGTGCTGGCCGCGCATTGAGCCGTCCACGGCTATAGGGAGTGACTAGGCCAGCTTTTGATGGATGACGTGCAGCGGCGGGTCGATATGCAAATCTACGCTTAGATCCTGGCGGAAATCATAAGGCGTTATGTTGAAACGCTTGCGGAACATATAAGTAAAGTGGGACTGCGAGCCAAAGCCAAAATCCAGTGCGATGTCAAAAATCGTGGCATCGCTACTGCGCAATTGGTAAACCGCGCCCGCCAGCCGGCGTTCGCGAATGTATTTGCCGAGCGAGATCCCTGTCGCTTCCTTGAATAACTTCTGCATGTGCCAGAGGGAGTAACCGGAATACTCGGCCAGCTCTTCCAGATGGATCACGCGTCCGAGATGAGTTTCAACCCATTTGCTGAGGGCGCAGACCAATGAGAGGTGATGTTGTTGTATCATCAGTGCATCTGTGTGAGAACGACATAAGCGAAGTATACACAACTTGCTGTCTTCGACAAAAACCACCGCGCGGCTGTGAATTTTAATCTATCAGCCAGCTTGTCAGCCGCAGGTCAAAACGGCTAATCTGCATACTGCCGCTAACATCAGGGCATTCAAGCCGTACAACACACAAACGACCGAGAATCCGCCGTAGCAACTTGACGTTGATGAGGTGATCGCATGTTAATGACAGTGATTATTACTCTGGTTGTCGTCGTGGGGGTTGCCGTGTTTATGGCCGTCCCGGCGATGAGGGTGAATAAAGCGGAAAGTGCGGGAGGTGAAGACCAGTGAGAGCGGTATCCATTGCGCATTGAAGCATCGGCGAAAAAGCCAGGGTTTGGTACCCGGGCTTTTTGTTGTCCTGCTGCTTAGACGTTTTTGCGTTCTACCATTTCTTCGCCCCAATACAGCCGGTCGGCCTCGGTTTTGGCAAAGGCCATTTGCAGCGCTTCGTCACTGCCTTCCTCCCAGATTTTCTGCGCCAGCGCTTCATCGTTCCCGGCAAGTTCAAAAATCGCCTCGGCTATCTCGACGGAGGTTTCACGCACCGTCGCCCAAGATTTAACGTTGTGATTGGCCATAACTCATCTCCTGTGCGGTTTTGGCTGGGGTTAACACCAGTATAGGCCAAATGTACTGCTGGTTTTAACCTCCCATGCCCAATAGCGCCGTAAATTCAGCGCGATCGCCGTTAGCAAGCGGCAAAGCGTCTGACGGCGTGATATTCTGTGCGGCGTTTGAATAAAGAGGAAATGATTATGTCCAATGCATTAAGCAACGATCAGGAACTGGTTTCCGATCTGGTGGCCTGCCAACTGGTGATAAAACAGATTCTGGATGTTATTGATGTAATTGCGCCGACCGAGGTGCGAGACAAAATGGCCAGCCAACTGAAGAATATTGATTTTTCAACGCATCCTGCGGGTGCCGATCCGATCACCAAGCGGGCAATTGAAAAAGCGATAGCGCTGATCGAGCTGAAGTTCAGCCGCGATTAAGCGAGGCCGCCGTCGCCGGCGGCCAGACGGTGGTGCGGTTAATCCACCACCGTTTCAATCTTTTTGAACAGCGGGCAGTCAGAAACACCGATAACGCCATTGTCACCATGAA
This sequence comes from Serratia odorifera, assembly GCF_900635445.1. Taxonomy (NCBI): domain Bacteria; kingdom Pseudomonadati; phylum Pseudomonadota; class Gammaproteobacteria; order Enterobacterales; family Yersiniaceae; genus Serratia; species Serratia odorifera. The sequence goes on from NZ_LR134117.1 coordinate 3,629,209, forward strand.
TATACTGCGCCGTCACCACGTTGCGTGCCGTCAGATATTGGCACTGCAATCCCAACCCGCCAACGTTTTGATTACTGCCAATCAATACGCCGTAACCTGAAAAAAGCAGCACGCCATACGCCACGGCGACCGCCACTACCAATTTGATTAACTTACCCATTCTATTCCCTCTTAGCATCCTGTTGCTGCACTCTAGCCATGATGCGTCACCCTGAGCAACGCCATTATTCTGAAAACGACGTCGCGGACAGAAATCTAAACGACCGGTTAAAGTTTGTTTAAGTTTCGTGTGATAATCTGTGGTTCGGTTAACAAGGTAACAATGAGGCTGCTAAGTTTGTTGCGAAACAAAATCCTGGTGATCGTTGCGACCGTGGTGGCATGCCTGATTTTTTATCTGCTTGCTCTCGACAGTTATTGCGATCAGGGCGAGAGCTTTGCGTTGGGGATCTGTTCGATCACGCGCTTTGTTCCGTGGTGACGTAGAAGATGGCGCAATCAGAGACAAGGATGTTCGCGCCCATCTTTGCAGTGTTAAGATGGATACCCGTTTTGGCAGTGAGTAGGATAGTTCATGTTAGATTCAGTTTTTGGCTCGTCGGGGCTGCTGGCACTGGTGATGGTGCCGATTGCGCTGCTGGTGGGGCTGTGGGTATGGTTTTTGATCAATCGCGCCAGCGTGCGTGCCAACGAACAGGTGCGCCTGTTGCAGGAAATCGCCGATCAGCAGCGCCAGCAAACCGCATTGCTGCAACGCCTGGTTGGCAACGCTCGCGGTGACCAGACGCCGTTGGACGATGATGACGATCTCAACCCGGCGTTGGATTTCAAAGGATTTATTCCCGAACGCTAATCAGGTTCCGCTACCGTGAGAGAGCCACGGATTGGCAGGTTATCGCGCGTGCGGCTTCTCACTTCAGGTCTTCTGAAAACGCCATTCCCTGATACGGCGCGGCTCGGCAGGCCGCCAGGCGGCTGGCCAAATCGCCGCTATGAATTTCCAGTTGGTGTCCGTCCGGATCGAGAAAATACAGTGATTCACCTTCGCTACGGTTGCTTTTCCACTGGCGAACGCCGGCCTGTCGCAGGCGTTCGACCATCGCAGGAAAGTCTGCCGAAGTAATGCTGAACGCATAATGGGTGTAGTCGCGCGGCGCGCAGGCTGCACGCGTATCATCTAGCGACAGGCACAACCATAGCTCCCCCAGCGTGAGATAGGCACCTTGCTGCCAGCGCGCATGCAGGTGAAAGCCCAACGTTTGCCGGTAAAATTCGAGACTGCGTTCCACGTCGCGCACCGCGAGCGTCAGATGATTAAGACCGCTAAGCATGGGGACTCCAGAATGGCAACCATAAAGACGCAGTGTAATCGAACGATGGGTAAAGGTAACGCGATAAAACATTAGTGAAGATAATACAAAAACCGCTCTGGCCGTCATAAAACTGTCGTATTGGCATCGTAATGTAGCGCGAACATAACGAAAGATGGATAGAGCTGATGATTAAATGGTATGAAGAAAGCGACGCCGAAGTGAACCGCAGTATTGCCCTGATTACCGGAGAAAATCCGGACAAATGGTACCCGTACGGCGGCGTTAAGGGTAAAGATTATTGCAAGAATCCCTCCGATGCCTGGCCGATTATCTGCGCCAATAAAATCAGTCTGAACCCCGATAGCCACGGCGACAGCCCGCAATGGCAAGCGCGGATCTCCTCTCCGCGTGGTGAATGGCTGGCCGACAGCAGCAGTCCGTTGCGTGCGGCGATGATCTGTTTTCTGCTCAGTCAGCAAAATCAGGAAACCTCGCGTTAAGTCTCCATTACTGATGATCGATTAATGTTTTCCATAATCTGACAACGGAACTGTCTTTGGCGGAGCCTGTTTATGAAGCGCATTATCAAAGGTGATAAAAACCTGTCTCATCTGGTGGTTGCCCATGCGGCAATTGACCGTCACGCCGAAAGTTTCGGTCAGCGCCGTCAGGGCTGGCCCTCGACCTATCTGGTCAAATATCAAAATGACCGAGTGGCGGTTGAAGTGGTGACCCGCCGCCAGTCTTATGTGGCAACCCTGATGATCGGTGCCCGTAATCTGAGTAAACTGTGCGACCTGCCTGGTCGATAGCCGCCCAACGTTTCAGCAATTCCTGCCCATGCCTGCGCCGGGAGCATAGCCTGCCCGGTGCTAATCCTTGATGCTCGCGGGGTTAAGTGTTAAAAAGCCGCCCGCAGATACATTTTTTGATTGGCGAAATCTTGTGCAGTAATGGCAAGGCCTTTTGCCATACGAGGACAAGATGGGCGACCAGCAGCAGGATACCCCGCTAAAACGCGGCTTGAAAAACAGACATATACAACTTATCGCCCTGGGAGGCGCCATTGGCACCGGGCTATTTCTCGGCATTGCCCAGACCATTAAAATGGCGGGACCTTCGGTATTGCTGGGTTATGCTATTGGCGGCTTTATTGCCTTTTTGATCATGCGTCAGTTGGGGGAGATGGTGGTGGAAGAGCCGGTTGCCGGTTCATTCAGCCACTTTGCCTATAAATACTGGGGTGACTTCGCCGGGTTCCTGTCCGGCTGGAACTACTGGGCGATGTTTATCCTGGTCGGTATGGCGGAGCTGACGGCGGTAGGCATCTATATTCAGTACTGGTGGCCGGAAATTCCAACCTGGGCGTCGGCCGCAGCGTTCTTCGTGCTGATCAATCTGATCAATCTGGTCAACGTGCGCATCTATGGTGAAACCGAATTCTGGTTTGCCATAATCAAGGTGGCGGCCATCATGGGCATGATTGTGTTCGGCGCCTATCTGCTGGCCAGCGGCAGCGGTGGTCCGGAAGCCGATATCAGCAATCTGTGGGCGCAGGGTGGGTTTTTCCCGCATGGGGTCATGGGATTGGTCATGGCGATGGCCGTGATCATGTTTTCGTTCGGCGGGTTGGAAATGGTGGGCATTACCGCTGCTGAAGCTGCCGATCCGCGCCATAGCATTCCCAAGGCCACCAATCAGGTGGTGTATCGCATACTGATTTTCTATATTGGCTCGCTGACCGTGCTGCTGTCGTTGTATCCCTGGGGCAAAGTGGTGGAGGGCGGCAGCCCGTTCGTGATGATTTTCCACGCGCTGAACAGCAACCTGGTGGCGACCCTGCTTAATGTGGTCGTGCTGACGGCGGCCCTGTCGGTCTATAACAGCGGGGTGTATGCCAATAGCCGTATGCTGTTTGGCCTGGCGACGCAAGGCAATGCGCCAAAGGTGCTGACGCGCGTCAACCCACGCGGCGTACCGGTATTGTCAATCGCGTTATCGGCGCTGGTGACCTCGATTGGCGTGCTGATCAACTATGTGATGCCCGGCAAGGCGTTTGAATTGCTGATGGCGCTGGTGGTTTCAACGCTGGTGATCAATTGGGTGATGATCTGTCTGGCGCACCTGAAGTTCCGTGCGGCAAAGAATCGGCAGGGCGTTATCCCGCATTTCAAGGCTTTTTGGTACCCCTTCGGCAACTACCTGTGCCTGGCGTTTCTGGCGATGATACTGGTCATCATGTATCTCACCGACGGTATCCGTATTTCGGTGTTGCTGATCCCGGTATGGATCGGGCTGTTGTGGCTCGGGTTCACGCTGACGCGGCGCAAAACCGGCAATCGGCTGCAGCGTAGGCGTTAAATCGGTATGGGGAGGCGCGCTTGCGCCTCCTTGTTGGTCTAGCCGCGCGGCATAAAGGCGTTGCCGCTGTCCGCTCGATCGCGGCCCAGCATCTTCCTGCACAGCAGGAACAGGGTGGTGACGATGTCAATGGCCACCACGCTGAGCATCAGCAACCCCAGAACAAAAAAACTCACCATCGCTGCGAACAGTACCGCCAATGGCGCCGGTACGCGCAGACGACGCAGCTTCATCGTCGCGTACATTTTCCAATACTGGACTTGCGCCAGCATCGCGCTGCGAATACGGCCCAAACGGACGCGCGATTTGCGTGATGTAGAACGGCCCATAACTCCTCCTTTATTGATTGTCCTGACAAGTAAAACATAAAGTTCTTAAGAGATGCTTAACGGGCTCTTAGCGGCCGTTGCTTTCCCACAGAGACTCAGACAACGGGATAATCGAAAAGGTCAGCTCGGCTGAGCACTGTTTTCCACGCGTCAAAACGTCTAACTTGATAGGGTGAGAATGGTTTCCGTGTGAGGTTGCTCAAACAGCATGAACAAAAACACCAATCGTTATTATGATGCTAGCAAGGCGCACCATACGCCGCAGGGGTTTCGCAATCCGGAGCCGTCGCAGCGTCAGGAGGGCGATCTGCGCCGCTGGCAGGATGAGCGCAAAAAACGGGGTCTGCCAAAGCCACCGAGCGACGGCTATCAGCAGTTCACTGCCAACTGGTGGCAGCAAGCCGATCTCGGTGGCGAACAGGATTGTATCTGGTGGTTGGGGCATGCCAGCATATTGTTGCGTCTGGACGGGCGCTATGTGTTGATCGATCCGGTGCTGTCACCGCGAGCTTCACCGCTGAGCTTCTATGGACCCAAACGCCGTACCCCGCCGCCGTTGACGGTGAGACAATTGCCCGCGGTGGATGTGGTGCTGATATCGCATAACCACTATGACCACCTGGACCGCCGCACGGTGCGTCAGCTGGCACGGCGTTTTCCACAGGCAACCTTCATTGTGCCGTTGGGGCTGAAAAACTGGTTTCGCCGCTATCGTTTTGCGCGGGTAGAGGAGCTGGATTGGTGGGATAGCCTGTCGGTGGGCGAAATGACATTTCATGCGACGCCAGCCCGCCATTGGAGCATGCGTTCGCTGTGGGATCGTAACCGCTCATTGTGGTGCGGCTGGGTGATCCATCATCCGTCACTGCGGTTTTATTTCTCTGGCGACAGCGGCTATTCAGAGCGGTTGGCAGAGATCGGTGACCGGTTAGGGCCGTTCGATGTCGCCGCGCTGCCGATTGGCGCCTATGCACCACGTTGGTTCATGCAAGAGCAACATATGGATCCACAACAATCGGTAAAACTGTATCAACAATTAAAACAGCCTCGGGTTATTCCCATTCATTGGGGCGTATTTGAATTAGCCGATGAATCGCTGGATGATCCTCCACAGCAGCTGGCATTGGCCTTGAGCCAGGCCGGAATACGGCAGCACCAATTTGAGCCGCTCAAGATTGGCCAACGTATCGAATTGGGCGATTAATCAGCTCGCGGTGAAACCGGGCGCTTGTCAACAGGCACCCCCGGTAACCGGGGCTTTCACTGTCAGTGCGCGACAGGTGGTGTGGCGCATCAATCGTCTGTATCGACGCATGCAGTGGGCAGCCACGTTGATTGGGACCCGGCCTGGATAATATAGCGCGACCATTGGATGCGCCGCGTATTAATAATATTATTTTTATTAAAGGATAAGCGGAAATATATTATCACTCACCAAGGGGGCTAATTAAATTAGCCGTTGCGCTGCGTTGCCTTAATTCGAGCTTGCCTGCGCGTTGATGGTGCAATTTTTCATCGAGCGGCCGTCGCCTGCACTACAATGCAGCGAACAAGGCGCAGGCTCACCGGCCGTCATGGCGATGCAACACGCATGTAGCATCAATGTGATAGTCAGTCGGCAGTGCGGCGATGATTTTCTTTACCCGTTCATCGTTATACAAATGATGCATATCAAATTTCATAAAGATTCAAAAATTTTAACGGTTCACGCGCAGAAAGACGCTATATGTCACTGCGGATCGGCGTCGAACGGTTGAAAGTTTTGTTAAATTTCAGGCAGGGCGCGGAGTGTAGCGCGGCGTCTTTACAAAGCAGAAAATAGAGAGAGCTTCAACAGATTTTAGTCTATTTATGCGCTTGTTGCTCTCGACCGTTTCAATTATGTGCGACACGTCCACCGGTGATTAAAAATGGCTTGCCATCGAATACAGAGTATGTGATAACGCATCTGGGTAAAACGAGGTACAGTTCTGTATATGTGTGGCATTTTCAGTAAAGAAGTTCTGAGTAAAGACGTTAGCGTTGAATACCGCTTCTCTGCCGATCCTTATCTTAGTGCCTCAAGCAGTAACGACTCTAGTTTGTCTATGTAACGCCTACGGGCGGTTTAAACAATCCAAAGGAAATACTCAAGATGGCAAAGATCAAAGGTCAAGTTAAGTGGTTCAACGAGTCTAAAGGTTTCGGTTTCATCACCCCGGCTGACGGCAGCAAAGACGTGTTCGTACACTTCTCTGCAATCCAGGGTAACGGCTTCAAAACCCTGGCTGAAGGCCAGAACGTTGAGTTCGAAATCCAAGATGGCCAGAAAGGCCCATCAGCAGTAAACGTTACTGCTATCTAATCAGCGTCAGCTGTACAAAAAGCCCGCCTTCGTGCGGGCTTTTTCGTTTCCGCTCAGCCGGTAATGATAATCCCGGCGTATTGATTGCGCCCTTTGATACCAGGATGCGCCGGATCCTGCGCTCTACGTTGGCTATTGCGGCGAAAACTGGTGTATTTGAAGCGCTGAGGCTGCTGAGGATCGCGATTTAACGTACAGATGGTGCAACTGCCGGCGTCGTCGACCGCGGCAAACCCAAGGTTGTGCAGTTGACCTTTGGCTATTGCCGTTAAATCAAGGTGGCGCGTATGCGGGCTGATCAACTCTGCCGGCAACGACAAGCGCTGCTGAAATAGCTCAACCAGCTCTTGATTGACTTGATAACAACAGGCGCCTGCCGCCGGGCCAATCGCCGCCACCCAGTTGGCGGTCGAATCGTCCTGCTCGATACGCGCCGCCATGCGTTCGAGCATACCGTCCAGCAATCCTCGCCAACCGGCATGTACGGCAGCAATGGCGCTACCGTCGCGCCGGCTGAAGATCACCGGCAGGCAATCGGCGGTAAGTACGCTGAGCAGAATGCCAGGTTGAGTGGTATACACGCCGTCGGCGTCGCCGCAGGGCTGGGCAGGGTGGCTAACATCAACGATGCGTGTGCCATGCACCTGTTTTTTTTCCGGCTGAGTGTCCCGGTAGTGTTGTAAGTCCGTCGGTAGCAAGGTGCTTTTATTGCCAAAACCGTGCCGAATGGCAGGAATGGTGCTGAGTAAGGCAGAATAGTCAGTCATAACCGATGATTAACCTGTGTTGGGGCGAAGCTGACAGTGTATACCCTGCCATTGCCGTTGACACGGCTCTTGCCGGTAATTGGATGATGAATTCGTATTGGCCGATGCCATACTGCCAGCATCGCCGTCGTCGCGCAGGTAGGCGCTGGGGATGCGCCTTGCATCGGCCCGCCGGCTTATTTAGACTAGCCGCGCCGCATCTCTCTGGAATTCAACACATGTCTTATGTTTGCCCCTTATGCCATCAGCATCTCCACTTCACCGCCCCGCAGTGGCGCTGTGAGAATAACCATCAGTTCGATTGCGCAAGGGAAGGTTACGTCAATCTACTGCCGGTGCAGCATAAACGCTCGAAACAGCCCGGCGACAGCGTTGAAATGATGCAGGCGCGCCGTGCGTTTCTCGACGGTGGTTTTTATCAGCCATTGCAGCAGCGGGTCGCCGAACTGCTGGATAACGCGCTCGACAGTGATGCACAGGCCTTGCTGGATATCGGCTGTGGTGAAGGCTATTACACCGCTGCGGTGGCGCAGAGGCTCAATCAGGCGCGAGAAATGCGTATCTATGGTCTGGACGTGGCCAAGGTGGCGGTCCGTTATGCTGCCAAACGCTATCCGGCGGTATCGTTCTGCGTGGCATCCAGCCATCGGCTACCTTTCGCCGACGCGTCGCTGGACGCGGTATTGCGCATCTATGCGCCTTGCAAGGGGCAGGAATTGGCCAGGGTAGTGAGGCCAGGTGGGGTTGTTGTGACGGTGTCACCAGGGCCGCGTCATTTATATCAGCTAAAAGAACTTATTTATCAAGAAGTTCAGTTACATGCTGAACAGGATGAACAATTGCCTGGTTTTGAGACGGCGCGGAGTGAATCACTGGCCTATCCGCTGCAGTTATCGGGGGAACAGGCGGCAAATCTGCTGCAAATGACGCCTTTTGCCTGGCGAGCCTCGGCAGAGACGCAACGGCAACTGACGGCCAGCGCCAGTTTCGCCTGTGAGACCGACTTTGCCATCCGCGTGTATCGCCGTCATGGTTGAGACAAAAAAAACCTGCCAGCGGCAGGTTTTTTTTGTCCCCAACGCCGACTAGGCGAGGTAACCAAGGTGCTCCAGCAGAATATTGCCGCCGATGCCAATCAGCACCACGCCGCCGATAATCTCCGCGCGTTTGCCGAGCAGTGGACCGATAAAGCGACCAAGCATCATGCCGAGGGTGGCCATGATCATCGTTGCACAGCCAATCGCCATGGCGGTATGAACGATATTCACCTGCAGGAAGGCCAGGCCTACGCCGATGGCCATCGCGTCCAGGCTGGTGGCAATGGCGGTGGCAACCAGTAGCCAGAAACCGTGCTGCTTCACCTTGACGGTTTCCTGTTGACGGTTACGCACTCCCTCAATAATCATGCGCATGCCGAGAATAAACAGCAGGCTGAAGGCAACCCAGTGATCCCATTCCATGATGTACTGACTGGCAAACAGACCCAGCGACCAGCCGATAAGCGGGGTAATGGCTTCGATAACGCCAAAAATGAGTCCGGTGCGGAGTGCTTCGCGAAAACGCGGTTGATGCAGGCTGGCACCTTTGCCGATTGACGCAGCAAACGCGTCCATGGACATGCCAAAAGCCAGAATGAGTGTTGCGGAAAGATTCATGTGAAATAGCCTCGGCCGGGCGGCTCCATATACACGTAACCCACCCCCAACCAAACGACGGAGTTACGTGTCTATGGTCTCGCCAACCTTACCTGGCTGCCCGCACCACGTTTCAGACTGCAAAACGAGTATGTTGATACGGGCGTTTCTGGTCAATATTATCCAGAAACCGGCTACTCCCCAATGACGGGCGCAACCTTAGCATATTATTTTTCCCGGATACAACCATTAATTGCAATGCACTGGTTTAATGAAATTGAGAATTGTTTTCATTAGTGTTGTTGCGCCAGAAATATAAGCGGTAGTGACAATGTTATTGTGGAAATAATAAACAAAAAAACGGCAGCGTTACTGATGGATTAAACCATCATGCTACCGTCAGGAAGGTTACGTTGCAATGAGTCAGGTTTTTATTGACTGATTTTCAACAAAAAAATGGTAAATACGCTCCAGGTCATCTAACTGGGTAACCTGTATCAATAAGCGTCGCTTCTCCAAATCGATGGCTAAAACGCCATCCTCGGACAAATTCATGGCGTTAATTCGCCGGTATTCAATAAAGGCGTTGGCATAATAAAAACCCTGCGCTTTGAATAACAATTTTGGCCAGCGAATATAAGAAATATAAACCGCAACCAACGCCAGAGATATTAATAACCATGTTGTCAGTGGTGCACCGTGGTCAGCAATATTTCGGTACACCAGAATGCCCAGCAGGACCACAAAAATCAGACAGTCGATGCGGTTGCTACGCTTGAGTTGCACCTTGAGCAGCGTCGCGCCGCGCATTTTATCCATGCCGAACTCGTCATACAGCGCATACAGCAGCAACAGTACGATAAATACCATGATGGCAAGGTCCGTCAGCGACATCTTACAGCTCCACAGATAAAAAAAGCCGGGGGAGCCCCCGGCGGTCAAACGGCGTTACACGCCCAGCAGGCCAATCCAGTAACCAAAAATACCGATCACGAAGAAGCCCAGAATGATCCACAGCGCGTTGACCTTACGCCGCAACAGCCACATACAGCCGAAGGTCAGCAACAGCGGGATCAGCCCCGGCATCAACTGGTCAAGGATGGTTTGCACCGTCGTAACCGTGGTATGGCCGGTCTGGTCGGTAATTTTCGACACCACCAACGGGATGTTGACGTGGGTCCACTTGTTAACCAGCGCCCCCATGACAAACAGGCCGAGAATCGACGCCCCTTCCGTCAGTTTTTGCAGGAAGCCACCGCCCATATCGTTGACGATATCGGCCCCTTTGCGATAGCCATAGGCCACGCCATAGTAGCGCACCAGCAGACGCACCAGGTTAAACAGCACAAAGAACAGAATCGGCCCGAGCAGGCTGCCGGTCAAGGCGATGCCGGCACCCAGCGCGGCAAATACCGGGCGCATGGTGCCCCAGAAGATCGGGTCGCCCACGCCGGCCAGTGGCCCCATCAGGCCGACCTTGATGCCGTTGATCGCCGCATCGTCAATCGGCGCGCCGTTGGCACGTTGTTCTTCCATCGCCAGGGTGACGCCAAGGATTGGCGCGGCGACATAAGGGTGGGTATTGAAGAATTCCAGATGGCGCTTGATCGCCTGTTTGCGATCGTCGTTGTTTTCCGGATACAGGCGACGGATCGCCGGTACCATCGAAAAACAGAAACCCAGCGCCTGCATACGTTCGAAGTTCCAGGAACCCTGGAACAGGTTCGATCGCAGGAACACACCGCGGATATCCGCCGGCGTCAGTTTCTTTTGAGCAGCAGTTGTATCAACCATTTCTCTCACCTATTCCTAGTCCAGTTCGTTATCAAGATCGTTCGGCTGAGCAGGGCCACCCTGAACAACCTGCGGCTTGTTGTATTTCGGGCTGAGCTGGATGTACAGCACGGCCATGACGACGCCAATCACCCCCAATGCCACCAGGTTGAAGTTGGTGAAGGCGGCGGTAACGAAACCGGCATAGAAGAACGGCATCAGGTAACCGGCACGCATCATGTTGATGACCATCGCGTAACCGACCACCACGATCATGCCGCCGGCGATGTTCAGACCGGTGGTGACCACTTCAGGAATGGAATTCAACAACGCGTGTACGCCGGCGGTACCCACCGAAACGGCAACGATAACCGCTGGAATGGCAATACGCATCGCCTGCAACAGCAGGGCGGAAACGTGCAGCCAGGTGATGGCGCGCAGGCTGCCACGTTCGGCCGCGCTGTCTGCCGCGTGCTGGAAGGCCACGGTCAGGGTACGAACGATAATGGTCAGTACCTGACCGGCTGCGGCCAACGGTATGGCCAGTGCGATCCCGGCACCGACGCTTTGGCCGCCGGCCACCACCAGAATGGTGGAAATTATCGACGCCAGCGCGGCGTCTGGCGCAACGGCAGCACCGATATTCATCCAGCCGAGGGCGATCATTTCCAGCGTACCGCCGATAATGATGCCGGTCTTGATATCACCGAGGATAAAGCCGATCAGCGTACAGGCGACCAACGGGCGGTGGAACTGGAACTCGTCCAGAACGGAACCCATCCCGGCAATACATGCGACGATAAATATCAGCACAATCTGAAGAGTGGTAATCTCCATTGTACTTCTCCTATGACCAAGAGCTCTGAGTAAGAATAATTATTGGCAATCGCCATTAATTAAGTTTGTTTATCAGGTCCATCATTTTTAAACGGCTGTCGGACGAGACTTTGCGAACTTCCAATTCGATACCGCGATCGTTTAATTTCTTAAACGCTTCGATGTCTTTTTCATCAACGGAAACCGCGTTATTGACCTGGGTTTTACCCTGTCGGAACGCCATGCCGCCGATATTCACCGAGGTGATATCCACGCCGGCTTCCACCAGACGCCAGACATCGGTTGGATTGGTAAACAGCAGCATGACGCGGTCATTGGCATACTTGGGGTTGTTCCACACGCGAATCGCCTTGGCGACGTCAACCACGTGGGCTGTAACACCCGGTGGCGCAACCTGTGTCAACAGAGTCTTACGCAGGTTATCGGCTGCAACTTCGTCACTGATGACGATGATGCGGCTGACGTTGGTTTCCTTGGTCCAGCGAGTGGCGACCTGGCCATGAATCAGGCGGTCATCGATACGCGCCAGGCCGATCTTCATGTGATCGTCTGGGCCAAGGGGCGCCTGTGGCGCTGCGCCAGCCGGCGCTGGGGCACTTTTGGCCGCGGGCTTGACGGGTTCTTCGTCGGGTTTGTTCAGCGCTCTGACGCCTTCGCGGCCGGTTTCCAGCGCCAGTGCGACCAGCTCGGCAAAACCGGGGTCATCATCACGTGCCATGAAAGTCTCAACCAGCATTGGAATGTTGACGCCGGTGATCACTTCATAATCCGCCTTGTCGAGCGCCAGGCGACTTGCCGCATTGAACGGGCTGCCACCCCAGGTATCGACCAGGAACAGGACGCCGCCGCTGGTGTCTAATTCACTGATTTTTAATTTATATTTCTCAATTAATGTTTCGGCGTTTTCTCCGGGAACGAAATCGATAAAGGCGACGTTATCCTGTTCGCCCAATAGCATTTCCGCGGTTTTCAGCAGCTGTTCCGCCGCGCTCCCGTGTGTGCCGATGATAATAGCTATTGCCACTCGCTACCTCCTCATTAAACCTCTGACACGGAATGTGTCATTGTTTGCCACCTTCCTGGCAGTCACCCTCGATGTTCAGATCCATTATGGTAGAAATTAACCAACGCACCCGGAACCTTTGTCACGCAGTATCAAAAGCCTGGATGCGGCAATGCACGTTTTCGCCATTTATTTTAGTGAGTGAAAAAATAAATTATGTGACGTCGCTCAGCTATTACGCGTTAAACGTTCACTCAATACGCGTTTGAGGAATTAAACAGCAACCGTATGACAGCGCGACGTGCTGGTAAAAAAAGCGCGTTGACGGTAATAAAATTCCTGATAAAGTAATTTCTTCTTTTATAACCAAGGAGTGAAGGGCCTCAGCCCACCCTATGGACTGTCACCGAAGTTACTGTTTTCCACGGCTTTACCCGCCACCGGTTGGCGTTAATGCTTTCTCGCGGCCGCTCGGCCATCTCCCGGTAGTACCATCCCGATCTCTTGCTGTGTTTGTTATCTCACGCCCTGCGTGCGATGCGTTGCGCCTGCGTGCGGCTCAGCGAACCTGTCTTTTTTCCGGAGTCTGATAATGGAATTTTTAATGGACCCCTCAATCTGGGCTGGGTTACTGACGTTAGTCGTTTTGGAAATCGTGTTGGGCATCGACAACCTGGTGTTTATCGCCATCCTGGCCGATAAACTGCCGCCGAAGCAGCGTGACAAAGCGCGCATTCTCGGTCTGTCGCTGGCGCTGATCATGCGCCTGGGCCTGTTGTCAGTGATCTCGTGGATGGTGACGCTGACCACGCCGCTGTTCAGCGTGGGGGAATTCAGTTTTTCGGGACGCGACCTGATCTTGCTGTTTGGTGGCGTGTTCCTGCTGTTCAAGGCCACCATGGAGCTGCATGAACGCCTGGAAGGGCAAACCCACCAGGATGGCGGCAACCGCGGCTATGCCAAGTTCTGGGCGGTAGTGGTGCAGATTGTCATCCTTGATGCGGTGTTCTCGCTTGACGCGGTGATTACCGCCGTTGGCATGGTGAACGATCTGCCGGTAATGATGACGGCGGTCGTGATTGCCATGCTGGTAATGCTGCTGGCATCCAAGCCGCTAACCAACTTCGTCAATGCCCACCCGACCATTGTGGTGCTGTGCCTGAGCTTCCTGCTGATGATCGGCCTGAGCCTGATTGCCGAAGGATTTGGTCTGCACATTCCTAAAGGTTACCTGTATGCGGCGATTGGCTTCTCGATCCTGATCGAGCTGTTTAACCAGATTGCACGACGCAATTTTATCAAGCACCAGGCGCGACGTCCGATGCGTGAACGTACTGCAGAGGCGATCATGCGCCTGATGGGCCAGCAGCGTGCGCAGCAACAGACGGCGGAAGATGCGCCGCAACCGGTGGATGAAACCTTTGCCGAGGAAGAGCGCTATATGATCAGCGGCGTATTGACGCTGGCATCGCGTTCGATTCGCAGCGTGATGACGCCGCGTACCGAGATCTCGTGGGTCGATTGCGATCGCTCGTTAGAGGAGGTGCGCGCCCAGTTGCTGGACACGCCGCACAGCCTGTTCCCGGTTTGCCGTGACGAGCTGGATGAAATCGTTGGCGTAGTGCGCGCCAAAGACCTGTTGATCGCGCTGGAGCAGGGCGAGGACATCGCCGAGTTTGCTGCGCGCACGCCGCCGATCGTGGTGCCGGACACCATGGACGTGATCAATCTGCTGTCGGTGCTGCGCCGGGCCAAAGGTCGTCTGGTGGTGGTGTCCAACGAGTTCGGCGTGGTCCAGGGGCTGGTTACGCCACTGGATGTGCTGGAAGCGATTGCCGGTGAATTCCCCGACGAAGATGAAACGCCAGATATCGTGGCGGAGGGCGACAGCTGGTTGGTGCAGGGCGGCGCCGACGTACACTCGCTGGAGCAGGCGCTGAACTGTGACGATCTGGTGAGCCCAACGGCGGACTACGCCTCGCTGGCGGGATTCCTGCTGGCCCATTACGGCCAGATGCCACCGGTGGGTGCCGTGGTGGAACTCAATCATCTGCGTTTTGAAATTCTCGAAGCGACGGATTATCGCATCGAACTGGTGCGCATCAGTAAAGTCCCCACCTCCTTCGAACAACAACAGTAACGCCACAGCCGGGGGCTCATGCCTCCGGCTTATTACTCCTTTTCTGTCGTTCCTCCCGCTGATGCAATACTCGCTGACGTGTCTCATAACGCGCTAACCATAGCGGAAAAACGTTTATCGGCATTGGTTTGGCAAAGTAATACCCCTGCATGGCGTTCACCTGGCGCGAGCACAGATAGGCCGCCTGTTCGGCGCTTTCTACCCCTTCGGCCACCAGTTTCAGCTTCAGACGATGCGCCAGCGTAATTATCGTATCAGTCACGGTGGCGTTAATCGCATCGGTGCCAAATGGCGGCGGTGAAACCGCGATCGATTTTCAGCACATCGGGACTGAGGGTTTTCAGATAACTCAACGAGCTGTGCCCGGTGCCGAAATCATCGATCGCCAGCATGATGCCCAAGGCTTTCAACGCCTTGATCTGATCGTCTTGAATGTCAGACAGCGCCGAGCGCTCCGTGAGTTCGAGCATCAGGGAAGGCATTGGATTGGCCGGCAGCCATATGCGCCGGATATCATCAATAATGCATTGCGAATTGAAATGCTCGGCGGCGACGTTAATGCTGATGTAAAACGAGGGACGCGGCGGGAACAGCCGCAGGTTATCGACCACCGTGGTCATTAAAAATCGGGTCAGCGTAACGATCAGACCATGCTGTTCCGCCAGCGGAATAAACACGTCCGGCGATACCCAGCCTTGCCGTTTGTTCTTCCAGCGCAGCAGGGTTTCAATACCCCACGCAGCGCCCGGTTTCCCCGTTGATGATCGGCTGGCAATACACGCGGAATTCGCGATGGGTGATGGCATGGCTGATGTGATACGCCAGGCTCATGCGGTTGGCGGTCATCAGATACACGACATAGGCGGCCAACAGGCTTATCAGCAATGCCAACGGCACGTGGCCCGGTAGGGCGGCTAATGCCAGCGAAGCGCTGTCAGGGCTATACAGCGAAATGGAGTACGGATAGCGGCCTGAGGTGGCGGTATAGCGCAGGTCCTGGGTCAGCGTTTCGCTACGCAAGATTTCGCGGTCGCCGTAGCCCAGACTGTTGCCATTGACGTTCAGCACCACCCGTTGGGCATAAGGCGTCTGTGGCTCCAGCAGGAAACTGGCCAGCATTTCGATATTGTAGACGTACAATACGCCGCTGACCTGGCTGTCAGGCTGCGGCAACCACAGTACCAGCGACGGCAGTCCGCGCGAAACGGCGATCGAAGGGCGTAAAGCCAGTTGCGGGCCGGCATGGGCATCAATATGCGGGAAAATGGCGCTGAACTGGTAATTGCGTTGGCCAAACAGGCTGGAACAGTAGATATTGCCGTTTTGCACCAGCAGCAATGAGCGCAACGCCTGGTTTTGCGCCATGCGATAACGTAGCGTGGGGATCGATTTTTCACAGGTCTGGCCAATCAGCGGCATAATACGCAGCGCCTGTTGCGTTGCGGGGTTCAGCAGGTTATCCAGTTTGTTGACAATGCGGGCGGCAAAGACCTGTTGATCACGCTCGATGCTTTTAACCTGTTGATAATAGCGAATGCACAGCGACACCATCAGCACCGCCAACCCAACCGCACCGGCGAGCAGCCAGCGGTAATGGCGATATTTCGTGACGGCAAGTTGGGACATCAACATCGGCTAAATCCTTGTTCGCTAAGCCAGCCCGATGCCACCATCAGACTCTATTCCCCTTAATGATTCTTGGCTAATTCTAGCCTGTCACGGGTCAACAATTGATGATAACGCAATAATATATTTCAGTTTACCGGAACAGAAGGGTATTTCTGCGGTTTAATGACGGATAAAGCGCGGCCAAAACGGTTAGGTGATAAGTGACGGTGTCACTAATGCGTGGGTTATTTTATTGATTTTGAAATAAAAAACCCCGCCGTGTGGCGGGGTTGAGGATCAGTCGCACTGTACCTTGATGGCCAGTCCGCCGCGCGAGGTTTCGCGGTATTTGGCATTCATGTCCTTGCCGGTTTCGTACATGGTCTCAATGACCTTATCCAGCGATACGCGTGGTTCACTGGTGCGGCGCAGCGCCATACGAGCGGAGTTGATCGCCTTGACCGAAGCAATGGCGTTGCGTTCGATGCACGGCACCTGAACCTGGCCAGCGACCGGATCGCAGGTCAGACCCAGATTGTGTTCCATGCCGATTTCCGCCGCCACGCATACCTGTTCCGGGCTGCCACCCAGCAGCTCCGCCAGACCGGCTGCCGCCATTGAACAGGCCACGCCGACTTCGCCCTGACAGCCGACTTCCGCGCCGGAAATCGACGCGTTCATCTTGTACAGTGTGCCGATGGCACCTGACGCCAGGAAGTAACGAATGTAGATATCCGGGCTGACCGATTCGATAAAGTGATCGTAATAGGCCAGCACTGCCGGCACGATGCCGCAGGCGCCATTGGTTGGTGCGGTGACCACGCGGCCACCGGCGGCGTTTTCTTCGTTGACCGCCAGCGCGAACATGTTCACCCAGTCAATCACGTTCATCGGATCGCTGGACAGCTTGTCGGAAGACACCAGCATGCGTCGCAGCGCGGAAGCACGGCGTGGTACGCGCAACGGACCCGGCAGTACGCCTTCGGTATTCAGACCCCGATCGATACAGGCGCGCATGGTCTGCCAGATATCGCCAAAATAGGTATCGATCTCTTGTTTGCTATGCAATGCCAGTTCATTTTGCATCACCATACCGGACAATGACATGCCGGTGTCACGGCAGTGATCGAGCATTTCGCGGCGGAATGGAATGGATACGGTACGGTGACTTCGTTGGCGTCAGCCTTGCCGAAGTGTTCTTCGTCGACGATAAAGCCACCGCCGATCGAGTAATAGGTTTTGCTGTACACCGGCTTTTCACCGGCATAGGCGTGAATTTGCATGCCGTTTCATGCAGTGGCAGGTTGTCGCTGCGAAACACCATGCCGCCGTCACGCGGGAAATCGACCTCATGCATGCCGCTGGCCAGCATCAGGCGTTGACGTTGTTCTACATCGCGAATAAATCCGGGAATGCTGTCGATATCCACGGTATCCGGCATATTGCCGGCCAGGCCGAGGATAATGGCGATATCGGTATGGTGGCCCTTACCGGTTAATGAGAGTGAGCCGTAAACGTCTACGGCAACACGCGTGATAGAAGGCATCAGGCCTTTATTTACCAGATCGTCGACAAACTGTTTGCCGGCTTTCATCGGTCCAACCGTATGAGAGCTGGACGGGCCGATGCCGATCTTAAACATGTCGAAAACGCTAATCACGCTAAAACTCCTTAAAGAGGCATGTTGTTATGGCTGCGGCGGTTAAAAACCACGCAGGGAACAGCGATATTGTAAAAGGGCCGTACGGGTTCGGTTGCCTTTTTCGCATGAAATAAAATAATCCTTGGTGTTACTTTTTTTTGCTACCAATTGCCGTTGGCGCTGACCCTGTTTTTACAGTGGTTTATACCAGGCAAGCGTATTTTACAGTTATTTCGTAAGGTTGAAGAGCGGGTTTACAGTTTTTTTAAAAGCCCGATAGCGTGGAAGGTAGTCGAAAAAGCAAACTGATGAAGTGATGGCGATCGCTTTACCGTCGAAAGTCGCAAAATACCCCCGACAGGATGTGACCGCGGTCACTGGTTGGTGGCGTCAGAGGCTCACCTGTTGCGCCAGACGGCGGATGATGGCGGCGGTGAGGCCCCAGACAAACTGGCTCTGATACCAGGACAGATAGACCCGATGCGCATGTCCGGCGCGGTGAATATCCAGCGGGTAGTAGCGCGACAGCGTCAATGCTTCATGTAACGGCATTTCGAACACGTCTGCCACTTCGTCTTCATTGCATGGAACTGCACATCCGGCGCGATCAGGCCAACGATCGGCGTGACCTGGAAGCCGGTGCTGCTGTCGAGCGGAGCCATCTGGCCAAGTACGGTGACCGCCGCCGGCGGGATGGCAACTTCTTCTTGCGCCTCGCGCAGCGCGGTGAAGGTGGCTGAAGCGTCGCTGGCATCGGTTTTACCACCGGGAAAGGCCACCTGGCCGGCATGTTTGCGCAACGTATCGGCACGGCGCGTTAACAGCAGCGTCGGCTCTGGCCGACAGATAATCGGAACTAATACCGCCGCTGGCCGCACGTTATGTGAGATCCGCGATGCCTGTGGCAACTGCAATTGGAAGCGGCTGATAAAGTCAGCCAGCGAGGCCGGGTAGGTCGGTTGGCTCACGAAACGGTAAACTCCCCCAGTTGTGGCAAGATACGCCCCAGCTTATCAAAGGTTTCCTGATATTCCGCCTGTTCCTGGCTGTCTGCGACGATGCCGCCGCCGGCCGAACAATACAGGCGACCCTGTTCGGCGATCAGTGTGCGGATGGTGATGTTGGTATCCATGGTGCCGCAGGCGCTGAGATAGCCGATGCTGCCGCAGTAGGCATTACGTCGCTGCGGTTCAAGTTCTTCAATAATCTGCATCGCCCGCACCTTGGGAGCGCCGGTGATCGAACCGCCGGGGAAACAGGCACGTAGCAGCGCGCTGGCCGGCGTCGTGCTGGGCAGCGTTGCGGTCACGGTACTGACCAGATGATGCACTGCCGGAAAGGGTTCGACCACGAACAGTTCCGGCACCCGTACGCTGCCGGGGTGAGCCACGCGGCCGATATCGTTACGCAGCAAATCGACGATCATCAGGTTTTCGGCTCGATCTTTCGCCGAGGTTGACAGCCGTTGTGCCTGAGCTGCGTCCTGTTCGGCATCGGCCAGTCGCGGCAGCGTGCCTTTGATCGGCCGGGTTTGAATCTGTTGATTTTCCAACCAGAGGAAACGCTCGGGTGAAACGCTCAATACCGCGTTGTCCGGCAGCCGCAGGAAGGCGGAAAATGGCGCGCGATTGCTGGCGCTCAGTTGCAGGAACGCTTGCCATTCATCACCTTGATACGAAGCCGAAAAGCGCTGAGCCAAATTGATTTGATAGCAATCCCCGCTGCGCAGGTAATGCTGGATCTGGCGAAACTTTTCACCGTACTGCGCCCGGGTCATGTTGGCTTGCCAGTGACTGGTCAGGGTAAATGGTCTGGCTGCCGGCGATGATTGCTGCGTTAGCCACTGCCAGCGCTGCTCTACATCATCATGGCTCAGTAAGGTCAAGGTTTGCAGATGGTGGTCGGCAATCAGCGCCCAGTCATAAATTCCTACCGCCATGTCCGGCAGGGCGATATCGGCCTGCGCCACCTGCGGCAGGGTCTCCACCCGGCGACCCAGATCGTAGCCAAACAGGCCCAGCGCGCCGCCTTGAAACGGCAGATCGGCTCGCGCCGTGGGGGCAAACGTCAGCGCGGCCAGTTGCCGTTGCAGTAAGGTAAAGGGATCGCCCGGCGACTCAACGACGCTGGAACCTGCGATAATTTGCGTACGTTCGCCGCGGGTGGTCAGCGTGACGCGTGGATCGGCGACCAAAATATCGAATCGATTGTGCGAATGCTCGGCGAACCCCGAATGCAGCAGCATGGCCCAGGGTTGAGACGCCAGCGGAGCAAACTGCTCCAGCACGGCGTGGCGATGGTACGGCAACGATTTGAGGTTTGGTACGGATTGAGTCATGGATTGCAATAAACCTGGCTTACGGGGCGGCTGTTCCTGAGGGATATTCTGCCATATTCCGTGCGGCGGCGCATGCGAACTCGCTTCATGTGGCAAGTCAATAATAAGCGAGCTAAGCATTTTTTGCGACGTTCGTTGCATACAAACATGCAAAAATTAGTTTTCTTTTACGCAACCTTGTTAAACGCGATCGTCGTGGGCTTTCGGCCGTCATTATTCCGGCGTTTCGCTGGTTAGCAACATGCGCCATTTTTTTAAACATTCTTTTCCTGGCGACAGGTAAGGAAAACGTAGATTATGTCTTTAATGTTGAGCGTGATCGTCCCAATGCACAATGCGGGCGAATTATTGGAACCGTTTTTACAATCGCTGCTGGCACAAGATGAACGCCGGTTGGAAGTGATTATTATTAATGACGGTTCGACCGATGGGTCAGCTGAGATAGCTCGCCGTTACGCTGAGCGTTATTCGCATATTACGATTATCGACCAGATTAATGCCGGCGTTTCGGTCGCCCGCAACGCCGGTCTGGCGGTGGCGAGCGGCAAATATGTCGCCTTTCCCGACGCCGACGATCTGCTGGCGCCGGAAATGTATTCCACGTTGATCGAAATGGCTGAAAATAATCAGTTGGATGTCATGCAGTGCAACGGTGAACGTTATTTCACCCAGCAGAATGAATTAAAAGAAATTATTCCTGCTGCGCGTCTGTCATCGACCGGGGTAATTAGCGGCGTGCAATGGTTTGAGCGTGCCTTGAAAACGCGAAAATTTATTCATGTGGTGTGGCTGGCAATATATCGGCTTGATTTTATTAAGCAGCATCGGCTCTATTTTGAACCCGGTCTGCACCATCAGGATATTCCCTGGACCACCGAAGTGATGTTTAATGCCCAACGGGTACAATATCTCAGTACGCCGTTGTATCGGCAGCGGGTGCATGACCGCTCGATCAGCAATCGGCGTCGCACCGGCGCGGCCAACGTCGAATATCAGCGTCATTATATGAAGATCGTCGAGATGCTGGTGGCGCTTAACCGCCGCTATGCCGACAAGATTAGGCTGCGACCGGCGTTTCATTGGCAGATCGCCCGTGAAGCGCTGGGTATTTGCCACAGTATTCGCCGTGAGCCGGAGTCGGTGGCGCAACAGCAGATTACCCGCGAGTTCTACCGTCGCGGCATCGACCGATTGATGACCGCCAACGCGCGCGGCCTGAAACAGGCCTGGCACGTCTTGTTATGGCGCTCGCGGCTGAAACAGTGGCGCTTTGATGGGCACAGTACCAAAACCGGCCGCACAATAATAACCGGGTGACGCGGTTGCGGCGTAACGTAGGCAGGGTATAATCCCCCTCCAATCAGCTGGAGATAAACACATGCTTGCAGGTATGCCGTCACTGAATCATCTGGAGCAGCAGGAAGCTGCGGATCGCATCCGTCAATTGATGGAGCAGGGCATGAGCAGCGGTGAAGCGATTGCCGTGGTTGCGCAGCAGATCCGCGAACAGCATCAGGGTGCCCGGGTTGCCGTCATGTTTGACGAGGAAGACGAGGATGCGCCGGGTATGCAACCGGATGCCGAGCCGCAAGATGACGAAGACGAAGACGATTATTAAGCGTTGAACAGGTTCCGCCTGTTCATCAAACCAAAGCCCGGGTAACCCGGGCTTTGGCTATTTTACCTGTCCATCACCCTTGCACCATTACCGCCGCGGCAGCCTGAGTGGCGATTTCAACCGCCTGCTCGGTGGTCGGTGCACAGGCCAGCGCCACGCCCAGACGGCGTTTGCCGCTGATGTCAGGCTTGGCGAACAGCCGCAGCTGGTTGTGCCCCTGCAATGCCTGATCCAATCCGCCAAAGCGCAGGTCGCTGCTGGTCAGCTCCGGCAGGATAACCGCCGATGCCGCCGGACCGAACTGGCGAATAGCGCCGATCGGCAGACCCAGGAAAGCGCGAACGTGCAGGGCAAACTCCGACAGATCCTGTGAAATCAGCGTCACCATGCCAGTATCGTGCGGGCGAGGGGAGACTTCGCTGAAAATGACCTCATCGCCGCAAACGAATAGCTCAACGCCAAACAACCCGTAACCACCCAGCGCAGTGACCACCCGCTCGGCTATCGCCTGGGCGCGTTGCAACGCTAGCGGCGATATGCATTGCGGCTGCCAGGATTCACGGTAATCGCCATCTTCCTGACGGTGACCGATCGGCGCGCAAAAATGTACGCCGTCCACCGCGCTGATGGTCAGCAAGGTAATTTCAACATCAAACTTGACCAGTCCTTCGACAATCACCCGTCCACCGCCGGCGCGACCGCCCTGTTGCGCATATTCCCAGGCTGCCGCCAACTGCGAGGCGTCACGGATCAGGCTCTGGCCTTTGCCGGATGAGCTCATCACCGGTTTGATAATACAGGGGTAGCCTATGTCGTCGACCGCCTGATAAAAGGCGTCCTGGCTATCGGCAAAGCGGTAGCTGGAGGTCGGCAGGGCAAGATTCTCTGCCGCCAGACGGCGAATGCCTTCGCGGTTCATGGTCAGGCGAGTCGCTTCGGCGCAGGGCACGACATGGTGGCCCTGTTGCTCCAGTTGCACCAGCATGTCGGTGGCGATGGCTTCAATTTCCGGTACGATGTAGTCAGGACGTTCCTGCTCGATCAGCGTCTTCAACGCCTGGCCGTCCAGCATGTTAATCACGTGGCTGCGATGCGCGACGTGCATTGCCGGGGCATTGGCATAGCGATCGACGGCAATCACTTCCAACCCAAGACGCTGGCATTCGATTGCCACCTCTTTACCCAGTTCGCCGGAGCCGAGCAGCATGACACGGGTGGCGGAGGGGCACAGTGCGGTTCCAATAGTAAACATAGTCTGGTCCCTGATGTGAAAATTGACGGGGCTAAAAACAGGCGCGCAGTATATACGAAAACGATTGCGCCGACATCCTTCCGGCGAAAGCGCGCAGGCCATTTTGCAAAATTAGTCCTGTAACCTGCTGTTTTAATAAGGAACGAAAAAATTTGCCCTGTCACGACGATTATGCGTTAATAACTGGCGGCGAAAGAAGACCTACAGAACGCAGGGCCTTCGCGCCGTAAGTGCCGTCAAGGCAGGTTTATCAAGTAAAGGAAAGTCAAATGACTAAGATTACCGGTCACGTAAAATGGTTCAACGAAAGCAAAGGCTTCGGCTTTATCACTCCAGCCGATGGCTCGAAAGATGTTTTCGTGCATTTTTCCGCTATCGTCAGCGATGGTTTCAAAACTCTGGCAGAAGGTCAGCAGGTTGAATTCTCCATCCAGGACAGCCAACGTGGCCCAGCCGCAGCCAACGTTGTTGCCATCTAACGCAACGTCGCTGCCAAAAAACCCGCTTCCGGCGGGTTTTTTTATGGCTGCAATCCAGAAAGTTCGCTATCTCTGTTATCATCACGCCTTATTACGGTGCTGGCCAGCCGGTCGCGCCGCCTTTCCATCTGCCATATAAGAGTTATCGCCGTGAGCACAGTTTCCTTTTCTTCCCTGCCGCTGCCAGCCGAACAGTTGGCCAACCTCAATGAACTGGGGTATGCCGAAATGACACCGGTACAGGCTGCCGCGCTGCCTGCCATCCTCAACGGGCAAGACGTGCGCGCCAAGGCAAAAACCGGCAGCGGCAAGACGGCGGCGTTCGGTATTGGCCTGCTGGACAAAATCAACGTCAGCCAGGTGGCGACCCAGGCGCTGATTTTGTGTCCAACGCGTGAGCTGGCCGATCAGGTCAGCAAAGAGCTGCGCCGCTTGGCGCGTTTTACGCAAAACATCAAAATCCTTACCCTGTGTGGCGGTCAGCCGATGGGCGCTCAGCTGGATTCGCTGGTGCATGCGCCGCATATCGTGGTGGGAACGCCGGGCCGTATCCAGGAACACCTGCGTAAGAAGACTCTGGTGCTGGATGAGGTGAAAGTGCTGGTGCTGGACGAAGCCGACCGCATGCTCGACATGGGCTTTGCCGACGACATTGACCAGGTAATCAGCTACACGCCGCCGCAGCGCCAAACGCTGCTGTTTTCCGCGACCTATCCCGCGGGCATCGAGCGCATCAGCGACCGGGTGCAACGCGCGCCGTTGAGCGTGGAAGTCGACGACGGCGACGCGCCAACCACCATCGCTCAGCGCTTTTACGAAACCACCCGCGATCAGCGTCCGGCGTTGTTGGTGGCCGCCATTCGCCATTTTCAGCCAACGTCTTGCGTGGTGTTCTGCAATACCAAACGCGATTGTCAGAGCGTGTTTGAAGCATTGGAGGCACGCGGCATCAGCGTGCTGGCACTGCATGGCGATCTGGAGCAGCGCGATCGCGATCAGGTGCTGGTGCGTTTTGCCAACCGCAGCTGTCGCGTGCTGGTAGCGACCGACGTCGCCGCACGCGGTCTGGATATCAAGGATCTTGAACTGGTGGTCAATTACGAACTGTCGTTCGACCCGGAAGTGCATGTGCACCGCATTGGCCGTACCGGCCGTGCCGGCATGAGCGGGCTGGCCATTAGCCTGTGTGCGCCGCAGGAAATGACACGCGCCCACGCGCTGGAAGAGTATCTGGACTGCAAGTTGCAATGGGCGTCAGTCAGTGAATTGAGCGGTGCGTCAACGGCACCGCTGGAAGCGGAAATGGCCACGCTGTGCATTGACGGCGGCCGCAAGGCGAAGATTCGCCCCGGCGATATTCTCGGGGCGTTGACCGGAGAGGCGGGTCTGACCGCGGCCGAGGTCGGTAAAATCGATATGTTCCCGGTGCACGCCTACGTGGCTATCCGCAAGGCCAGCGCGCGCAAGGCGTTGCAACAATTGCAGCAGGGCAAGATCAAAGGCAAAAGCTGCAAGGCGCGGCTGCTGAAATAATAACAGGCGGGGGCGCTTGAACCCCCGCACTATAACGCCTTATACTGTATATAAATACAGTGTTTCAACCTTTGAGGAATACACAGATGGCAGTTGAAGTAAAATACCTGGTGGTCAGAAACGGTGAGGAAAAAATGACGTTCGCAAGCAAGAAAGAAGCCGATGCCTACGACAAAATGCTCGATCTGGCCGACAGTCTTGGCGAGTGGCTACAACAGGCGCCACTAACGCTGGAGGAAGAGCAACGCGAAGCCCTGAGCTTCTATCTGGCAGAACATAAAGAGGCGCTGACGCAAATTCTGCGTGGTGCAGCGCCGCAGGCGGTGAGCCAAAAACCGGCCAAGGCCAAGGGCGACAAGCCGGCCGCGAGCAAAAATCCCCAGTCGCAGGCAGAAAAGCAGGCGGCGTAGCGGTTTATGTTGCAGCATTGTAATGAAAAAGGGTCTAGAATGAGCCGCGGAATAACTTTCTTCAGCCGCTTTGAGCCGGATATCCTGGCTGGGCGCAAAACCATTACTCTACGGGACGCCAGTGAGTCACACTTCCAGCCCGGGGATGTCTTGCGCGTCAGCCGTCATGAGGACGGCGTGTTTTTCTGCCTGATTGAAGTGCTGTCGGTGACGCCAATCCGTCTGGAGGCGTTGACCGAACAACACGCCAAACAGGAAAACATGCCGCTTGGCGAGCTGAAGCAGGTTATCAAGGAAATCTATCCGGGGCTGGACGAACTGTTTGTGATTGCCTTTATCAAACGCTAGCCCACGGCCCGACCCGTTGTTCGCAGCGGGGCTGCCCCCCGGATAGTGATAACCACAACGGGAGGACATATGAACAAAACGGGATGGTCATGGGTGGTCGCACTGGTGGCGGTAGCTGGATTGACCGGTACGGCACAGGCGCAACAACTGCGTAGCGCCAAGGTTGCGCAATGCAGCGGCCTGCAGGCGGCGGACGTAGCGGCGCAGGTAAAACGCGATTTCTTGCAAAACCGCATTACGCGCTGGGATGCTGACAAGAAGCAACTGGGCACCGCAACGCCGATTGTCTGGGTCAGTCCGGACGCCATCGTCGGCAAAGATAATGTCTGGCAGGTGCCGCTGACGGTGCGTGGCAGCAAGACGGACAAAATCTACAACGTAACGCTCAACTGCAACCAGGGCGAAATCGCTTACAGCGTCGCGGAGTAACTTCCTCCGGTTATCGTAACCGCTCTGCCAAGGGCGCCATGTGCGCCCTGATGATGACCGCACTTTACCCTCGAGTTAACCGAGCCAATCTCCGGCTGCTCAACACAAGTTTTCATCCCCATACGTAAGTTGACAAAAGATCCCCTAATCTGGTGGCTAACTGCGCGCGGCCTGGCAATGCCGTTGCGCGTCGACATACTGGTGAGGAGCGACAATGAAAAACAACTGGATGCAGCAGATTCAATCGATGTTGGGGCAGAAAGCCGGGGCCGCTGGCGGAAGTGAAGGCATCGGCAAGCTGCTGGCACCTACCGCGCTGGGCGGTTTGGTTGGCGTACTGCTGGCTAACAAGTCGTCACGCAAACTGGTGGGCAAGTTTGGCAAAAACGCGCTGATTATCGGGGGGAGCGCCGCGGTGGGCGCGGTGATTTGGAACAAATACAAGGCGCGAGTCAAGGAAACCCACCAGGATGAGCCGCAGTTCGGCAACCAGATTACTCCGGTTGACCAACGTGCCAAGCGCCTGGTGCAGGCATTGGTGTTCGCCGCCAAGAGCGATGGCCATATTGATGCTGAAGAACGCCGCGCCATCGACCATAGCCTGGAACAGCTGCAGGTAGGGGAAGAAGCGCAGACCTGGGTGCAACAGGCGATCGACCAACCGCTGAATCCGGATCTGATCGCTCAAAGCGTCAAAAACGAAGATGAAGCGTTGGAAGTGTACTACCTGAGTTGCATGGTTATCGACGTCGATCATTTTATGGAGCGCGGCTATCTGGATGCGCTGGCGCAGTCGCTGAAAATCCCGGCGGACGTCAAGCAGGGCATCGAAAGCGACGTGAACCAGAAAAAGCGCGAATTGGCCTAACCGTACCGCTTTTTATCCTGAAGAAAACGTGCCACCCTTACAGTAATGTTTGTAAGCGGATGATTTAGTAATGATGACACCTCCAAAAGCCGAGAAACGGCCGTATCCTATCACCACGCACGGCGATACCCGTGTTGACGACTACTATTGGCTACGCGACGACGAACGCACCGATCCGCAGGTGCTGGACTACCTGCAGGCGGAGAATGCATTCACCGAGGCCACGTTACAACCGCAGCAGGCGTTGCGTGAAGCGCTATACGAAGAAATGGTGGCACGGATCCCGCAGCAGGAGCATTCGGTGCGCACGTACGCCATGGCTATCGTTACCAGACCCGTTACGAGCCGGGTAACGAATATGCGCTGTACATGCGCCAGCCGGCGGCTGAAACCGAGCAGTGGGAGACGCTGCTGGATTGCAACCAGCGAGCAGAAGGGCGCGAGTTTTATACCCTGGGTGGGCTGGAAGTCAGCCCGAACAATCAAGTCATGGCGTTGGCGGAGGACTTTTTGTCACGCCGGCAATATGATATTCGATTCAAATATCTGCAAGAGCAGCGTTGGGCCGAAGAGGTGTTGGAAAACACCTCTGGCAGCTTTGAATGGGCCAACGATTCTGCCAGCGTCTATTACGTACGCAAGCATGCCAAGACGCTGCTGCCATATCAGGTTTACCGCCATGTGATCGGCAGCGACCCGTTGCTGGACGTGCTGGTTTACGAAGAAACCGACGACACTTTCTACGTCAGCCTGGAAAAGACCACTTCCGAACGCTATATCCTGATCCCACCTCAGCAGTACTACCACATCAGAGATTCTGCTGCTGGACGCCGACAGCGCCGAAACGATGCCGCAGCTGTTTGTCCCGCGTCGCAAGGATCATGAATACGGTCTCGATCACTATCACCAGCATTTCTATATTCGTTCCAATAAGGACGGCAAGAACTTCGGCCTGTATCAAAGCATCCAGCCCGACGAAGCGCAGTGGCAAACGCTGATCGCGCCGCGCAGCGAGGTGATGCTGGAGGGCTTTAACCTGTTCCGCGACTGGCTGGTGGTGGAGGAGCGAGCGGCTGGCTTGACCCAACTGCGACAGATTCATTGGAACAGCGGCGAAGAAAAACGCATTGCGTTCGACGATCCCACTTATGTCACCTGGCTGGCTTATAATCCGGAGCCGGAAACCGCGCTGCTGCGCTATGGCTATTCGTCGATGACCACGCCGACGACCTTGTATCAACTGGATCTCGACAGCGGCGAACGGGTGATGCTCAAACAGCAGGAAGTGAAGAACTTCACGCCGGAAAATTACCGCAGCGAGCGGGTGTGGGTAACGGCGCGTGACGGGGTTGAGGTGCCTGTATCGCTGGTGTATCGCGCTGACAAATTTGCCCGTGCTGGCAATCCGCTGCTGGTTTACGGCTACGGCTCGTACGGCAGCAGCATGGATCCGGCGTTCAGCGGCAGTCGCCTGAGCCTGCTGGATCGCGGTTTTGTCTTTGCGCTGGCGCACATTCGCGGCGGCGGTGAATTGGGGCAACTGTGGTATGAAGATGGCAAGCTGTTCAACAAGCAGAACACCTTCAATGATTTTATTGACGTCACCCACAGCCTGATAGAGCAGGGTTATGGTGATGCCAAGCGGGTATTTGCCATGGGCGGCAGCGCCGGTGGTCTGCTGATGGGCGCGGTGATCAATCAGGCACCGACGCTATACCATGGTATCGTGGCGCAGGTTCCCTTCGTCGACGTGGTGACCACCATGCTTGATGAATCCATTCCACTGACCACCGGTGAATACGACGAATGGGGCAACCCCAACCAAAAGCCGTATTACGATTACATTAAACAGTACAGCCCCTACGATCGCGTCAGCGCGCAGGATTACCCGCATATGCTGGTCACCACCGGTTTGCATGATTCACAGGTGCAGTATTGGGAGCCGGCCAAGTGGGTGGCAAAACTGCGCGATCTGAAAACCGATGACCGCCAGCTATTGCTGCACACCGATATGGATTCCGGGCATGGTGGGAAATCCGGCCGTTTCAAAGCCTACGAAGACATTGCGCTGGAGTATGCTTTTATCCTGTCGCTGGCGGAGTAACGTCAATGCGGGCAGCAAGGGTTGCCCGCATAGTTATCCTACCAGATAGTACTTCAGCGTGTGCTTCATGTCTGGGCTGAGGTCGGTAATCGACTTCAGCATCCAGCGCAGATAGCCAGGATCTTCCTGGGCGATGCGATCGATCGGCTGGCCGCGATACTTACCGAACTTGAAGGTTTTTAACAGCACCGGCTGTTCGGTAATGTTGGCCATTTCTTCCGCTGACCAGCCTGAGTCCTTGATGATGCGCTGCAACAGTGCGGCGGTGACGTAGCAGTCATACAGTGCGCGATGCGGATACAGCGTGGTGTCCTGCGGCAGCTGTACCTCGAGATTCAGTGCATAACGCAAATATTGATTACCGTATTTGATACCGGGGTAGAGCGCACGCGCCAGCTTGACGGTACAGATCCAGCGGCCGTTCATTTCCGGCAAAACGCCGCGATCGAAGGCGGCATTATGCGCCACGTAATATTCGCTCCCCATATAACGGCCGATAGCGACGGCGATACGTGGCTTGCCTTCCACCATCGCTTCGGTGATATGGTGAATCGCCATCGCTTCGATGCCGATTGGCCGGTCTGGGCACACCAGATCGCTCATCGGATTGGCGAGCTGGCCATCGATGATATCTATCGAGGCCACCTCGACAATACCGCCGTCCAACCCGCAGGTTTCGGTATCTATTACTCGTAACGTCATGCTGTCCTCGCGAAATTATCCCCACTAGCTTAACGGCAGCCAGCAGCGCTGCCAATCACCTTTTACCGTGTCGGAGCGTCACTCAGTGGCGTAAAGTAAAGCAAGTCGTATTGATTTTAAGCAATCGAACGCGCCGGACCCGGTAACGGTGGGAGTTTTCGGGTTTTGCCGTTGACCTGATGCAGCGCTTGGGCTTTGATGGAGTCATAACTCACCAAGAGACGGAAGCGCCATGGAACAATTACGAGGTTTGTACCCACCGTTGGCAGCGTATGACAGCGGTTGGCTGGATACTGGGGATGGCCACCGGATCTACTGGGAATTAAGCGGTAATCCCAACGGCAAGCCGGCAGTGTTTATCCACGGCGGCCCGGGCGGTGGCATTTCTCCCCATCATCGTCAGCTGTTCGATCCGCAACGTTATAAAGTGCTGTTGTTCGATCAGCGTGGCTGCGGCCGTTCCCGTCCTCATGCTAGCCTGGACAACAACACCACCTGGCACCTGGTGACAGATATCGAGCGTCTGCGTGAAATGGCCGGCGTGGAGCAGTGGCTGGTGTTCGGCGGTTCATGGGGCTCAACCCTGGCGCTGGCCTATGCCCAACGGCATCCGCAGCGCGTCAGCGAAATGGTGCTGCGCGGCATCTTCACGCTGCGTCGCCAAGAGCTGCTGTGGTACTACCAGGACGGGGCGTCACGTTTCTTCCCGGAAAAATGGGAGCGAGTGCTGTCGATCTTGTCCGAGGAAGAGCGCAAGGACGTGATCGCCGCCTACCGTCAACGGTTGACCTCATCGGATCCTGAGGTGCAGCTGGAAGCCGCCAAGCTGTGGAGCGTATGGGAAGGGGAAACCGTTACTCTGCTGCCAAGCAAAGAATCCGCGTCGTTTGGCGAGGACGATTTCGCGTTGGCATTTGCACGCATCGAAAATCACTATTTCACCCATCTTGGTTTCCTCGACAGTGACGATCAGCTATTGCGCGACGTGTCATTGATTCGCCATATTCCGGCGGTGATTGTCCACGGGCGCTATGATATGGCCTGTCAGGTGCAAAACGCCTGGGACCTGGCCAAAGCCTGGCCAGAGGCGCAACTGCATATTGTCGAAGGAGCGGGTCACTCATTTGATGAGCCAGGCATATTGCATCAGTTGATGCTGGCAACCGACAACTTTGCCGGCACGTAATGCCTGGCCACCGGCGGTGAAGCAACGGGCGGCGTATAACGCGCCCGTCATTTGCCGCTATTTCATTTTCGGTTCATAGGGCAGACGAGAAAACTTGTGTGACTCCATACGGTAGTGCGCCACGCGCTCGCGGAAGTAATCACGCAAATGTGCCGGCTGCTCGCGTTCCACCACCTCAGGGATCACCGGCATATTGTAGCGTTCTTTAAATGCCACGCCAGAGGCGGCCAAATCCACGTTCACCTTATCCATTTCATCTTTGGAAAGCTCTGCCAGATTGTATCCCACGCTGTTCTCCTTACCGTTACCGCATGCAAACAGCGCAGAAGGTAATCCACTCCAGGGCGCTTGGCAAGCCTCGAAAACCATGGAGAGTCACGGCATTCATACACTGCCGTTATTCTTGTCATCGGATTACCGGAGTGTATTTATTAATTTAAATAAGAATGATTCGCTTTTAATTATTTCTAGAGATGTAAATGGTTATCATATTTATTTTCATGGCGGTCAGAATTTTTATTTTATGTTATTGATATTTAAGTATTTAAAAATTAATTGTCCTGAGATGTAAATCAACTGTTTTTATTTTGTTCTTCCCGGGGCATAATGCGGAAAATTTAAATAATGGCCTGCAAAAATTAAAAGGAAAACTTATGCTGACGCAAGAGATGGCAAAACAGTTAAATGAACAACTCAATCTGGAGTTTTATTCTGCCAACCTGTATTTGCAAATGAGCGCATGGTGCAGCGACAAAGGCTTCGAAGGTGCAGCTGCCTTTTTGAAGGAGCATTCTCAGGAAGAGATGCAGCATATGCAGCGTCTGTTTGATTACCTGGAGCGATACCGGTTCGCTGCCATTGCTGGGCACCATTGCGGCGCCACCGATTGAGTTTGCATCGCTGGCCGACGTATTCCAGCAAACCTATGAGCACGAACAGCTGATCACCCGTCAGATCAATGAACTGGCGCACGTGGCAATGACCACCCGCGATTACTCTACCTTCAACTTCCTGCAATGGTATGTCGCCGAACAGCACGAAGAAGAGAAACTGTTCAAATCGGTGCTGGATAAACTGGCTCTGGTGGGTAACAGTGGCAAGGCGCTGTTCTTCATCGATAAAGACCTGAAGAAAATGGGCGCGGCGGCTGAAGGCAATCACGGCCAGGGCTGATTGGTCGGCCCGTCAAAAACCGCGTTTCTGTTTGCAGAACGCGGTTTTTTTATACCCTGCATTTAGCCGGGTTACCCAGCGATACGTGCTACGCGATCGCAAAATGGCAGTGATGCGCTCGACTTGCCGCGGGGGCATGGTTATCATTTGTCCCGCTATGTTACAGGGATGGCCTCGGTTCTGACCCTGATTACCTTATCATTTACATTAAGGACGCCGTTATGATCGGTAAAATTCGCTCCTCTTATCGCCTGCTTTCCACATTGTTGGTGCTGTTTGTCGGTTTGTCATCGCAGCAGGCATTGGCTCATGCGCATCTGAAAGTGCAAACGCCGGCCGCAGACGCCGCCGTCAGCCCGGCGCCACAGGCGCTGACCCTCAGTTTCTCTGAGGGCATTGAACCCAACTTTAGCGGTGTGAAAATCACCGGGCCAGATAACGGTGAAGTGAAAACCGGTAAGCTGAGTCTTGACCCCAACAATAACACCCAGCTCAACGTGCCAATCGAAGGCCAGCTGTCGGCCGGGAAATATCAGGTCAGTTGGCACGTGGTGTCGGTTGATGGTCACAAAACCAAAGGTCAATACAGCTTCACCGTAAAATAACCGATGACATTAGCGACTCTGTTTGTCCTGTGTCGCTTGGTGCACTTTGTGGCGGTGATGCTGATGTTTGGTATCAGCCTATTCACCGCCTTGTTGTCGCCGCAGCGCCTTGCTCCATTACTTTCCCGCGATGTACGCCCACTGTTGATCGTCTCGACGCTCACTGCCGCGCTTTCGGCGCTGGCGATGGTGGCGGTGCAGGCCGGGCAGATGGGCGACGGTTGGGCAGATACCTACCGGCCCGATGTCTGGTTGGCGGTGCTTGGCACCACCTTCGGCGATGTATGGCGCTGGCATATCGGTTTGGCATTGCTGGCGCTGGCGGCGCTGTGGCTGCCGGTCAGGCGGCGCAATACGGCCTGTAGCGTTCTCAGTGTGTTGCTGCTGGCCAGCATGGCGTTGATTGGCCACGCCGCGATGCACGACGGTGCGCTAGGGCTATTGCATCGTTTCAATCACGTACTGCATTTATTGGCAGCCGGCTATTGGTTCGGCAGCCTGCTGCCGCTCTTGCTGTGCCTGCGTTATCTGCAACAACCACAATGGCGGGTGGACGCCATTGTCACCCTGATTCGCTTCTCCCGCTGGGGGCACCTCGCGGTGATTGTGGTGATCGTCACCGGCGTGATCAACAGCCTGATTATTCTTGGCGGTTGGCCGCTGGATCTGGCATCGCCGTATCAGCGCCTGCTGCTGTTTAAAATTGCGCTGGTGGCGCTGATGGTGGTGGTCGCGCTGGCCAACCGCTATGCGGTGGTGCCGGCGATGAGTCGCGTGCCGAAGCTGGCGCAACGCGGTTTGCTACTGGCCTGCTGGAGCGAGATTGTCTTGGGTGGCATGGTGCTGTGGCTGGTCAGTTTGTTTGCAACCTATGCGCCGAGTTGAGATTGTCGCTTGCGGCAGGCCCCCGAATTGCGGGAAAATTGCCTCAAAGCATCACCTTAGGGTCATATTATGAAACGTGCATTACTTGGCATCATGCTGCTGAGCAGCGTTACAGGCGCGCTGGCGTCGGAAGGGCTGGAAAACGTCACCAAGCTGGAGTTCGGCAAACAGTGGGCGTTTACCAAAGAAGAGGTGACATTGCAGTGCCGCAAGGGCGGGGCGCTGTTTGTACTCAACAACAGCACCTTGATGCAGTATCCACTCAACGATGTGGCAGAGGCGCAGGTGAAATCAGGCCAGCAACGCGCACAGCCGCTGGAGGTGATATTGCTGGATGACGCCGCCAACCCTGGTCACAAGATGAGCGTCGCGCCTTTCCGTGCTCGCGCTGAAACGCTTTGCGCCCGTTGATTCGCCTGCGGCTGCCATCTTATCAATAGGTTAACCCCGGGGGGCAGCAGGCACAGAAATGGTTTCTGCGGTGAACTATCACTTGCCGTGTGCATGGCTGGCAAAAATAGCGCTGTAAGCTACTCTTAAAGTGCATGGCTGAACAAGCCCTGCATTAAATGCCAACTTTTAGCGCACGGCTCTCTCCCAAGAGCCATTTCCCTAGACCGAATATAGGAATCGTATTCGGTCTTTTTTTGTCTTGGTTGATTTTAAATGATTTATTTTCGCCGACTCGAAAAAACTCGAATATTACTCGAATTTCTGTATTCGGTCTTTTATAGCATCACGTATTCTTTCCCCGCGAATTCAGGTATTTCCCCGTCATTGCCTCGGATTTGTGCCCCAATAATTTCTGCGCAAATTCCTTTCCCTTTTCCCGCTCATACAGCCGGCCGGCCGGCAAGGCTCCGGATCTCATGGAACGTCGGCGGACTATCTGCAAATTCTATTCCTGTCGAACGCCGCGCCGCGACAAATTTTTCCGTCAAGCCATCAGGGTTGACCTCTTCCCTTTGTTCAGTACCGGCGTAAAGTAGAGTTTTCGGCCTTTCTTCTCGTGAAAAAAGAGGTCATCTGACATGAAAAAGACACGTTATACCGAAGAACAGGTCGCGTTTGCCCTGAAACAGGCTGAAACCGGCACGTGAGGAAATGGAGGCGACACCAGCGAATGTGCCCACAGAGCCTGTTGGTGAATCGTAATGTAAAATGCCGGGGAAAACCCGGCTTAATACAGCCAGCGCCCAGCTTTGGCTGATTCTATTAGCATATTGATAGTGAGTGGTTTTGATTGTGTTTTTACTGCCGGGAAAGTAGGTACTGAAGTCCAAGGCGTCGTGTTTCAAGGTGAAATTCTGTGAAAATTTCATCCAAAAGATCCATAGCTTCCTGCTCATCCATTTTCATGGTGTGATTCAACGAACTATCACCAGTAAGAATCGGCTTCTTAAACGTTAGCCAAGAGCGCCCGTTATATAGGAGCCACCAGTTCAAAAATGCGCGCTTCAATTTTATCTACCATAACTTGTCGGCACCTCGCGCTATGTTGTTGTACTTAACCGTAGATCTGAACGAAATCTCTGTTATGTCTTTTGCAAGGATGACCCACCCAAGAACAGGGACAGCGCGGCCTACAAATGTACCCATCTTTCTTACCATGCGCAGTCTTAGTGTTGAGGGGGGGTAGCCTCCGATTACCGACGGCATTTTCAACCCGAGGGGAAACATTCTATTTCCAAACACCTTTCTAGCCTGTCGGGATGCCAAGGAGGTATCAGGTATCGCCGTTCTAAATTTCCCTCGTGTTGGTGAAATATTTCTCCCCGCATGGATAAAGGCTACGGCGGCTATATCCTCAATACCTAACTGAGTGGCCGTTTCTTCGCAGAAGATCATGAAAAACAGCTCACTGGCCCTCAGGTTGTACCTTCCAGCGTAGAAATACGTCCCGCCTAATTCCTCAACAGTATCCATCAATTTTCCTTGTCAATCGGCATTGTTGTAACATAACGGGACCTCGGGGGGATGTTTCAATATTTGACCGACATGATGGTCTGTTCAAAAATCATACTTCAAAGGTTATGGTATGGAAATTGATGATGAAAGAGCGATGTTTATCGCAAATGAGATCGGCGCTGCTGTCATTGGAGTTAATCGCAAATGGCATGGAAGTGAGCCGCCAAAACATCGTGGATTTGTCGGTAACACGCTCCACAAAGGGGTTTTGAGGGATGCCGCCACTCTGGTGCGCGAGAAAAATAATGAATGACTGGCCATCTTTTTGGTGTGGATTGCCACAAAATTCAATCGAACTTTTTCCGAATTGAAACGAGAATAATGATAAGTATTTGAAACTAAAAGACGTAAAACGAAGGTTTTTAAGAATGTTTTTTGTCTCTTTATTTTATAATAATTTGATTTTTAAGGATTAAATTATTCGATTGCGGTTAAAGGAATCGTAGTCGGTCTTTTTTTTGTCTTGTTGATTTATAAGTGAATTCCTATCCACGTTACCTAACGTCAGCCCTCAATTTCTTCCAGCCGCACTGGCCTGACTTTTGTGGTTTAGGTGCCGTTCTCCAGGCGAAAGCTGTCCGTTGCTCCGCCCCGTCTCAACGTATCCTATAATGCCGGCTACGGCCTTTGGCGTAGTAAGCGAGATTTGTTATCATTTGGCCAATTACTGCCTATAAGGATATAGCGATGCCAAAGACACTATTGATTGCCCTTAGCGTGATTGCGCTTGCCGGCTGTGGTAGCCATAACGATAACTATACGCTGGATGACGCGTCTGCTGCCGACACGTCGGTCGATAAACAGTGGAAAGAGTTCGTTGCCCCTTTGTCGGTCAAAACGCAATCGCCGAATGACCGCATGATTAAGCGTGCCGAAAGGCAGCGCTAGGCGAACAAGCCCAGCGCAGTGGGCTTGTTACTGATGCTGCCAAGCAATTATTTTTTCAGCGTTTGTACAATGTTATATACCGCGGTCACGCGTTGCTCGTTGGGGAATGATTTGTTGGCCAGCATCACCACCGCAATCTTCTGCGCGGGAATAAATACCGCATAGGTCGAGAAGCCGTTGGTGGAACCGGTTTTGTTATACCAGGCCTGCTGTACCGGCGGCTGCGGTGGGGTAATCGCCTTTGCCGGCACGCCGTTCAGGATCACCTTGCCATCATTGCCTGCCAGCAGTTTTTCCAGCGTGACCGGGTAGGGGTAACTTTCCCACATCATGTTCTGTGTGAACTCGCTGGCGTGGTAATAGCCTTTGTGGCTGTCGTTAAGCGCCTGCTGCCAGCTCGGGTCGACCTTACCCAACCCCATGTTGGCATTCAGATAGCGGATCAGATCGCCAGAGCTGGACTTCAAGCCGTATGACTCGGCGTCAAGCGGGCCGGGGTCACGCGCACCGGCTGGTCTTCTTTGTTATAACCCTGGGCGTAATCCGCCATCGCGCGCGGTGGCACGTTGACAAAGCTGTGCTTCATGCCCAATCCGGCCAGCAGGCGTTGCTCCATCGCATCGGCAAACGGCTGGTTGAGGCTGTTGGCGGCGATCATACCCAGCATGCCGATACCCAGGTTGGAATAGATGCGGTAACTGCCTACCGTCTGCGTCGGCGTCCAGTTTTTGTAATAATCCATCAGCTGTGCAGTATTGGTGACGTTGTCCGGAACAAACAGCGGCAGGCCGGAGGTGTGGGTCGCCAGATTTTGCAATGTCACCCGATCAAATGCGCTGCCGGCGTAGCTGTGGCAAATAGCGGCTGGCGGGATCGGCCAGCGTGAATTTGCCGGCGTTTTGCGCATAGGCCGCCAGCGTGGCGGTGAACGTCTTGCTCAATGAGCCGATCTCGAATAGCGTCTGGTTGGTAATGGGCTGCTTGTTCTGTTTTGAGGCTACGCCATAGTTATAAAAATGCGTTTTGCCGTCAACCGATACGGCGATCGCCATTCCCGGCACGGCATATTTTTGCATCAAGGGCTGCACGATTTGGTCGACTGCCTGAGTGTCGCTGGCATCAGCAAAAGCGGGCAGCGTAGTCAGGCACAGCGAAAGTAAAGCCAGGCGTTTAATTAACATACATATCTCATCCGGTTAGCATCGTTAGGGGTAATTATGGAATTTGACAACAGTTTTATTAGGGGATGAGGGCACGAGCGAAAATATCATCATCCCTGAACTTAACCTCATGCGGCGGTTTTTTTGCTTTCATACAATTCAGATGCGCAATTTATCGTTATTATACTTGTACTGACAATCGATAAATTTTTCATCGAGCATAAAGAAAAACTAATGGCTGAAATCAATGCGTGACTGGTTACCCCTCAACGCGCTGCGGGCGTTTGAATCTTCCGCTCGCCACCTTAATTTTACCCGTGCAGCGCGCGAACTGAACGTCACGCAGGCGGCGGTCAGTCAGCAGGTACGCATGCTGGAGGAGCGGTTAAATATTCAGCTGTTCAAGCGACTACCACGCGGCTGGATCTCACCGACGAAGGGCTGGCCTTACTGCCGGTGCTGACCGAGTCGTTTGATCGTATTGAATCGGTGTTGCAGCAGTTTGACGGCGGGCATTTTCACGAAGTATTGACGGTGGCGGCGGTGGGAACCTTTGCTGTCGGTTGGCTGATGCCGCGTCTGGGCGAATTCCAGCGCAAGTATCCGTTTATCGATTTACGGGTGATGACCCACAACAATGTGATCAATCTGGCAGCAGAAGGGCTGGATTTCGCCATCTGTTTCGGCGACGGCGCCTGGCCTGCCACGCGCCAGCGTCAAACTGCTGGACGCGCCGCTAACGGCGTTGTGCCCACCGCAGTTGGCAGCACGGCTCACCACGCCGGCATCGTTGCGTCATCAGCGCTTGCTACGTTCTTACCGCCGCGATGAATGGGACCGTTGGCTGGCGGTGGCAGGAGTGACACCTTGGCGCATCAATGGCCCGGTGTTTGATTCGTCGCAGTTAATGGTGGAAGCCGCGATAAACGGCGGCGGCGTGGCGTTGGCACCGGCGGCGATGTTTAGCCAGGCGTTGCGGGAGGCACGGCTGGTGCGTCCGTTTGACATTGAAGTAAATCTTGGCGCTTATTGGCTCACCAGCCTGAAGTCGCGCGCGATAACGCCGGCGATGAAAGCGTTTGAACACTGGCTGCTGCAAGAAAGCGGTGGCAGAGCTTAGCGTTGCTTGCCCGTCGCGCAGCCTTCTTGCAGCATGGCGATCAATAATTGGCGGCTTCGTCAATCAGCGTCACGATGTCATCGGCGTGGCTGGCCAATGAGGCATGGCTGGCGTCCAGCACCAGGGTTTTCTTCGGTTGCATGCGTTCGGCAAACCAGCGCTGGGTCTCCGGCGGGATCATGCGATCCTGGGTAGAAATCTGATACCAGCTGGGTTTGTTTTTCCACGCGGCGGGCCGGATTGATCGGTAAAGCAGCGTGCGGCGATTGGTTTTTGCGTCGCGGCCAAAATTGCGGATTCCTGTTTGTCCAGATCCTGGCAAAAGGCTTCATGGTACAGCGCGTTATCCAGCCACAGGAAACCATGACCATCGGGGTGAATTGCCGCCGCGCCCGATGGCGGCTCGCGCAGAGCGAACAATCCGGCCGGGTCTTCGCCTTCGTCTGGCGCAAAGGCGGCTATGTATTACCAGCCCAATCACGTTCTCCACATTGCCGGCCCCGGTGATCACCCATGCCGCCGTAGGAATGTCCGACCCAGCAGTGTTGGGCCTTTCAGATCGCCGGCCACTTGCACGGTGCGCCGGATATCGTCTTCCAATGACGTCAGCGGATTTTGCACTGCAATCACCGGATAGCCTTTGGCCTGCAGTTTGGCAATCACCTGACGCCAATGCGAGCCGTCGCCCCAGGCCCCATGAACCAATACGATATTTGGCTTGTTCATTTTGCTCTCCATAGTGAATAGGCGTGAAATCCATGCTGTAACGCGCACGGACATGCCAAGTATAGCGGGAATGACGTATGGAGCCGGGGGAGTGGGGCAAACAGCCGGCCGCGGGGGCGACCGGCGAGTGGTATGGGGGACTGACGTCAGGAGGCCAGCGCTTTTCTACAAAGAAATAGTCGTTCAGCACGTTGCTGACGCATTGTGCCGCCGGGCGGCTTTCCATATCAAGGAAGTGGCCGGCTTCTGGCACGGTAATAAAGTCGCAATCGCGAATATAATTGCCGATTTCGCGAATATCCTGCGCGGTGGTGTATTCATCGCGTTCGCCATTAACAACACATGATCGGTGTTTCTATCTTACGGAAAATTTCAACGTAATCTTCATGACGCAATGAGGAAATTTGCCCTATATGGAAACTGGCCTGACGATAGGTTTCATGATCGAGGTTTTTGATATGTTCATGGTTGGCTTGCTTGAGGCAAACCAGGCAAATATTTGCCGACTTCGTCATTGAGCAAGGTGGCGACGTCGTGATTGCGTCCTTCATCAAGGAGCATTTTGGCTCGCTCGATATAATTCTGCATTGCTGGCGTAATGCGGGTTGAGAAAGAAGCGACGACCGCTTTTGCGGATTGACGAAGGGCGTGCTGACAGCGCCATCAGCGCGGCCAGGCCACCCCAGGAGACCGAAAAGAATATACGATGGCTGATATTGTTCGATTCAGGGTGTGCAAGATCACCCACCTCTTCGCTTTTTGGCAAAGGACGGCTCAGTCGGTTATGCGGTCTTGATTTACCGATGAACGGCAAGTCAAACAAGATAACGTTGACGCGGTTCTTAAAGTTCTTTACGCAGTTACGAAAGGCTAGCGTTGTCGATAATGCGCCGTTGACGCAGATTACCGACTCGGTTACGCCAGGGTAAATATAACGCTCTACGTAAACCTGCCATTCACCGACGCGAACAATTTCTGTTTCCGGTTTCATTTCCCACCCCCATAAAAACACAGTAAATAACGCTGACTAACAAACATGGCAAAGCGAATCCCTGGCGAAGATATTCTGTTGCTATCCAATAGTTTTATTACTGCTAGCCAGGCTAGCAGGGAGGTATTATTTAATTGGCATTAAGCAACGTGGTGTACTGCAGCATCGGCAGCGCCGGCAACGCCGTTGACTTCCACCGCCACGGGTGCTGCGGCTGCCTGAGTGTCGCCGCCGGTATGTTGCAGGGCTGCGATCAACGCATCGGTGGCGTCGGTCACGGTGTCGGTTGCGCTATCGGTGACATGGTCAACGACATCGGTTACGTCGCCGATTTTGTCCAGTACGCCGGTGACAAAATCGGTGACGTTACCGGCCAGATCGCCAACGGTGCCGCTAATATCACTGACCAGGCCCAGTACCGACTTGGCCAGATCGCCAGCCAGATCGCCGACGCTGCCCGCAATGCCGGTCAATACACCCCAAAAGCCGCCGGTACCGGAAGTCACTGCGTCAACGACGCCGCCGATTGCTTCAGTGCCGCTGTCTACGGTGGAATCGACAAAATCGCTCACGCTGCCCACTACGTCTTTCACG
Source organism: Serratia odorifera (assembly GCF_900635445.1). Classification (NCBI taxonomy): domain Bacteria; kingdom Pseudomonadati; phylum Pseudomonadota; class Gammaproteobacteria; order Enterobacterales; family Yersiniaceae; genus Serratia; species Serratia odorifera. The sequence continues at coordinate 3,670,337 of NZ_LR134117.1, forward strand.
ATATTATTAGCCATATTTACTCCTGAAATCTTGCCAGATTGTTGAAGTTACAGAGTGTGCTTCCCAGCCCAAGAGGTTCATCCTTCGCCAATAAAGTTAGAACCTGATCACGGTTATAATCAAAGTTTAATTAAGTATCAAAACCACGCACACATAGAGGGTAATAAAGCATTTTTTAAATTTAGTTTATTTAAATCAACAAAATATATTGATTTGAGACTTGTCCGATGAGTGATTTTTTTAGGATTACTTCTATATACATGCAGTTATTAGTGTTAAAAAACTAATTAATTATGACAAAAAAATTAAATGGTCATAAGTTCTGGAGTTTGTTGCCATGACGCTACTTATGGCTGGGAATATCGCCTTTGGGCAGGGTTACCCGTGATGGTGGGGGGGGCAGGTGTCGCAAAGAAGACGCTTTGCCGACCGGGAAAGCAACTAACGACAATAGGCTTGCAGCAGCGCGCGGGCATCCGCTTTAAGCTGATATAAATACACCGGACGTCCGGTGGTACCGTAGAGAATACGTGTAGCAAGGATGCCACTTTCTGCTAGATAAATCAGATACTTGCGGCATGAAACCCGTGAGATGCCAATGGCATTGGCCAGGTTGTCGGTGGAAAACTCGCCGTCGTGCTGTTGATCGATCCATTCACATACCGTGCTGAGGGTGATGTTGGTCAACCCCTTCGGCAATTTCTTGCTTTCAACGCTGCCTGGTTGGCGGCGCAGCAGATTATCGACATCCGCCTGGGCACAGAATTCACGCTGCGCCAAAATCTGCGATTGCTGCTGATAATTGCTCAGTGCCTGTTTGAAACGGGTAAATTGAAAAGGTTTAATCAGGTAATCCACCACGCCGTAATGCAGCGCTTTTTGCACCGTATCGACGTCGCTGGCGGAGGAGATGATGATGACGTCGGTTTTTTCGCCCAATTCACGCAGGGCCGGCAGTAAATCAAGTCCGTTTTCCTGCTGCATATAGATGTCCAGCAGCACCAGATCAATGCTGGTGCTGGCGTCAGTCAGCAACGCGCGCGCCTGCGCCAGCGTGGCCACCGTGGCCTGGCAATGAAACCCGCTTACCTGGCTCAGGTAATATTTATTGAGTTCTGCCACCATCGGGTCGTCATCGACAATCAATACGTTAATCATGTGTTCAGCTCTTGGCCTGATAGGGAATGCGTACATAAAACTGGGTCATTTCACCCGGTTCAGAGTCAAAATCAATGCTGCCGCCGAGTTTTTCCAGGCGACTGCGGATCAGCGCCAGCCCAATACCACGGCCTGGCCCTTTGGTTGAAAATCCCTGTTCGAATATCCGCGTACCGATCGCAGGATCGATACCGGGGCCGTCATCGCTGACGATACAGTGTAAGTGATTATCATGATGATGAAAGCTTAGGGTAATTTCATGCCCTTCGGCGCCGTCGATGGCATCGAAGGCATTTTCTATCAAATTGCCCAGTACGCTGATCAACACGTGGATGGCTTCGGCATCGTCGGTTTCTGGCAGCATGCTGGTTTCGTCGAGCGTCAATTCAATGCCAGCCTCGTGTGCGCGGTTAATTTTGGCAATGAAAAAACCGGCCACTTCGGGGGATTTAATCATTCGCAGCAGCGTGCCGATTTCTTCCTGATAGTTGCTGGCGGTATTGATGACGTAGTTTTCCAACTGTTGGTAAGCCTTCATGTGCAGCATGCCCAGGATCACGTGCAGTTTGTTCATAAACTCATGCGACTGTACCCGTAGCGCGTCGGCATATTGCGCCATTCCGCTCAAGCGCTGCAGCAGTCGGCTGACTTCGGTCTTGTCACGAAAAGTAGCGATCGCGCCAATCACCTGGCCGTTGACGATCACCGGTACGGTGTTGGTCAGCAGTTCACTGCCGTTGAAGGTAATTTGCCGGTCGCGCAGCGGTTTGCCGCTGGCCAGCACGTCGGCCAGATGCAGCTGTGCCGGCCAATGCTTGCTGGCGGCATCCTGCAACAGATTTTCAAATGGCCCGCTTTGCCGCAGCAGGCGCTTCGCTTCGTCATTGACGATGGTAATGCGTGATTGGTGGTCAACGGCGATCACTCCTTCCTTGATCGATTGCAGCATGGCGTTGCGCTGTTCAAACAGGTTGGAAATTTCATAAGGCTCAAAGCCGAGCATGATACGTTTGAGCGCCTTCACCAGGAAGAAGGTTCCCAGCGTGCCGACCAGCGCGGCAAAGGCCAGCGTCCAGTAAATAATCCAGCGGCTTTCGCCAATTACCCGTTGCACGGTATCCAGTGCTATACCCAGCGCGACGACGCCGATCTGTTGCCGTTGCGCATCGTACACTGGCACAAACACTCGCAGCGCAGGTGCCAGCGCGCCGCGATTAATCGCGCTGTTCGTTTTGCCCAGCAATGCCGGCGCCAGATCGGTGCCGATAAAATGTTTACCGATCAGCCACGGCTTGGGATGGGAATAACGAATACCTTTCATATCCAGCACCACCACGAACAGCAGTTCGTTTTTACTGCGTACCCGTTCGGCAAAGTGCTGGATCACCCCGCTGCGATCTTGCTGCTGCAAACCGTCGATCACCGTGTTTGACAGTGCCAGCGTCTCGGCAATCGCCATGGCTTTTTGCCGCAGCTGATCCTGCCCCTCGTGGTTCATCTGCACGAAAAATAGCGCGTAAACCACCAGCAACACCGAGGCGATGATGGCGGAAACCATCAGGATAAGCGAAGTGCTGAGCTTCAGCGGCAGCCGTTGTCTGGGCATGAGGGTTCTCCGGATGGTGTTAGGGTGACGCGCTAGTCGAACGAGGAACTCGGGGGTGGGGCACCGGCAGCAGATTACCACAGGCCGCCGCCGGTTTTGCGGCTTACTTTAGTTACAAAAGCCCGGTTTACTCCTGCTGATAAATCGCCAGCGCCTGTTCGCCGCTGGCGCCAGCATGAATAATTGCCATCAATGCGCTGACCACCCGTGACGGATTGGCATGCTGATAAACGTTACGCCCATACACCATACCGCTGGCGCCTTGCGCCATCAGCGCGGCTGATTTTTCCAGCACGGCGCCAAGTTCACCTTTGCCGCCGCCGCGTACCAGGGTCGGGCAGCGTGCGGCTTCTACGATACGGTGGAAATCGTCAATATGTTCGGTGGGATCGGCCTTGATGATATCCGCACCCAGCTCACGCGCCAGCCGCACCAGCGGCACCATTTTTTCCACGTCTCCCAACGAACCGTAGGCCACGCCTTGTCCGGCTGGTGCCATCACCAGCGGCTCAATCATCAACGGCATGGCGTATTTATCGCAGGCGTGGCGCAAGCGACCGATGTTATCCACGCACTGACGAAAAATACCGGGTTCGTTCGGGATCATATACAGATTCACCACCACCGCGGCGGCGTCCATCTGCAATGCTCCGAGGATCGGCGCCTGCGGATTATGCAGCAGCGCCCACATTTCGCGATGACGCTCGGCATTGTAGGCATTGCCGACGTCGGTGCGCATCACCAGCGCAGGTTTGTCGCGTTGCGTGCTTCGTTGCAGCAGGTCGGCCTGACCATAATTGACCTGGATGGCGTCCGGGTGCGCATCGATAAGGTTGTGCATCACCCGTTCGATATCTTCCAACCCGTGCAGAAAATCCGGCTCATTGGCGATGCCGTGATCGATGGCCACGTCCAGGCATTTGCCGTGGTTAAACAATCGGTTCATCCGTACTTTGGCGCTGTTGTGCATGCCGTCGCTCCCGTCAGAAAGTTACCCTAACAGTATTAGCGACGATGGGCGGGGCAACAAGGCGAAACGCCGCACGAAACGCGCCGGTGTTTTGGCGTATTTTTCGCCATTTGTTAGATCCGTGTCATGTTTCTGTTAATCCGTCATTCCAAAATGCATGTTCCGCTTGTTTGGATGTAAAAGTTTCAATAATCTAAATTTTGAAATAAACATTTAATAATTGCCATGCGCATTTGGATCGCAAAGCAAGGGTTTATTTCAATGCGTTGTTTTATCTCTATTTTGAGACTTTGATCAATCTTTTTAACACCCAGAAATACTGTCCGAAAAACAGTAATTCAGTGGTTTCAAAGGAATAACACCGGACGGATTGTTGTTTGAATGTAAAAAATATTTTTCATTAGCTGTCAAATCAACAGGCCTCTTCATTCTAACGATTAAAGGGTACAGAACATGAAGCTGAAGAAACTGATCGTCTCGTCGCTGTTAGTGTGCATGTTGCCGGCCAGTGCGCTGGCCAAGGACATAAAAATCGGCGTTTCCATGGCTTACTTTGATGACAACTTCCTCACTATCCTCCGCCAGTCGATGCAGAACAAAATGAAACAGGACGGCAACGTCAGCGGCCAGTTCGAAGACGCCAAAGGGGATATCGCGCAACAGGTACAACAGGTTGAAAACTTCGTCAGCCAGGGCGTGGATGCCATCATCCTTAACCCGGTCGATACCCAGGGTGTCAAGCCGATGATCAAGCTGGCGGAAAACGCCAAGATCCCGCTGGTGTTTGTTAACCGTCGACCGGAAGTGACGTTGCCGGCCGGCATGGCTTACGTCGGTTCCGATTCCAAGCTGGCTGGCAAACTGCAAATGGAAGAGCTGGCCAAGCTGATGAACGGCAAAGGCAACGTGATGATCCTGATGGGCGAGTTGTCCAGCGAGGCGACGCGTGACCGTACCCGTGGAGTGGAAGAGGTTGCAGCCAAATATCCGGACATCAAGATTATCGACAAACAAACCGCCAAGTTCTTCCGCAAGGAAGCGGTTGACGTCACCACCGACTGGATCCTGTCCGGCCAGCAAATCGATGCCATCGCCTCCAATAACGATGAAATGGCGATTGGCGCGATCCTGGCGCTGAAACAATCGAAGAAAAGCGGGGTGCTGGTGGCGGGCATTGACGGTACGCCGGACGCGCTGGAGTTCATCAAAAAGGGCGATTTGAGCGTCAGCGTGTTCCAGGATGCCAAGGGGCAAGGAGAAGGTGCGGTACAGACGGCGATTCAGTTGGTGAAGGGGGAAAAGGTCGACAGCAGCGTGCTGATCCCTTACCAGTTGATTACCAAGGATAACTATCAGCAGTTTGCCGATAAGAACAAAAAGTAAACACAGCGTCATCGCTCGCCTGACGTCGTGCATACGCCGGCGTCAGGCCGCAGGACGGCAGCGGAGGTTATCAGTATGTATCCCTATGTTCTTGAGGCCGAAGGCATCAGCAAGCAGTTCCCCGGCGTCAAAGCGCTGGATAACGTGTCGATTAAAATCAGGCCGGGCAGCGTACACGCCTTGATGGGGGAAAACGGCGCCGGCAAGTCAACCCTGATGAAATGCCTGATAGGCATCTACCACCCGGATCAGGGCTCGATAAAAATCAAAGGCCAGCCGGTGAGCTTCGGCGATACGCTCGAAGCGTTGCATGCCGGTATTTCGATGATACACCAGGAGTTGAATCTGGTACCGCATATGACGGTCGCGGAAAATATCTGGTTGGGGCGTGAACCGGCCCGGCTGGGGTTCGTTAATCACGATGAACTGAATAAACAAACCCAGGCCTTGTTAACGCGACTCAATATCAAATTGCAACCGGGCATGATGGTCGGGGAATTAAGTATCGCCAGCCAGCAAATGGTAGAAATTGCCAAGGCGGTGTCTTACAACGCCGACGTGCTGATTATGGACGAACCCACATCGGCATTGACCGAAGGCGAGGTGGGCCACCTGTTCGCAATTATTCGTGAACTGCGTGACCAGGGTAAAGGTATTATTTATATCAGCCATAAAATGGATGAAATATTTTCCATTACCGATGAGGTGAGTATTTTCCGCGACGGCAAGTTTATCGCCAGCGACAACACCAGCAACCTGACCAAACAGTCGTTGATCACCATGATGGTCGGGCGTGAACTGACGCAGATGTTTCCCAAGTTCAATAACAATATCGGCGAGGAAGTGCTGCGCGTCGCCGGGTTGCGTCGCGAGGGCTGGTTTGATGACATTTCATTCAGCGTAAAACGCGGTGAAATTCTCGGGGTCGCCGGGCTGGTGGGCGCCGGACGCAGTGAGGTGATGGAAAGCCTGTTCGGCATGCACCCGGCTGATGGCGGTGAAATCTATGTCGAAGGTCTGCCGGTGCGGGTCGACTCCCCCTCCAGAGCGATTGAGCATGGTCTGGCTTTTTTAACCGAAGATCGCAAGAAATCCGGTTTGTTCCTGGTGTTGTCGGTGGTGGAGAACATGAGCATTGTCAATCTCACCAATTACATCGGCAAAAACGGTTTCGTCAGTCATGTGCAAATGGCCAAGGACTGTATGGAGCAAATCAAAAAGCTGAACATCAAAACGCCAACCATGGATCAGATTATTAATAATCTTAGCGGCGGCAATCAGCAAAAAGTATTAATTGCCCGCTGGCTGCTGGCACAGCCAAAAATATTGATCCTCGATGAGCCAACGCGCGGCATAGATGTCGGTGCCAAGGCGGAGATCTACCGTTTGATTAGCGAACTGGCCAACCGTGGTGTGGCCATCATTTTAGTGTCCTCGGAATTACCGGAAATTCTCGGAATGAGCGACCGGGTAATGGTGATGCACGGTGGGCGCATCACCGGCATTCTGGATAAAGACGACGCCGATCAGGAAAAAATCATGGCGCTGGCCTCTGAATAACGCAAAGGTGAACCCAATGAGTAACGTAAAAATTGAAAAGACGCTCAGCGGCGAGCAGGCGCGCAAAGGCTCGCTGTTTTCCAGCCTGAGTGGCAAGATGCCCAAAGACGTGGGAATTTTCATCGTCATGCTGGGCATTGCATTGATCTTTGAACTGCTTGGCTGGTATATCCGCGATCAGTCGTTTCTGATGAACCCGAGCCGCCTGCTGCTGATCGTGTTGCAGGTGGCTATCATCGGCATTATCGCCGTTGGCGTCACTCAGGTAATTATTACTACCGGCATCGATCTGTCTTCCGGTTCGCTGATCGCACTGAGCGCGGTGGTGGCCGCCAGCCTGGCGCAAACCGCCGACAGTATTTCGCCAATGTATCCCGGGCTGCTGGACTTGCCGGCGGCGGTGCCGATCGGTGCCGGGATCGGCATTGGCATACTGTGCGGGTTTATCAACGGCTTCTTGATTACGCGCACCGGTATCCCGCCGTTTATTGCCACCCTGGGCATGATGGTATCGGCACGCGGCCTGGCACAGTATTACACCAAAGGCAATCCGATCAGTTTCCTGTCGGATGATTTTACCGCCATCGGTCAGGGCGCGATGCCGGTGATTATCTTTCTGGTGATTGCGGCGGTGTTCCACATTGCGCTCAAGCACACCCGCTACGGTAAATATGTCTATGCCATTGGCGGCAACATGGTGTCGGCAAAAGTGTCCGGCATCAACGTCAATAAATACCTGGTGATCGTCTATACCATTGCCGGTGGCCTGGCGGGATTGGCGGGCGTGGTATTGGCGGCGCGTGTCAGCAGCGGCCAGTCGAGCATGGGGATGTCTTACGAACTGGACGCCATCGCCGCGGCGGTTATCGGTGGCAGCAGCCTGATGGGCGGCGTCGGCCGGATCACCGGCACGCTGATTGGCGCGGTGATCCTGGGGCTGATCAAGAGCGGTTTCACCTTTATCGGCGTCGACTCCTACATCCAGGACATTATCAAGGGCATCATTATCGTTGCCGCAGTGGCGATCGATATGCGCCGTAATCGCAAGAAAAGCTGATTTTGCCGTGAATTTCCGCCGATGCCGTCTGGCCGGCGGTTTTTTTTAGCGTGGGGAAACCATCATGAAATCATTGCAAACCCTGTTGCTGGTTGCCGCATTGGGCTGTTCTACGCCGCTGCTGGCGGAAACCATCGGCGTTTCGATGGCCTATTTTGACCAGAATTTCCTGACCATTATTCGCCATTCGATTGATAAAGAGGCCAAGGCGCGCGGCATCACCGTGCAATTCGAAGACGCGCGCGGTGACGTCGGGCGTCAGACCGATCAGGTGCAGAACTTCATCAGCGCCGGCGTTGATGCGATTATCGTCGATCCGGTCAATTCTGCCAGCACCCCGGCGATCAGCAAAATGGTGACGCGTGCGGCAATACCCTTGGTGTATGTCAACCGTACTCCCGGTGACAGCCAGTTACCGCCCGGTGTGGTGTTTGTCGGCTCGGATGAAAAAGAGTCCGGCACCTTGCAGATGGAAGAACTGGCGCGATTGGCCAATTACCAGGGCAATGTGGCGGTGATGATCGGCAACCTGACGGATGCCGGCGCGCTACAACGCACTCGCGACGTCGAGCGGGTGGTGGCCAAGTATCCAAAGATGAAAATCGTGCAGAAACAGAGCGCCAACTATTCACGCAGCGAAGGTATGGATCTGATGATGAACTGGCTAACCAACGGCGAGTCGATCGACATCGTGGCGGCCAATAATGATGAAATGGCCCATTGGCGCCATTATGGCGCTGCAGCAGGCCGGTAAAAAGGACGCCAAGCTGTTGATTGGCGGCATCGATGCCACCCCGGACGGTCTGCAAGCCATGGCGTCCGGCAAAATGCAGGTGACGGTGTTCCAGGACGCCATCGGCCAGGGTAAGGCGGCGGTGGCGGTAGCGCAGCGTATGATCAAGGGCGAGAAACCGGAGCCTTATTACTGGATCCCGTTTGAACTGGTGACCCCGGCCAATCGGCAGCAGTACGTGGTGAAGTAATGACGGCCGCGGATAAACGTTGACGATGAAAATGCCATTCGGCAGCGGCGAATGGCATTGCATGGCGGTGGCTTCGGCGATGCCGTTCGCCGTTACAGTGCCGACAGGTGCTGGCGCACGATTTCGCGGCCGATCTCCAGCGACGCGGTTGCCGCCGGGGAGGGGGCGTTGCACACATGCAGCGAACGACTGCCTTTGACAAAATGGAAGTCATCCACCAACTTGCCGTCGACGGTCAGCGCCTGGGCGCGTACGCCGGCCGGCCCGGGGCGCAGGTCACTTGCCTGCAACGCCGGGATCAGGCGCTGCGCGTTTTCGGTAAACAGCCGGCGCGACAGCGAGCGGCGGATCTCCGCCACCCCCTCGCCGAGATAATTGCCGGCAATCTTCCAAAAGCCGCGGTAGCTCAACACCTCAGCCAGGTCTTTCAGATTGATGTCACGTTTGCGATAACCTTCGCGTTTGAACGCCAGTACCGCATTGGGCCAACATCACGTTTGCCGTTATACATGCGGGTAAAGTGCACTCCGAGGAACGGAAAGTCCGGGTTGGGCACCGGATACACCAGATGGTTGACCAGGTGGTTTTTGTCGCTGTTCAACACGTAATATTCGCCGCGAAACGGCACGATTTTCATACCGGTGTGGTAGCCCGCCAGTTTGGCGATGCGGTCGCTGAACAAACCGGCGCAGTTTACCAGCCATTTCCCTTGGTAGCTGGCGTTCGGTGTGCGCACCTCGACCCTGTCGCTGTATTCCTCGATGGCCTCGACCCGCTGGCGGTAGACGATCTCTGCGCCGCGCTGCTGAATGATTTCCGCCAGTTTGGCGGCCACCTGTGCATAGTTGACGATGCCAGCGTCCGGCACCAGCAGCGCTTCCAAGCCGTTAACGTATGGCTCGCGCTGCTTGAGTTCCGCCTGACTCAGGCGTGATACCGCCAGGCCGTTTTCCAGTCCGCGCCGATAAATGTTTTCCAGTGCATCCAGTTCGTTCAACTGGGTGGCGACAATCACTTTGCCACACTGGTCGTGATACAGGTCGTGTTGGCGACAGAAGTCGAACAGGGTTTTATTGCCCTGTTTAGCCAACCGAGCCTTCAGGCTGCCTGGGGTATAGTAAATACCGGAGTGCACTACATTACTGTTGTGGCCGCTTTGATGCGCTGCCGGGCCGGCTTCTTTGTCAATAATCAGAATGCGCCGCTGCGGGTTGCTTTCCTGCAGCGCATTGGCCACGCCGAGCCCAACCAGACCGGCGCCAATCACGATAACGTCATACATGATTTATTCCATATTCTCATTTTCAAGTCGGCGCAGTTTGCCGCGTACGTTGCTCAGGTGACGTTGCATGCAGCGAATGGCCGCAGCCGGATCGCCGGCCTTGATCGCCAACAACACCTGGTGATGCTCCTCGATGACCCGTTGCCGTTCCGCCAGGCGACCACGGTTTTTGCTGAGTGAATAAACCAGCACGCCCAGATACAGTTCATGCATGTTGTCGAGTATCTGCACGAAAAACGGATTATGTGACGCCTGCATGATGGCGCGGTGAAACAGATAGTCCTGCTGGTAACCGATCTGCTCTTCGTGCAGCGTGGCGTCACGAAACGCGGTAAATGCCTGTTCGATGGCCTGCAATTCCTCTGCGCTGCGACGCTCGGCGGCCATGCCGGCCGCCTGTTGCTCGATGACTTCCCGCATTTCCAGCAGCGCTTCGACTTCGTCGCGGTTGGCTATCTCCATCATTAACGGTTCGTACTTGCTCAGCAGCGAATGCTGCTCAACCCGATGCCCACCGCCCTGGCGTGAGGAGATAATGCCGCTGACTTCCAGCACGCCGAGGGCTTCGCGTACCGGCACCCGACTGACGCCAAAGGCGTCGGCCAGGATATTTTCCGAGGGCAATTTTTCGCCCACCGGAAAAGTACCGTCACTAATACCGGCTTTTAACTGAGCCAAAACCTGATGCGATGCTTTCTGGCGGGTAACCTTGTGAATCATTCATTGCTCTCCGGTAAATTGGCGGCCAGCGGGGCACGTTGTTTATAACGCAGCAGGTGCATCACGCCAGCGCTGACGATCAGTGCTGCACCGGCCAGGTCGGTCAACAGGCCGGGCTTGATCAGCATGATGGCGGCAATGATAAACAGCAGCCGTTCCAGCCAATGGGTTTTCATCAGCCAGAAGTTGGCGCTGGCAATTGACAGCGCATAAATGCCAACCAGCGCGGTGACGATCATGTGAATGATGGAAAAGACGCCCACATCCTCGCCCTGCATCAGCAGCGCCGGGTTGTAAACCAGAATGAACGGAAATGATAAAGCCCGGCAGCGCCAGCCGCACCGCATCCCACGAGGTTTGCATCGGATCGGCGCGGGCGATGCTGGCTGCGGTATAGCTTGCCAGCGCCACCGGCGGGTAATGTTCGACAGCGCGCCAAACCAGAACACGAAGAAGTGTGCCGCCAGCGGCATCACTCCGGCCTTGATCAGGATCGGCGACACGGTAACCGCCACCACGATATACAGCGCGGTTGAGGGTAGCCCCATGCTCAGCACGATGCATACCAGCATGACCACCAGCAGTATCATCCACAAGGTGTTATTGGTCATTGAAACGATATTGAACGCCAGCGTAGAACCGATACCGGTCATGGTCACCACGCAGATGATAACGCCAATGGCGGCGCAGGCGATGGTCACCTGAATCGAACCGCGTGCCGCTTCGTTCAGCGCTTCGGCGATTTTCTTCGGCGTCATGCGCACCGTGCTGTCCGGCGTGATCCAACTGGCGACAATAATGGAAACAATGCCCAGGAAGCCGGCATAAATCGGCGTTTTACCCATCAGCAGGGTGCCGATGACGATCACCAGCGGCAGCAGCAACAATCCGCGCGCCTTCAGCACCGCTTTGACCTGCGGAATATGCTCTTTGCTGAGACCTTTCAGGCCCTGTTTTTTCGCTTCCAGATCGATGGCCATGATCAGCGCCGCGTAGTACAGCAACGCCGGCACGATGGCTGCAATCACGATGGTGGTATAAGAGATGCCAAGGAAACCGCCATGATGAACGCGGCTGCGCCCATAATCGGCGGGCATGATCATGCCACCGGTCGACGCGGTGGCTTCAACCGCGCCGGCGAAACGCGGTGACAGACCGATGCTTTTCATCAGGGGGATGGTGAAAGTGCCGGTAGTGGCGACGTTGGCCACTGCGCTACCGCTCAGCGAACCGGTCAGCGCCGATGAGATCACCGCCACCCTGCGCCGGGCCGCCGCGGCGACGTCCGGCCCATCGCCAGTGCCAGATCGTTAAACAGCTGGGTGGCGCCGCTGACGCTGAGAAATGCGCCGAACAGGATAAATACCACGATGGCGGTTGAGGCGGTGGACAGGGTAATGCCGAATATTCCTTCGCTGGTCATAAACAGCCGGTACAGCAAACGTTCCACCGAAAAACCGCCGTGGCCGAATATGCCCATGAAATATTGCCCGAACAGCGCATAGACGATGGCAAAGGTCGCCAGACCGGGGATGAAATAGCCGGTCGTCCGCCGCGCGGCTTCGAATAAGACCGCAATGCCCAGTGCCGCCATCAGGTAATCGGTGGTATTGGGTATGCTTTTGCGCACGACGTGCAGGTCGAAATAGTTAAAGTAGAAATAGCCGTAACTCACCAACGTTAGCGTGATGAACAGATAATCCCAGCGGTTGAACGCGCTGGTGGCGTGATTTTTGGAGAACGGGAACAGGATGAAGCCAAGGATCAGGATCCCACTCAGAAAGGTGGTGTTACGATAGAATTCCTGGGTATTGGCCAACGCGTTGGAATAAATGGCATACAGCGAAATGGCTATCGCCAGCAGCGTAGCCAGTCGCAGGGCGATACCAGCCAGCGGTCGGCTGCCTGCGCCGGCTTCTTTATCCAGATCGACCACCGGTGGGGGTGTCAGTTTTTCAGCGTTCATAACGCCTCCGAATTTTTAGACGCATCGCCTGCGGTTGCCGCTTCAGGCGGCACCAGATAATCAGGTATGTTGACGCCGACTTCGCGGAAATAGCGATAGGCGCCCAGATGCAGCGGCACGGAAACGCCTTTTAGCGCATTTTCCAGCGAGATGTATTTGGCAGAACTGTGCACCTGATGCACTTCAGGCAGGTTTTCGAACATGGTTTTGGTCAGGTCATAAACGATCTTTTCATCAATCTGCCGGATAGAAACCAGAATGTTCGGCTGGGCGATGGTGGCAACCGCCTTGTTTTGCCGCGGATAGGTGTCCGGCTTTATTTCAAAGCGGAACCAGGCATTGGCAATGGCGTTGATACTGGCCAACTGCTGGTCGGTGACGTCCAGAATGCGCGACGGAACGCCGCTGGCGTACATGTCGGTGACCGCGGCGGCCGGTACGCCGGCAGGCAATGCACCGCCGTCGAGTCGGCCATCACGCATCGCCGAAACGGTATCGCCATAGCCGAGGTATTCAGGCGAAATGGATTTTTTGCTCAGCTTGATGCCTTGCAGGATCACCACCGTGGACTGCTCGGTGCCGCTGGCCTGTGGGCCCACCGAAAAACGGCTGCCGGCAATGTCGTTTAGGGTGCCGTCTTTCACCTTGCTTTCCAGCATCACGAAGTGTTCCACGTTGGGCCACAGCATCGAAATGGAACGCAGATCTTTGTAGGCTCGCTGGTCAAAATTACGCACGCCTTCATAGGCTTCGGTGGCAATCAGGCTTTGCAGAATCGCCAACTGCGCCTCATCTTTCTGCAACAAATCGATGTTTTCGATTGAGCCGGCCGAGGACTGTCCGGTGACCTGGATACCGTCCTGCTTCAGCCGGTTGCTCCAGACGTTAGCCAGTCCGACGCCCATTGGGTAGTAGGTGCCGCCGGTAGAGGCGGTAGCCACTGACAAAAAGGTCTTGTCGGCATTCTCCGCCTTGCCGGCGATAGCCAGCGCCACTACGGCGATGGCCGCAGTGATACCTGCTAACAATTTGATTTTTCTATTTTTCATAGTAAGTACCAGAGGTTGAAACAAATGGATAACATTTGCTGCAACTTGTATACAACATGGCAGATTCTTTGGCCTACTGGCGGCAACGGGATTTGTGATCGGGTTGGGCAAAAAATGGTCGAAAATTGTTGTGGAATGTGACGAAGGTTAAAACAAATGCATCAGCCGCGGCGTTGCTGCCGCGGAGAAAATAGCGGAGGGCGCCGAGGTCAAACTAAGGTAGAAAGTCTTCGCGCTGTGGGGTGAAAGTATCCAGCAGGGTACCGGGTTCCAGGCAGACGCAACCGTGTACCACGTCGGGTTTTTTATACAGGGTGTCGCCTGCCGCTACCTGATGGGTTTGGTCACCGATGGTGAATTCAAAACGGCCGGACAGCACATAGGTGAGCTGTTCGTGCGGGTGGCTATGCAGTGGTCCGATCGCCCCGGCGCTGAAGTTGACCTCAACCGCCATCATGGTGCCGCCGTGGGCCAGAATGCGCCGTGACACGCCGCCGCCGAGATCCTCCAGCCGGGTATCTTGTTTGAACGTGAACATGCTGAATCCTCGTAGTGTTCGAGCTGAATGATAAAATGAAACGTTGTTTTATTTATATGGAAATATAATGTCGTTGGCCGCATTTGTCGAGCGCTATAAACCCGCCAGCAAGCCCTGCAGCCGTTGTAATGTATTGCGTCAATTTTGCCGACGGTTCGCCAGGCGGCGTTCTTGCCGAACGCGTGCCCGCAAAAACGTGCCTCGGATTTCTGGTAAATTACGGATTAGCTGCTAATTTTTAGCTGAATTCACCTGATTTCGCCGGGCAAGATATTTGCTGCGACTCACCGTGCGTTACTGCGGGGCCAATGCCGTTCACCCCGCGTGTTATCCGTCGTCTGCCAGCGGGTTACCGACCATAAAAACGCCAAGGGGTTAATCACCGTGTCATTTCTTCGCAATAAAATCGGCGTGCTGCTCGCGGCGATGATTTTTGGTTTGACCTATGGCCTGAGCGCGCCGCTGATCGCCATCAAACTGGCGAACATGAATTACAGCGAAGCCTTTATCGGCATCAATGCGGCACTGCATGCGGTAGGGGTGTTTATTGTCGCGCCACTGCTGCCCCGGCTGTGTCGGCGCTACTCCGCCAAGGCGTTAATGCTGAGCGCGTTGCTGATATCAGCGCTGGTGCTGTGTCTGTTTCCCTATACGCCGATTGCCGTCTGGTTTTTGCTGCGGCTATTGCTGGGGGCAATGAGCGAAATCATGCTGGTGGTGACCGAAACCTGGCTGAACTTTATGGCAGAAGAGGCGGTACGTGCACGGGTGCTTGCCGCTTATACCGCCAGTCTATCCTGTGGTTTTGCGCTGGGGCCGTTGATTTTGGCCAGCGTGGGCAGCAATGGTGCCATCGCCTTCTTTATTGGCGCGGTGATTGCGCTGCTGGCGGCGAGCGTGGTGGCCTGTTCGGCGATCAAACCCTTACCGGCAGAATCCCATCAGTCCAAGCCGGCGATGATGTATCTGCGCCTGGCGCCGCTTGCCGTTGCGGCGACGGTATTGAATGCCGGCCTGGAGTCGGCCGGCATGAACCTGCTTTCTGTTTATGCGATGAATTTGGGCTGGAATGAACAATCCGCCACCTCGCTGATTTCGGTGTTGATGATTGGTGCCATCCTGCTGCAATTGCCGATTGGCTGGTTGGCCGACCGCTTCAACCGCCAGCGGTTGATCGTGGTAATGGCGGCGTTGTCAACGCTGGGCGCGTTGCTGTGGCCGATGTCGCTCAACTATCCGTGGCTGGCTTATACGCTGCTGTTCGTCTGGGGCGGGGTGTTTGTGGGGATTTACACCGTGATGATTACCCTGGTTGGCGAACGTTTCAGCGGCGGCGAGCTGGTGGGGATTTATTCGCTGCTGTCGGTGGCCTGGGGGCTGGGCGCGCTGCTTGGTCCGACGCTGGGTGGCGTAGCGATGGCCTTCAATACCCACGGCCTGCCGTTGATGGCGGCCTTGATGTGTGCAGTGTTCACGCTGTTTACCCTCAAAAATATGCGTCGCGGCGTTTAACGCAGCGCTAACGATCATTTTAACGTGGAGGATGCTGGGCGATGGTTCAGTTGGTGATGATTCTGTTGGGGGTTGATTATCTACGTGCGCGCTGGCGCGGTCTGATGGTGATCGGCTGGCTGGGAATACTGGCCGGTATGGTGATCTTCATCGACGCGCTGGACGATGCGCTCTATTTTCCGCTCAACCCGTTCGCCTGGCTGCTGCTGCTGGAGGGGATTGCCACGCTGATGGTGGCACATACCGGCATTGGCGGGCAGCGCACGCTGCGCTACGTCAAGGGGGGAGCCTTTGTGCTGGCGGCGGTGTTGATTCTGGCCGGTCATCATCATGGCCATTTTGTGCTGTCGATGATCTTTGGCACGCTGTTTTTGGCCGACGGCCTGTTACAGACCATCAGCGCCACGGTGGTGCGTTACAAAAACTGGAAGTTGGCGGTAGTGGGCGGTTTGATAGAGATTGCGCTGGCAATCTTTTTCTACCAGCCGTATCCGACGCATTACGTCGGCACCGTGCCCTATTGCCTCGGACTGGGGCTGATTTTTGGCGGCTGGAACATGCTGATGTTGGCGATGCGCGTCAGGCGCATGGACATCAACCCGGCGGTACAGGGCAATGACGCGGCGGAACAGTCCAGCAGTGCGAATACCCGGCCGCAGTTGACCACCTGGGATGGGCCGCCAGCCGATGATGAACCGGCGCTGACGGTACACGTCTGGACGCCGGTGGGTTCGTCAAAGAACGCCACGGTCCCGCACCCGGTGATCGACCGATATATTGCCGCAGTAGATAAAGACGGGGTGATCTCCACCGGACACGCCGCGCTGGAAGCGCCTGAAGGGGTGTATATCAGCCTGTACCCGGCCGAGGACATTGACCGTTCTCCAGAGCAGTTTACCCGCCTGTTGCGCGCCACCGAGGAAAATAACGTCGCCGGGGTGTTCCAACCGGATTACCCGACCGAGTCCAGCGCCTGGTGTCCGTCAACGGTGCGAGTGCGTATTCGCAATTACGACGCCGCCCGCCTGCAACGCTTCTGGGAAGTGTACCGCCAGGACAAGACCTATAACCTGACGCACCGCAACTGCTCTAGCAGCGTGGCGAACGGGTTGGAGGCCGCACTTGAAGGGGTTGTCGGCAAGATCTGGGGGCAGCAGAGGCATTGGCGCGCATTGACCAAAATCCTGACAACCCCCGAGCTCTGGGTAGCAGTGCAGATCCGCAAGCGGGCAAAAACCATGGCCTGGACGCCAGGACTGACGCTGGATTATGCCCGCGCACTCAGCATGCTGGCGGATCCGCGGCCTACCGGCTGGTTGACCACGGCGCAGCGTGCGGTGCGAAAAATCTTCTCGCTGCGCAAGCAATGGCGGGATGAGAAGCCCGATGCCACTGCTGCGCAGCCGGTGACTGACGGTAAAGGGGGAGCGGAATAATGGCGTTGTGGCGCTGGCCGGCGGCAGAGCCAAGCAACGCGCGCGACTGGCTGACGGAATATGCCAGATTGCCGACGGTGGAGTGGGGGGAGCAGGGCAAGGTGACGTTGCGTAACGTGCGTAACTTCACCTATCGCACCCGTGATGATTATTCGCCGGATTGGTATGACGCTGAATACGATCTCAATCAGGCGGCCACCGTGGATGTCATCGCATCCTATTGGTCGGGAAAATCAATTGCCCACCTTTTTTTGAGCTTTGGCTTTCAGGATGGCCGCCATCTGGCGATCTCCATCGAAACCCGCCGTAGCCGTGGCCAGTATTTTTCCACCTGGCGCGGCTTTTTCAACTATTACATGCTGACATATGTGGTCGCCGATGAACGCGACCTGATCGGCGTGAGAACCGACGTGCGCCGTGAACAGGTGTATCTCTACCCGGTGCAGATCGCGGCGCCAACCGTGCGTCAGCTGTTGCTGGAGTATCTGCGGCGTATCGATCAACTCAGCCAGCGGCCGGAGTTTTATCACACGCTGTCCAACAATTGCACCAGCAATATCCTGCGGCATGCCGCTGCCGTTTCCCCGGCCATTCGTTACCACTGGCGGGTGTTGGTCAGCGGCTATGCCGATCGCTACGTCTACGATCTTGGCCTGTTGGACAATGAGCTGCCGTTTGAGCAACTCAAGCAGCGTAGCCTGATCGTGCGCCCGCCTGAGGCGGTGATTGACGCAGACTTTTCACGCCAGATCCGCCGCGTTACGGCCTGAGGAGGCTGGCAGTACGCACAGGTTATCGCCGAAATTACCTGCAGGCATTCTTGGGGGGCGTTCGGTCTGCATTTTTGCCGACCGCCATAGCGCCAACTCCAGGACGGTAATAACCAAGAGCAAAATACAATTAACCCGCAGCGCCAGCGTTAAATTGTTTAAAATTAAATTCCAGCTGATTAAAGATCAAGCGAAAGCGCTGGACAACGGTGAGCAATAAATTTAATCATGATAAGCAGACTAAACCTAATATTTCTGAGGAGCCGTGATGATTACGCAACCCGTTCGGCCCGAAGCGTCGATCCAGCGTTTGCTTGACGCGTTGGAACCCCTGGCCAAGCCAATGAACGTGATGCCGCGTAAGCGCCTGAACTGGGAATACAAGGGCGAGTCACAGTTTTACATCTTCAAGAGTGGTGAGCTGTCGATACTGCGGGCGTCAGACGGTTTGCTGATCGCCACGGCCTATGAACAAACGCTGTTTGGCCTGGCGGAAAGTATTCAGCCGTTGCGCTGCCACATTCTGCGGGTGGAAACGCCGTCAACCCTGTTGCGCTTGAATGCCAATGACGCCAAGGCATTATTTGCCGAGCAAGGTCTCTGGCAGGACGCCACGGTGTTGCTTTCCTATTACACCAGCTACCTGTTTTACCGCGATGCGTTGCTGGTGCAGCAGCGTACCTATTCGATCATTCGCGATCATCTGCTTGAACTGATCACGTTGCCGTTGGATACGCGCTTGAGGATTTCGATATTAGAATATATGCAGGACAGAACGTTGCTTTCGCGCAGCAGTATATTGAACGTAATTACAGAGCTGAAAAACAACCATCACATCGAGATAAAGCGCGGTGGCTACCTGTTGAATATGAACACGTTGCCAGACCGGTGTTGAACGGTCATTATTGCACAGGGCTCAGGTGCTTTTCTGTTTATTCTTTCCCGATAATTTAAAATTAAACAATAAAATAATAGAGGCATTCCAGGACGTGTTTTATTATTTCCGCTAACAATCCACCTCGCCGTAAATATTTCATCGATGGCGAGCGTAATTATAGTCAGGAAATATTATGAAAAAAACACTTGTCGCGCTCATTGTATTAAATGCTTGCGCCGTGACTCCAGCTTTTGCCGCCGCGGATACCGGCACCTGGTACGGTGGCGCGAAACTTGGCTGGTCACATTATTTTGATGCCAGCGCGGATAAAGACTTTAGCGATAATCTGGATCATGCCACCGACTTTGATTTTAACAAAGACAACACCACCGGCGGCGTATTTGCCGGTTACCAGATTAATTCATGGTTGGCTGTTGAAGGTGGCTATGATTATCTCGGCAATATGCAGATCAACGGCAATAACGGCGTTGCCGGCGCAAAACTGGCCAGCCAGGGGCTGCAATTGTCAATGAAAGCCAGTTACGGCCTGACCGATAACTGGGATCTTTATGGTCGTGCCGGGGCCATGGCCTACCGGGCAGAAACCGAGCATGCCGGCCACAGCGCGTTCGAAACCGGCGTTCGGCCGTTGGCTGCGGTGGGCACGGAATATGCCTTTAACGATAACTGGGCAGGCCGCGTCGAATATCAATGGGTAAGCAACGTTGGCAACGTCAATCAGATTGGCGTCAGCGCCGACGTCAGTTCTCTGACCGCGGGCGTGGTGTATCGCTTCGGTCAACATGCGACACCGGTCGCCGCGGTTGTCGCCGCGCCGGTGGCCGGCCCGGCTGAACCACAGCGTTTCAATCTGAAGTCGGACGTGATGTTCGGCTATAACTCTGCCGAACTGTCGCCGCAGGGGCAGGCCGCGGTACGAGACCTCTATAACCGTCCGGAAATCCAGTCTGCCAAAAACCAGACCACCATGGTGATTGGCTACAGCGATCGCATCGGGTCCGCCGACTATAACCAGCAACTGTCGTCCCGTCGGGCTCAGGCGGTGGCCGATGAACTGATTGGTTTGGGCATGCCGGCGGCCAATGTGCAAGCTCAGGGGCGTGGTGCCAGCGAATCGGTAACGGGCACCCAGTGTGATGGTATCAGCGCGCGCAGCCAACGCATCGACTGCCTGGCGCCAGACCGCCGGGTAGTGGTTGAAATCGCCGGGCAGCACGCACCTCAGGCCTAAGCCACACGTCAGATAAAACTATTGATTATTGCCCGAGCTGTCCGTCGGGCTTTTTTTGCGTTCGTAACAGGCATTTTGCCAACGGTGAGAATAATTATGAAATGGATAAAAACCGGGTGTTTACTGGGGGGCATGTTAATGTCGGCGTCGGCCTTGGCGGTTGGCGTGCACGGCGGGGCCGGTGAAAACTGGACTGACGTTGGCGTTGATTTCGGTACTCGCGATCCCGGGCTGGCCTTCAGTGCGAATTGGGCGCACAGCGATGATGACGGCGACGTCGCCGGGCTGGCAATGGGGCTGAATTTACCCTTGGGGCCGGTGTTGTTCACCATGGGTGGTAAAGCATTGTACCTTAACCCCGACGATGGCGATGAAGGCTATGCGCTGGCGGTGGGCGGCGGTGCACAACTGCCGCTGGGTGAGCACGTTACCGTCTTCGCGATGCCTACTATTCCCCGGATTCATTGTCCAGCGGCGTGGAGGAGTATGTCGAAGGCAATGCCGGCGTGCGTTGGCAGGTGATCCCATTGATGGCGGTAGAGGCTGGGTATCGTTATATCGACATGAAAGGCAAAGACGGTCACCGCAATAATACCGTGGCGGATGGCATTTACACCTCGGTGAGTCTGGTGTTCTAAACCGGGATTTTATTCCGGCGCATACCGACAGGCAGGCGCTCGGATTATGCATCACGACGATCCCCCGGCCCCAACGCTGGGTGCCCGGGGATCCTTGCAGATCACGAAAGGGGGAGGATCAGCGGTTTTAATGCCGTATTGATTTGCATCAGACCGTCTTTATTCTGCTGTTTAAGGTACATCTCGTTCAACTCGCCGAACTGTTCAAGTTTGGTCAGCGCGTCAAAGGCCGGGCGTGCCTGGCTGCGTATATTCAATACTTCCGCCTGGCTAATCGGGTCGATACAGGTTTTTCTTATTTGAGTGCTGAATTGGTCAATGATGCGTTTGTTGTCGCGGTACAGCGGTTGCAAGCTGGCAGCGTCGCCGTTGTTGCCGCTAGCCGCAAGGTTCACCGGAAAGGCGATGGCATTGACTTCACTGACCACCGGATTAGCGTTGCTGGCGCATCCTGCCAGCAACAGCGTGGCAATCAGCACTTTTTTGACATGATGGGTATTAACGACTGCGAACATGAGGAAAGTATCCGTAAAGTAAAACTGCGGGAAACTTACCCTTACAGTCAGCCGCGCTGCCAGCATAAAACTGTTTATTTATAAATTTTACGCCATCTCTGGCATACACATCGCTGCCGTCGCGGCGACGTTTGCCCGGTTGAACGCTTGCAACCACTACGCCTCTGGTACATGCTGCGATGGCCGTAGCCGATTGATAATACGGCTGTATATCTTATCAGTAGCAAAAGGAACCGTCAGCCATGTCCCGCGAACAACGCAAAGCGAGCGCTTCAACACTGCCCGTCTGGGGCAGCAGGGCAGAAATGGTCAGCCAGGCGCTTGCGCGCAGCATACCGTGGTTTGCCTTCGTCAATATCAGTTTTGCGCTGATTATCGTGTTTCGTAATGTGCTGTTCGATCATTTTGACCAAACGCTGGCGACGCGCAGCGACATGCTGCACGAGATCGATGCGTTGATGCTGGCGATCGTGGTGATGTCGCTGGGCATGCTGAGCAGCCTGATGCGCGCCGAAGCCCGCTTATCGCCCGCCTGGCAAACGTTACTGGCGCTGTTGCTGTTTGCGTTGAGCTGTCTGTGGTCTTTTTGCTGTTTTTACTTCGTCACCGTGTGGCGACTGCCGTTTTCTTATCCATTGACCATTATTTTAATGCTGACGGCGCTCGGCGCGCTGTATTTTTACCCCAAGGGATTGTTGCTGTTTTTGCTGCCGATCTGGCTGACCTGCCTGATGGCCAGCGTAAAGCTCAACGCCGGGCTGAATATGCGCTTTGTGATTATCTGGCTGTTGCTGGCGTTCATTTTGCTGTACGGACGTTACATTCTACTGCATTGGTTTAATGAAAACTGGCAGCGATATCAGGATAACCGACTGTTGATTTCCCGTCTGGAAACCATGGCCAATCAGGATGCGTTGACTGAAACCGCCAATCGACGTGCAATGGAACACCATCTTGCCGTTGCCGCCGAGCGCCAGCGCCCCTTTGCGCTGATCATGATCGACGTCGACTTTTTCAAGCGTTACAACGATCATTACGGCCACCCCGCAGGTGACCGCTGCTTGCGTGACATTGCCGCGATCTTGAAATCGTCGGTGCGTTCACCGGAGGACGTGGTTGCGCGTTACGGCGGTGAAGAGTTCTTGCTGTTGCTGTTCGATGCGTCGCTGGCCGGTGCAACGGTGGTGGCCGAGCGCATTCAGCAGAATATCCGCCGTCAGGGCGTGCCGCACGCTGCGTCGGAGGTGGGCGAAGTGGTGAGCGTCAGCATGGGGCTTGCCGCCTCGAGCGGGAATAAAAGCGACGCGCAACTGCTGGCAGAAGCCGATGCAGCGCTGTACCGCGCCAAACAGGGCGGCCGTGACCGTTGGCAAGTCTAACCCGACAGCAGGAGCATGCCGACCCGTCAGGGCTGTGCCGGCGGGCTGTACCAGCGTTCCTTTTTCACCAGTACCGGCAGTTCAGGCTGGTTGACAAAGTTTGGTGACATAATCTGTACGTCAAACTCGTTGAACACATCCTGAATATGCGCGTGCAGTTCGCTGCGTACTCCGGCCAGCGATTGTCCGGCCTGCAGTCTGACCTGAAGCTCATAGGCAATATACCAGTCCATCAGGCTGAGCTGGCGCACGATCGGCGGCTGGCTGTTATCCAGTCCGTGGGTACGACTGGCGGCCAGTTCCAGCATCGCATGTACCTGGCGCCACGGCGTATCGTAACCGATGGTGACGCTGGTGGTCATGTTGACGCCGGGGTTACCGTCGTGGGTGCTGAGATTGATGATTCTGCCGCTGACTACCACCGCATTGGGGACGGTGACCTCGTAGTTTTCCCGTGTGACGATCTTGGTGGCCAGCATGCCGACCTCGCTGACCACCCCTTCATTATCGGCAACGCGAATAATGTCGCCTTTACGCAACGCGCGTGAATAGGTCAGTACCAGGCCACTCATGGCGTGATTCATGACGCCGGCTGAACCGAGTGTCAACATCAGGCCGAAAAACACGCTGATGCCTTTGAAGGCCAGCGAATTGGCGCCGGGTAAAAACGGATAGGCCGCGGACAGTGCAAACAGCCACACCGCTACGCTGATCAATTTCCGCGTGACGCCGACGGTTTGTGGATGCAGGCCGGGAATATGCAGCGTGCCGCGTTCCACCCGCAGCAATACCACTTTAATCAGTTTGACAATAAAACCGGTGATAACAAAAATGGCGATCACCACGCATAGGCCGGGCAGGGCAGACAGGATCACCAGGCCAATGTGCTGGAACAGTTGCAGGGTGTATTCACCCAACTCCATCCCCCATATCCGCGTATAGGGAAACAGCCGCAATACCCAGCTAATCCATAGATAAAACCCCAGCACGCACAGGATACCCATC
Source organism: Serratia odorifera (assembly GCF_900635445.1). Classification (NCBI taxonomy): domain Bacteria; kingdom Pseudomonadati; phylum Pseudomonadota; class Gammaproteobacteria; order Enterobacterales; family Yersiniaceae; genus Serratia; species Serratia odorifera. The sequence goes on from NZ_LR134117.1 coordinate 3,693,993, forward strand.
AGCCAGGCGTAGAGCCGTACCTCAAACTGGCCGAGGAAACTGCGCAGCTGTGGGAATAGACCGGGTTTGTTTTGTTGTTTTCTGGCGGCGTAATACCGTCTTACATACCCCAGAGAGCGGTAGGCGAACCAGCACACCGCCCCTAACACGGCGGCTCCCGCCACGCTTTTCAGCGCGGACAGTAGGAGATAGTGCGGGGAATACTGTTCGATTAATGCGTGGCGAAGGTTTTCCAGCCGTTGCAGTACCAACTGGCTGGCCTGCGCCAGGTTGAGATCGTCACCCTCATCCAGATCGCCTTGCGCCAATAGCATAAACGGTTTCTTATTGACCGAAAATACCACTGCCTGCTGCTGGTAGCGGGTGATGGTAACGATCTCAACCGGCTGTTGCAGATCCTGTTGGTTGAGCGCGCGCAGGTTGCGCACGATGCGTTGCACCCGTTCTTCCGGCGTTGTCAGGCCAAACCTGGCCTGCAGCATCACTACCGGCTGGTTGAGCAGCGTCAGGGTACGCGCCTGCTCCGCCGCGCTGGGCGTCTGGCGTGGTTCAGCGCTCCACAACAGGCTTGAATAACACAACAGGAGATAACACAGCAGGCATGAAAGTGATTTGTTCATCGCTATCCGCACCATCCGTATGGAACGATTGATACTTTGTCATCACAACCCACGAGCGTTGTGATAATTCGCGTGGTTCAGCGGCATCGGGAGACGGCTTTTGCACCACGCGCCTTTTACAGTGTAGCGAGAGTTGGCAGTTGCGATATGCGGTGAGTGAAAATTTTAGTTGCCTGCAAGCGACGAGGTTATTGCGGCACGAGTGTGCAGCTGCAATCGGCGATCAATGCCGTTATGTTGACCCGCGCCGAGCGATGGTCGGGCATCAACGGGCGATCTGCGGGCAATAAAAAACCCACGTGGGAACGTGGGCTGATAATGGTGGTGCGCTAATGTTGCGCCATTAGCGCTGTGGCATGCTGCGTTAGACGTTGAACAGGAAGTTCATCACGTCGCCGTCTTTGACCACGTAGTCTTTGCCTTCTGAACGCATCTTGCCGGCTTCCTTGGCGCCTTGCTCACCTTTATAGGTGATGAAGTCGTCAAAGGCGATGGTCTGGGCACGGATAAAGCCTTTTTCGAAATCGGTATGGATTTTACCGGCTGCCTGCGGTGCGGTTGCGCCAACCGGGATAGTCCAGGCACGAACTTCCTTTACGCCAGCGGTGAAGTAGGTTTGCAGATTCAGCAACTGGTAACCGGCACGGATCACGCGGTTCAGACCTGGCTCTTCCAGACCCAGTTCGGCCATGAATTCGTCGCGGTCTTCGTCTTCCAGTTCGGCAATGTCGGATTCAACCGCGGCGCATACTGCCACCACTACCGAACCTTCGCCCGCGGCGATTGCGCGCACGGTGTCGAGGTACGGGTTGTTTTCAAAGCCGTCTTCGTTGACGTTGGCGATGTACATGGTCGGTTTCAGCGTCAGGAAGCTCAGGTAACGGATGGCCGCCTTGTCTTCGTCGCTCAGATCCAGCGCGCGCAGCATACCGGCGTTTTCCAGATGCGGCAGGCATTTTTCCAGCGCAGCCAGTTCGGCTTTGGCGTCTTTGTCACCGCCTTTGGCTTTCTTCTGCACGCGGTGAATGGCGCGCTCACAGGTATCGAGATCCGACAGCGCCAGCTCGGTATTGATAACATCAATATCTTCGGCAGGATCGACCTTGTTGTTGACGTGAATGATGTTGTCGTTTTCAAAGCAGCGTACCACGTGACCAATGGCTTCGGTTTCGCGGATGTTGGTCAGGAACTGGTTACCCAGGCCTTCCCCTTTGGATGCACCCTTTACCAGGCCCGCGATATCAACGAATTCCATGGTGGTCGGCAAGATGCGCTGTGGTTTCACGATCTCGGCCAGTTGATCCAGACGCGGATCGGGCATCGGCACCACACCGGTGTTCGGTTCAATGGTGCAGAACGGGAAGTTGGCTGCTTCGATGCCCGCTTTGGTCAACGCGTTGAACAGGGTGGATTTGCCGACGTTTGGCAGACCGACGATACCGCATTTGAATCCCATGTTGTTATCACCTTAAATATCTTAACTATCAGCCAGTTAACTTTAACTGGCCGCATAAAGGGCAAAATAATGCCGCCATTATACACGTAATGCACATTTATCTCGATCCCGCCGTGTTGTCGGGGCTGACTGCGCGACGCGCACGCGGCTGACAAAGGTTTGTGTTGAGATCCTGCTCACATTTCAACATACTTGTGGTTATAGTTAACCAACAGGAAACGTGTCGGATGTATTTCTTGCCTAGTCCACCCTGAGTGTTCCCGCCAACTAAATTGCCTATTACATCACTGACGTCTCGTCAGCGTTGATGTTTTCTGCTGCCCATATCGGGCATTCGTGTTAGTTATCAAAATCAGACTATCTGGAAAATTTATGTTCAACCTGAGCAATTTCAGGCTGGCGGACGTCAAGAATGAGGTTCTGGCCGGTTTTGTTGTGGCGGTATCGATGATCCCGGAAGCGGTCGGCTTTTCGCTGGTGGGCGGCCTGTCGCCGATTGTCGGCCTGCATACCGCCTTTATCATCGGTTTGACCACCGCGCTGTTCGGCGGCAAGCCGGGCATGGTCTCCGGCGCGGCGGGATCGATTGTAGTGGTATTGATGAGCCTTGCCGCTCAGCACGGCATGGACTATGTACTCTGGGCAACGATATTCGCCGGGATTATTCAAATCCTGATCGGCCTGTTCCGATTGGGCAAATTCATCCGGCTGGTGCCGCTGCCGGCAATCCACGGTTTTGTCAACGGGCTGGCGGTTGTCATCATGCTGGCGCAGTTGCACATGATCGCCGGCCATGGGGTATTGATGTATGGGCTGGTGTTGCTGGCGATTCTGGTGGTGGTGTTTTTCCCGCGTTTGACCCGAGCCATTCCGGCATCGCTGGCGGCATTGCTAGTGGTATCGGCGCTGGCCGTCGGCTTGAATCTCGACACGCTGCGCGTAGGCGATCTGGCAGACATCTCCGGCAGCCTGCCGCATTTCAGCCTGCCGATGGCGCCGTTTACCCTGGAGATGCTCAAAGTGGTGCTGCCGTATGCGCTGATTATTGCCCTGGTAGGCCTGATTGAATCGCTGCTGACCATGACGGTGCTGGATGAAATGGGCGGTAAAAAAGGCAACGGCAACCGTGAAAGCCTGGCGCAGGGCGCGGGCAACGCCATCTGCGGTCTGTTTGGCTGCTTCGCCGGCTGCGCGATGATTGGCCAGTCGATCATCAACTTCACCTCAGGCGGCCGTGGCCGCATTTCCGGCGTGGTGGGGGCGTTGCTGCTGATTCTGTTCGTGGTTAGCCTGTCGTCATATATTGGCGTTATTCCGGTCGCCGCGCTGGCGGGTATCATGTTGGTGGTTTGTTACAATACCTTTGAATGGAGCTCATTGCGTCGTTTGAAGCGTATGCCGAAAGAAGACGCCTTTGTCTTGCTGACCGTTACCTTGATTACCGTTTTCGCCGATTTGGCGGTGGCGGTAATCAGCGGTGTGATCATATCGGCGCTGGTGTTTGCCTGGCAGCATGCTCGTATCACCATCCGTGATAAAAAAACGGAATCCGACACGGTTATCTACTCTCTGGAAGGGCCACTGTTCTTTGGTTCGGCGGCAGCCTTCGGCGAACTGTTCCAGCCGAACAGCGACCCGCAATCGATCGTACTGGATTTTGCCCAGACGCGGGTTATGGATTCCAGCGGCGTTGAAGCCATTGACAAGTTGACGGCGCGCTATCTGGCCGCTGGCAAAACGGTGCGGTTACGCCATTTGAGCGAGGATTGCGTCAGCCTGCTGCGCCAGGCCGGGCCGTTCTGCGTGCACGAGCTGGACGATCCGACCTACCGCGTCGCTGCGGATTAAGTGGCCTGAACAATGCCCCGCGTCGGCGGGGCAACGGTTACTTAATTTCAGCCGTGCGGCGGTGATGGGGCAGTCTTCGCCACGCCATATCATGGCCTGCCGACTGGCGGACAGGTAAGGGCAGCAATCAGTTGCCGGCCTTGAAGGCGTGCAGGCGGTTCATGGCTTTGGTCATGCCTTCTTTTAACAACAGTTCGGTACAGCGCAGCGATTCGTCAATGGCGTCATCGATCAGCGTCTGCTCGCTGGCAGGCGGCTTACCGAGCACGAAGCCCACCACTTTATTACGATCGCCCGGGTGGCCAATGCCAATGCGCAGGCGGTAAAAATTGGGGTTGTTGGCCATTTTGCTTTGAATGTCTTTCAGGCCGTTATGCCCGCCGTTGCTGCCCCCCAGCTTCAGCTTGGCCACGCCCGGCGGCAGATCCAGCTCGTCATGCGCTACCAGAATTTCATCGGCCTGGATACGATAAAAGGTCGCCATCGCCGCTACCGCTTTGCCGCTGAGATTCATAAAGGTGGTGGGTACCAGCAGGCGGACGTCATGGCCAGCCAGATTCAGACGCGCGGTATAACCAAAGAATTTGCTTTCTTCCTTCAACGGCTGGTTATGGCGCTGCGCCAGCAGGTCTACATACCACGCCCCGGCGTTGTGGCGCGTTTGGGCGTACTCGGCGCCTGGGTTCGCCAGGCCAACAATCAATTTGATACTGCTCACGGAGTGATTCGCTATGCTCAGAATAGTGGAAAGGGCATTAGTCTACCTTCCGCCGCGCCGAATGACAAAATGCGCGCTGCCAGCGGCCCCGTCAGGTTGATTTACCTATAATAGTGAATAATACATTAGCGTAATCATTCAATTTGAGCGCTAATAGTTACCTTAAAGTAAAGAATTGTCAGACTTAATTGCTCATTTGTGATCGTCAACTCAATACCCTTGCTGGCGTAGTGTCTATACTTGACTTATCAAAGAGGGTTAACAATTTATCTGTTACTCCCGTTTGGTTTTCTGGCATGGAGGAGGTGACATATGAAACGTAAAAATGCACAGCTGATGAGCAACGTTCTGATGGGCCTGGGGCTGGTAGTGATGATCGGCGGGGTTGGATACTCCATTGTGGCTGAAGTATCGAGCTGGAATCTGCCGCAGTTTTTTGCCCACGGCGCAATCTTCAGCATCTTTGTCGGCGCACTGCTGTGGCTGGTTGGCGCACGCGTCGGCGGGCGTGAACAGGTAGCGGATCGCTACTGGTGGGTAAAGCACTTTGATAAACGCTGCCGCGGTAATCAGCACCGTTCTTCACATTAATCTAAAGGGAAGCGCTTGTTCGGCAAGGGAATCATGCCGTGTAATCAGGTTGTGAGCCATGTCCGTCATTAAATAGAAAACCCGTTGTCGCTTGCGCTTCAACGGGTTTTTCTTTTACTGCTATGCGTCAACGCCAATACTGGCACGCGGGGGGGGGCGTGCCAGCCAGGAATCAATGTTCGAACATGGCCGAAATTGATTCTTCGTTGCTGATGCGGCGGATGGCTTCTGCCAACATGCCGGACAGCGTAAGCGTGCGGACGTTTTTCAGTGCCTTGATTTCCGGCGACAGCGGGATGGTGTCGCAGACGATCACTTCATCGATGACCGAGTTCTTGATGTTGTCCACGGCATTACCGGAGAAGATCGGGTGCGTCGCGTAGGCAAATACGCGCTTGGCACCGCGTTCTTTCAACGCTTCAGCCGCTTTACACAAGGTACCACCGGTATCAATCATATCGTCAACCAGCACACAGTCACGGCCTGCGACGTCACCAATAATATGCATCACCTGAGAAACGTTGGCGCGTGGGCGACGTTTGTCCGATGATAGCCATGTCGGTATCGTTGAGCAGTTTGGCGATAGCACGGGCGCGTACTACGCCACCGATATCCGGCGAAACCACGATTGGGTTTACCAGGTTCTGTTGCAACATGTCTTCCAGCAGGATCGGGCTACCGAACACGTTATCTACCGGGACATCAAAGAAGCCTTGAATCTGTTCAGCATGCAGATCCACTGTCAATACGCGGTCAACCCCTACGCTGGAGAGGAAATCGGCAACAACTTTGGCAGTGATCGGAACACGCGCAGAACGCACGCGGCGATCCTGACGAGCGTAACCGAAATAGGGGATAACGGCAGTGATACGACCTGCGGAGGCGCGACGCAGGGCATCGACCATAACAACCAGTTCCATCAGGTTGTCGTTGGTGGGAGCACAGGTGGACTGGATGATGAAAATATCACCACCGCGTACATTTTCGTTGATTTGCACGCTCACTTCGCCGTCGCTAAAACGACCTACAGCGGCGTCACCAAGGCTGGTGTACAAACGGTTGGCAATACGTTGTGCTAGTTCCGGGGTGGCGTTACCAGCAAAAAGCTTCATATCAGGCACGAGAAGAACCTCAGGCTTGCGTCCAGAGAAGATATTGTCATTCGGCCTTCGCCAAGGGGCAATTGGCGACGCCGACGCAATATACATACGGGTGTGTAAAACTCAATGAGGCGTAGGTAGCGCTGGGATGACAGGGTCAGGTGTGGCTGACCCTGCACAGCAAAACGTTGAGCTACGACTCAAACTGCCCGGAACGGCGACGATGTAGTGGAGAGACGTTAACGCCACGCGCTACAAAACCACGCAACCACTCCGGGGCTTGACTTAACACCTGACGGGCGGCGATCTCTGTGTCGAATTCGGCAAACACACAAGCTCCGGTGCCAGTCAGGCGTGACGGCGCGTATTGTAACAGCCATGAAAGAAGCTGTTCAACCTCGCGAAAACGTTTTCTTGCGATCGGTTCGCAATCATTTGCGTACGGCGCCCGTAATAGTACGTCCAGTGGGCGAACCGGGGTATCTCTTTTTAATTCGGCATCGCCAAAAATCAGCGGCGTAGCAATACTGACCCCCGGATGCGCCACCAGATACCATTTTTCCTGCGGTTCAGCCGGCTGCAAACGTTCGCCGATGCCCTCGGCGAAGGCGGCGTGACCCCGCACGAACACCGGCACATCGGCCCCCAGGGTCAGACCCAGCGTCGCCAGACGCTCATCGCTGAGGCCGCATTGCCACAGGCTGTTGAGCGCCACCAGCACCGTGGCGGCGTTGGAGGAGCCGCCGCCGAGCCCACCCCCCATCGGCAATACCTTATCGATGCTGATGTCAGCGCCGCGCGGTGCGCTGTCAATCGCCTGTTCGGTGCAATAATCTTGCAGCAGACGTGCTGCACGCACGATCAGATTCTGTTCATCCGGCACGCCGTCGACCGGCGTTAGCAAGCGGATCTGCTGATCCTGACGCGGCACGATGGTCAGGCTGTCGCCGTAATCGAGAAACTGGAACAGCGTCTGTAATTGATGATAGCCGTCGGGGCGACGGCCGGTGATATATAAAAACAGGTTGAGTTTTGCCGGGGAGGGCCACGGGTGAATCATTTGAGCGTCCAGTTATCCATTTTCAACTTGATGCGCTGCTCACCCTGTTGCAGTTCCAGACGGCTTGGCAACTGAGGTTTCAGGTCGCTATTGTAATCCTGATAGTCGACGTTCCAACTCTGGCCGCCTTGCTGATAGCTGAGCTTGCTCAGGCGATACTGGTCATCAAGCGTAAAATCGCTGGCTTCACCCGGCAGGCCAAGCATCCATTGACGCAGGTTATCCAGCGGGATCGACATGCCGGTCAATTTGCGGATCATCTCTTCGGCGTTATCGCTGACGTAGCGTTTACCCTGGTTATCCGTCAGTTGCACCACATTTTGCTGCACGTTCAGTTCCAGTTCGGTACTGCCCAGCGGATTGGTCAGCAGCAGACGGTAACGTTCGGGTGAATACTGTTGCCAGAAGAAGCGGGCGTAGACTTTCTTGCGATCGGAAATATAGGCAAAGGCGCCACGGGTCTGATACTGACTCAACTGCTGGACCGCCTGTTCATGGGCGCGCCACTGCGGCGAGGTAGGACTGGTCGCCGGGCCGGTAGGTCGGGTGGTGGTACAGGCCGCCAATACCAGGCTGGCCAGGGGAATCAGACGGAGCAGACTGACTTTGCGGATTGGCATAACTTTTGTCCTTTTGTCCTTGCGGGCTAACGTGATGCAACCCATTCTGCCACCACGCTAGCGGGCGAATGGCGTAGCGTCAATAGGCGAGGGTAGGTGTTCGGTTGGCCGACGATGCGGGAGACGCGGCCAGACCGCGGGCGCTTTCCCCAGGCAAATGCGCAATAATCGCCACGCGGTGCCCAATTGGCGGATAAACCCACTAGACTGTTAGAGATGGGCGGCGTGATTGTTGAGCTATTGCGGTATTTTTGTCGTCTAATCATGATATTAGCCATTTATTGAACTTTTTGCTCAATTTATAACGTCTATAACAGCGATTGGACGGAAGATGCGGTTGTTACTTTTATTGATCCCGCGCATCAAGTAGAATGCCGTTCAACGAGAACCCGTACCAATATAAGTATTACTCGAAGCAATGACCCTGCTGGCGTTAGGTATCAATCACAAAACCGCTCCGGTTTCCTTGCGGGAAAAAGTCACTTTTTCCCCTGAGTCAATCGATCAGGCGCTGAACAGCTTGCTCCAGCAACCGCTGGTGCAGGGCGGTGTCGTGTTGTCCACCTGTAACCGCACCGAGCTGTATCTCAGCGTTGAACAACAGGAACATATTCACGAACAGCTGGTCGCCTGGCTGTGCGAATACCACAAGCTGCGCCCGGAAGACGTCAGCAAAAGCCTGTACTGGCACCATGACAACGACGCCGTCAGCCATCTGATGCGTGTGGCCAGCGGTCTGGATTCGCTGGTGCTGGGTGAACCGCAGATCCTTGGCCAGGTGAAGAAAGCCTTTGCCGAATCGCAACGCGGCCAATCGTTGTCGGGCGAGCTTGAGCGTCTGTTCCAAAAATCCTTCTCCGTCGCCAAACGCGTGCGTACCGAAACCGACATCGGCGCCAGCGCGGTTTCGGTGGCCTTCGCCGCCTGTACGCTGGCACGCCAGATCTTTGAGTCGCTGGCGGATCTGAACGTTCTGCTGGTGGGCGCCGGTGAAACCATCGAGCTGGTGGCACGCCATCTGCGCGAACACAATGTCAAACACATGATCATCGCCAACCGCACCCGCGAGCGCGCGCAGCTGTTGGCGGAGGAAGTCGGTGCCGAGGTGATCACCCTGCCGGAGATCGACGCGCGTCTGGCAGATGCCGATATCATTATCAGTTCTACCGCCAGCCCCTTGCCGATCATCGGTAAAGGGATGGTGGAGCGGGCGCTGAAAGCGCGCCGCAATCAGCCTATGCTGCTGGTGGATATCGCCGTTCCGCGCGATATCGAACCGGAAGTCGGCAAGTTGGCCAACGCCTATCTGTACAGCGTTGACGACCTGCAGGCGATTATCCAGCACAATCTGGCGCAGCGTAAGGCGGCAGCGGTACAGGCTGAAACCATCGTTCAGCAGGAAAGCACCAACTTTATGGCCTGGCTGCGTTCGCAGGGGGCGGTGGAAACCATTCGCGACTACCGTTCGCAGGCCGATCAAATCCGTGCCGATATGGAAGCCAAAGCCTTGGCGGCCATAGCCCAGGGCGCCAACGTGGAGCAGGTTATTCACGACCTGGCCCACAAATTGACCAACCGCCTTATTCATGCCCCTACCAAATCCCTCCAGCAGGCAGCCGGCGACGGCGACGTGGAGCGGTTGCAAATATTACGCGACAGCCTCGGGCTGGATCAGCACTAGTTTTCTCTTATTAACAGGGTTTATAACCACGCATGAAGCCTTCTATTGTTGCCAAACTGGAAGCGTTACAAGAGCGCCATGAAGAAGTTCAGGCGCTGCTCGGCGATGCCGGCGTTATTGCCGATCAGGATCGGTTCCGCGCGTTGTCGCGCGAATATGCGCAGCTGACCGACGTTAGCCGTTGTTTCCTGGAATGGCGCCAGGTGCAAGATGATGTTGCCACCGCCGAGATGATGCTGGACGACCCGGAAATGCGCGAAATGGCGCAGGAAGAGCTAAAGCAGGCCAGAGAAACCACCGAAACGCTGGAGCAGCAGTTACAGTTGCTGCTGTTGCCGAAAGACCCGGACGACGAGCGTAGCTGCTTCCTTGAAGTGCGTGCCGGCACCGGCGGCGATGAGGCTGCGATTTTTGCCGGCGATCTGTTCCGTATGTACAGCCGCTACGCCGAAGCGCGACGCTGGCGGGTAGAAGTCATGAGCGCCAATGAAGGCGAGCACGGCGGCTACAAGGAAGTGATCGCCAAGGTTTCCGGCGACGGGGTGTATGGCCAGCTCAAATTCGAATCCGGCGGGCATCGCGTACAGCGGGTGCCGGAGACCGAATCGCAAGGACGTATTCACACCTCAGCCTGTACCGTGGCGGTGATGCCGGAAGTGCCGGAGGCCGAACTCCCCGAGATTAATGCAGGGGATTTGAAGATCGACACCTTCCGTTCCTCAGGCGCCGGTGGCCAGCACGTCAACACCACCGACTCGGCGATTCGTATTACCCACTTGCCGACCGGCATCGTGGTGGAATGCCAGGACGAACGTTCGCAGCACAAAAACAAGGCCAAGGCGATGTCGGTGCTTGGCGCGCGCATTCGCGCTGCAGAAATGGCCAAGCGTCAGCAGGCGGAAGCCTCCACCCGTCGCAATCTGTTGGGCAGCGGCGATCGTTCTGACCGTAACCGTACCTATAACTTCCCGCAGGGGCGCGTGACCGATCACCGCATCAACCTGACGCTGTACCGTCTGGACGAAGTGATGGAAGGTAAACTGGATATGCTGATCCAGCCGATAGTGCAGGAATACCAGGCCGATCAGCTGGCCGCGCTGTCTGCCGAGCAAGAGTAATGGATTATTGCAGCTGGCTGGCGGCCGCGACCGCGCGCTTGACGCACAGTGACAGCGCCAAGCGGGATGCGGAAATCCTGCTGGGGTTTGTCACCGGCCGTGCCAGAACCTTTTTGCTGGCGTTTGGCGAAACCCTGCTGACGACGCAGGAAAGCGCACAACTGGAACAACTGCTGATGCGCCGTGAACGCGGCGAGCCGGTGGCCTATCTGATTGGCGAACGCGAGTTCTGGTCATTGCCGCTGTCGGTATCTCCCGCTACGCTGATCCCGCGTCCTGACACCGAATGCCTGGTGGAACAGGCGTTGGCGCGTCTGCCGGCACACCGCTGCGAGATCCTCGATTTGGGTACCGGCACCGGGGCGATTGCCTTGGCGTTGGCCAGCGAGCGCGCGGATTGTATGGTGACCGGCGTGGATTTACAGCCGCAAGCGGTCGCCCTGGCGCAGCATAATGCGCAAAAGCTGGCAATTGGCAATGTGCAATTTCATCAGGGCGACTGGTTTACGCCGGTTGCCGGTCGTCGTTTTGATCTGATCGCCAGCAACCCGCCGTACATTGACGGCGACGATGTGCATTTATCGCAGGGCGATGTACGTTTTGAACCCGGCAGTGCGCTGGTGGCGCAGGAGCATGGGCTGGCGGATTTACGCGCCATCGTGCAGCAGGCGCCGCGCTATTTGCAACCGCAAGGCTGGTTATTGCTGGAACACGGCTGGCAACAGGCTGAAAGCGTGCGCGCCATGCTGGCGGCGGCCGGCTTCAGCGCGATAGAGAGTTGCCGCGATTATGGCGGCAATCTACGCGTGACGCTCGGCCAATATCTTTGACATAAAAATAACGACACAGACAGGACAAGGGAACCGGTATGGCAGCCTACGCCGCATTAAAGCATTTGCATCTACTGACGGTCGCTATCAGTATTACGTTGTTCATCCTGCGTTTTTTCTGGCATTGGCGCCATTCGCCGATGATGCACAGGCGTTGGGTGAAGATCGCGCCGCACATTAATGATACGGTGCTGTTTCTCAGTGGGATTGCCCTGGTGGTGATGTTCAAGTTTTATCCACTGCTGGGTATGGACTCTTGGCTGACCGAGAAGCTGTTTGGCGTTATTATCTATATCCTGCTGGGCTACGTCGCATTGGGCAAGAAAACCCGCAGCCGGAACCTGCGCACGTTGGCATTTGTTCTGGCGCTCGGTTGTCTCTACCTGATAATTAAACTTGCCACGACGAAAATACCGTTTTTGATGGGATATTTATGAGTAGTATTGCCGAGTTTGAATTTAACACCTCGCCATTGAGCGAAGGCGTGATGCTGGTATCACAGGCGGTACGCCGTGATTATCCCGCCGCCGACGTGGCGCGTCAGTTGCAGCAACTGACCGAAGAAGCGCGTGCGGCGGTGCCGAGTGATATCAGCCAGGAACAGCAATTGGAGGCGCTGATTGAGCTGTTCTATAAAACCTGGGGATTCGGCGGCGCCAGCGGCATTTACCGACTGTCCGACGCTATCTGGCTGGATAAAGTGCTGGAAGGCCGGCAGGGTACGCCAGTGTCTCTTGGCACCATTTTCTTGCATATCGCCCATCAGTTGAATTTGCCGCTGATGCCGGTGATTTTCCCGACCCAGTTGATTCTGCGGGCCGACTGGATGGATGAAGAGATGTGGCTGATTAATCCGCTCAATGGTGAAACGTTGAACGAACACACGCTGGAAGTGTGGATCAAAGGCAATCTCGGCCTGGGCGCAGAATTGGAAGATGACGATCTGGAAGAGTCGGAAAATGTCATGGTGGTACGCAAAATGCTCGATACGCTGAAGGCTTCGCTGATGGAGGAAAATCAGATGGAACTGGCGCTGCGGGCCAGCGAGACCGTACTGTGCTTTGATCCCGACGATCCGTACGAGATCCGCGATCGCGGGCTGATTTATGCACAGTTGGAATGTAATCATATTGCCATTTCCGATCTGAACTATTTTGTCGAGCAGTGTCCTGAAGATCCGGTTAGCGAAGTGATCAAGGTACAGATCCACGCGATTGAACCGAAGCAGGTTACGCTGCATTAATTTCTTCGATTTATCACTAACAAAGGCGTAAGCATGAAACAGAAAGTGGTTAGCATTGGCGACATCAAGGTAGCGAACGATCTGCCGTTTGTGCTGTTCGGCGGCATGAACGTGCTGGAATCACGCGATTTGGCGATGAGCATTTGCGAACACTACGTCACCGTGACGCAAAAACTGGGCATTCCCTACGTTTTCAAAGCTTCTTTTGATAAAGCCAATCGCTCTTCAATCCATTCGTACCGCGGGCCGGGTTTGGAAGAAGGGATGCGCATTTTCGAAGAGATCAAAAAAACCTTCGGCGTAAAAATCATCACCGATGTGCATGAATCAGCTCAGGCGCAGCCGGTTTCTGAAGTGGTTGATGTCATTCAGTTGCCAGCCTTCCTGGCGCGTCAGACCGATCTGGTCGAAGCGATGGCCAAAACCGGCGCGGTGATCAACGTCAAGAAGCCGCAGTTCGTCAGCCCGGGGCAGATGGGTAACATTGTCGATAAGTTCAAGGAAGGCGGCAACGATCAGGTTATTTTGTGCGATCGCGGCAGCAACTTTGGCTATGACAATCTGGTGGTCGACATGCTGGGCATCAACGTGATGAAAAATGTTACCGGCGGTCATCCGGTGATTTTCGACGTCACGCATGCCCTGCAAACCCGCGATCCGTTCGGTGCCGCTTCCGGCGGCCGTCGCGCACAGGTCGCCGAGTTGGCGCGTGCCGGCATGGCGGTTGGTCTGGCCGGTCTGTTTATCGAAGCGCACCCGGAGCCAAACAGCGCCAAATGCGACGGCCCGTCGGCGTTGCCGCTGGATAAGCTGGAGCCGTTCCTGGTGCAAATGAAAGCGATTGACGATCTGGTCAAGAGCTTCCCGGAGCTGGATACCAGTAACTGAGCCTGCCAGCCCACCGGCAGGTCAAAGCAAGCCCGACATCATGTCGGGCTTTTTTTATTGCGCGTCCAGCGCTGCCAGAGCTTCAGGCAGTGTCGAATAGAACAGCAGCCGGCCGGCGATCGGTTGCACGCGCGCTCGGGCCAGCGTTTTTAACGGTTGGAAGGGAATATCGCTGACGATCAGTCGTTTTCCCTGCGGCAAGGCATCGATGAAACGTTGCAGGGCGTTTAAGCCGCCGGCATCCAGCACCGGTACGGCATCCCATTGCAGCACGATGTCCTGATAAGGTTCGCTGTCGGTCAATAAGTCGCTAAAGATGCGCTCGGCGGCGGCGAAAAACAGCGGTCCATTGACCCGCAGTACCAGACGCCCGTTATCGCGGCTCAGTTCAGTCAGTCTGGTCATGCGTGCGATACGGCGCATAAACAGCAGCGATGCCAATACGATGCCGACGGTAATGGCGATTACCATGTCAAACAGTACCGTCAGCGACATGCACAGCAGCATGACCACCACGTCGTCTTTGGGCGCACGGCGCAGCAGATACACCACCTTATGTGCTTCGCTCATATTCCAGGCCACCAGCAATAACAGCGATGCCATCGCCGCCAGCGGCAGATAGGACAGCCAGGGCGCCAGCACCAGTAATGCCAATAGCACCAGCAGGGCGTGGATGATGGCGGAAACCGGCGATGTGGCACCGGCCCGCACGTTAGCCGCCGAGCGCGCGATGGCGGCGGTAGCGGTGATGCCGCCGAAGAAGGGGGCGATGATATTACCCGCTCCCTGGCCGATCAGTTCGCTATTGGCATTGTGCTTTTTGCCCGTCATGCCATCCAGTACCACAGCGCAAAGCAGGGACTCAATGGCCCCCAGCATGGCCATGGAAAACGCCGCCGGCAGCAGGGCGGTCAGCGTCTGCCAATTTAATACCATCCGTTTGCCGTCGATTGCCGGTAGCTGCCATGGCAATACCCACTGCGGCAGAATCGGCGGTATGCCATGGCCTTGGCTACCGTCCGCCAGCAGATAGCCAAAGCGTGAGCCGATGGTGGCGACCGGATGATCAAACGCATTCAGCAATGCCATCACCGCGGTGCCGACCAGCAGCGCCGGCAGATGGCCAGGAACGCGCAGGCCAAGCTTCGGCCAGTAAATCAGCGTGAGCAGCGTGAGTGCGCCAATCAGCGTGTCGCCGATATTCAGCGTTGGCATTGCCTGTAGCAAAGCATAAATTTTACCGAGGTAATGCGCTGGCATATCGGCGATATGCAGACCGAAGAAATCGTTGATTTGTAGCGTCGCGATGGTGATGGCGATGCCGGAGGTAAAACCGAGCGTGACCGACAGCGGAATATATTCAATCAAGCGGCCAAAACGTGCCAAGCCCATCATGACCAGAAAAATCCCGGACAGCAGCGTGGCGATCAGCAGGCCAGACAAACCAAATTGTTGCGAAACCGGGTACAGAATGACCACGAAGGCGGCGGTGGGGCCGGAGACGCTGTAACGCGAACCACCGCTGATGGCGATGACGATCCCGGCGATGGCAGAGGTATACAGGCCGTATTGCGGTGGTACGCCGCTGGCAATGGCCAGCGCCATCGCCAGCGGGATGGCGATAATGCCGACGGTGACGCCGGCAATGGCGTCTTTCAGCAGGCGTTGCAAGCTATAAGGTTCTCGCCAACAGGCGTCAATCAGTGCGCTGAACGGCCGAATGCCGTTAATTTCGTGCGTTTTCATCTAAGGTGCAAACCAACTTTGAGAAAAGAAAGGAATGGCGGGCCAGATGAGGTCCGTCTCGAAAAGCTGTAACACAGCATACGCCTTCCGCTACAGCGTTTCCTAGATATGGGTCAATGGTAAGCTGCAAAGGCGCAGCGTGTGGTTTTGTCGGGGCGTTTTTATTCACCAGAACAGTACTGTTGCGGTATGGACAGGATTGACTGCAGGCAGAAGGTGGATTTTTGCCGGTTATGAGGATGTGGTTGCGGTTAAGCGCTAAAAAGCCGTGGCGACTGTCTGGGCGTCGTGGCATTAACGCCGGACTATAAAGCAAAAAGCCTGAACGTGAGTCCAGGCTTTCTCTTGAAATATGGCGGTGAGAGAGGGGGTGATTCGCTGCGCTCACCCTACGGGCAGCCTGCGGCTGTCCAAAACGCAATGCGTTTTGTCGAACCCAGTCGAGGGTTCTCACCCCTCTCTGTGCGGTGGGGCATATAGCAAAAAAGCCTGAACATAAGTTCAGGCTTTCTCTTGGAATATGGCGGTGAGAGAGGGGTTCGAACCCTCGATACACTTTCGCGTATACACACTTTCCAGGCGTGCTCCTTCAGCCACTCAGACACCTCACCGTTTTTTGTTACGCCGAACTCGTCGGTGCAACGGGGCGCTACTATAGGGGAGTGGCGGCCATTGGGTCAAGCTTATTTTATTACTTTTATCACGGCTGGCTAACTCCTGTTCGCATTGGTGGAAACTCAAGCGAAATAAGCGGTTGTGCGTCAATCCACGCGCCGTTGGCGGAGGAAATACCCGCGCAGAGGCTGGACGCGCGGGTGGCAGGGCGGGAATGCAAAAAAGCCTGAACGCGAGTCCAGGCTTTCTCTTGAGATATGGCGGTGAGGGAGGGGGGGTGATTCGCTGCGCTCACCCTACGGGCAGCCTGCGGCTGTCCAAAACGCAGTGCGTTTTGTCGAACCCGGTCGAGGGTTCTCACCGCTCCCTGTTACGGAATATAAAGCAAAAAAGCCTGAACGCGAGTCCAGGCTTTCTCTTGAAATATGGCGGTGAGGGAGGGGGGTGATTCGCTGCGCTCACCCTACGGGCAGCCTGCGGCTGTCCAAAACGCAGTGCGTTTTGTCGAACCCAGTCGAGGGTTCTCACCCCTCTCTGTGCGGTGGGGCATAAAGCAAAAAAGCCTGAACGTGAGTCCAGGCTTTCTCTTGAAATATGGCGGTGAGGGAGGGGTTCGAACCCTCGATACACTTTCGCGTATACACACTTTCCAGGCGTGCTCCTTCAGCCACTCAGACACCTCACCATATTGTCGTCGGCAACGCTTTGCGCTGTCGACGGGCGCTAATGTAGGAGAAACTGATTCCAGCGTCAATACCCTTGTGAGCACTCTGCGATCGTTTAGCCAAACTTGCAGCAATTTGCTGATTTCACGAACGATATGCGCTGTATTTCCTCGCTTGCCGGAGCTTGTTTTACCGTGTTTTGCGCAGGATTGTGGGCAGGCCGATATTTGAGCAATTTGAGGCTCGGTGGAGTAATTCGCCAGCATTTAATGCGATTGTTTTGCTGTTGTATGCATTAATACTGGATTATTAGTCAGATGTGTCGCTAAATGCTCGGGCTGGTGCGGCGACTTTGGCAAGGAATTTATAACGTCACTCAGGCGGCCGTGCCGGTCGTAACGACCAGCAGGCAGGAACCGATCGATTAAATAATAATGCAGTAGAGGTTGCTTTGACTTTATCAGACTCCATTCCGGCAGCGCAGCAGCGTCATGCCATCCCTCCCGGCGCGGGCGCGCTGTTTTTTATCCAGATTTTCGCCACGCTCGGATTTGCCGTGCTGTATTCGACCCTGGTGCTGTACGCCACCAAACGATTGGGATTCAGTGAAAGCAGCGCCAATACCATGATGGGGGTGTTTGGTGCCTTCAATTACGGTCTCCACATGTTCGGCGGCTACCTCGGCGGGCGCTTCCTCAGCAATCGCAATCTGTTCGTGCTGGGAATGGTGTTGCAGGTGATTGGCTGCGCGCTGATTGCCGTTGCTGGCGTTGCGGGGCTGTACTGGGGGGCTGGCGATGTTCCTCACCGGTAGTGGGCTGAATGTTACCTGCATCAATATGATGCTGACGCAAAGATTCCACCCAGAAGACGATCGCCGTGAATCGGCATTCCTGTGGAATTATGCCGGCATGAATCTTGGGTTTTTCGTCGGGTTCTCGGTTGCCGGCTATTTTCAGTTGACCGAAAATTATCGCGCGCTGTTCCTGTTCGCCACGCTGGGCAATGCGGCCGCCATTGTGGTGGCCGCTACCCGCTGGCGCATTCTGGCCGATATCAATACTCCGTTGCATGAGGCTACGCCTGGGCAATATCGCCAACGTATGCTGATCGGTCTGGTGGTACTGGTTGCCCTGGTGCCGATCATTCGGCTGATGCTGACGCACGCCGAGTTTAGCGGGCACTTTGTCATTGTGCTCGGCCTGCTGATTTTTCTGCTGCTGTGCCTGATAACATTGCGCCATTCTCCACGCGATGAGCGTCGCCGTATGCTTGCCTACCTGATTCTGGCGCTGGGTTCGCTGGTATTCTGGATGCTGTATCAGTTGGCGCCGATGGGGCTGATGCTGTTTTCCGAACACAATATCGATCTGAACGTCTATGGCATGCGGGTGGCACCGCAGTGGATTCAGAATATCAATACGCTGGTGATTGTCGTTGGCGGGCCGCTGCTGGCCTGGTGGTTCAATCGTCTGCGCGCACGCGGCTGCAGCATTGACATACCCTTGCAGTTTGCCGCCTCACTATTCTGTATCGGCCTTGGCATGCTGGTTTTGCCTTTGGGCATCAGCATGGCCGGCGGCGATGGCATGGTGGCGTTCAAATGGATTGTCATCAGCTATCTATTGCAAAGTATCGGTGAGTTGCTGATTTCGCCGATTGGTTACGCGATGATTGGCAAACTGGCGCCGCCACGTTATCAAGGGATAATGATGGGATGCTGGATGATGGTGACCGGCGTAGCGTCGGTGTTGGCGGGATATGTCTCGGGTCTGATGCCGGAAAACAGTGGCAGTACGCCATTACAGACCAACCCCGGTTACAGCCACATCTTTGGTTTGCTGGGCTGGGGGGCGGTAGCGATAGCGGTAGTACTGCTGGTATTGATCCCTTTGCTGCGCCGCCTGATTCGCCGCGAAGCCAACGCCGCCTAGTGTCGCAGTATAGGGGACTGATTGCGTTCTACAGCCCCACTGGTCGGGGCTGTTTTCTTTTGTGCGTTTAATCCTTGCATCTGCCGCCGAATCACGGAAGTCTGGAGCAAAACGAAAACAACGGAGCAACGTCGATGAACATCATTTTCTATCATCCTTTTTTTGACGTGCAGCCATGGCTCGACGGCCTGCGGCAACGCCTGCCGCAGGCCAGCATACGTCAATGGCTACCAGGGGACGACCAGCCGGCGGACTATGCGCTGGCGTGGCAACCGCCATTCGAAATGCTGGCCAACCGGCAGCGTCTGAAGGGGATTTTTGCCCTCGGCGCCGGCGTCGACGCCATCTTGCAGCAGGAGCGGTTACGACCCGGAACGCTACCGGCTGGCGTGCCATTGGTGCGTTTGGAAGATACCGGCATGGCACAACAGATGCAGGAGTACGCGTTAAGCTATGTATTGCGCTATTTCCGGCGTTTCGATGAGTATCAACTGTTGCAGCAGCAAAAACAGTGGCAACCGTTGGCACCGCACCAGCAGGAAAACTTCACCATCGGCATTCTCGGTGCCGGGGTGTTGGGAAAAAGCGTGGCGCAAAAACTGGTGGAGTTTGGCTTCGAGGTACGTTGCTGGAGCCGCAGCGCCAAGCAGATCCCAGGCGTCACCAGTTTTGCCGGCGAAGGCCAGCGCGCGGCGTTTCTTGACGGCAGCCGACTGATTATCAATCTGTTGCCCAATACGCCGGAAACCGCCGGCGTGCTTAACCGCGAACTGTTCGCCCATCTCCTTCCGGGCGCCTATCTGATCAACCTGGCGCGTGGCGCGCATTTGGTGGAGGACGATCTGCTGGCGGCGCTGGAGCAGGGGCAGATTGCCGCAGCGACGCTGGACGTTTTTGCCCGTGAACCGTTGCCGGCTGAACATCCGTTCTGGTGTCATCCGCGTGTCACCATAACCCCGCATATTGCTGCGATTACCTTGCCGCAGCAGGCGATGGACATGATCGCAACCAATATTCAGGCGATAGAGGCCGGGCGGACGCCGAGCGGAGTGGTGGACCTGGCCCGCGGCTATTAATGCCAGCAGATGGCCGGCGTAAGCTGCTATGCTAAACAGAGACTGAGCCTGTGGCTGGTGGCAAGCACAGGCAATCAAGAAGGAGAACCAATGTATCCCGTTGATCTACATATGCATACCGTCGCCAGTACCCACGCCTACAGCACGTTGCATGATTATATTGCCGAAGCCAGGCAGAAAGGCATCAAACTGTTCGCCATTACCGATCACGGACCGGATATGGCCGATGCGCCACATTATTGGCACTTTATGAATATGCACGTATGGCCGCGCCTGGTTGACGGTGTCGGTATCCTGCGCGGTATTGAGGCCAATATCAAAAACCGCGATGGCGACATTGATTGTACCGGTCCGATGCTCACGGCCATTGACGTAATCATTGCCGGCTTCCACGAACCGGTATTCGCGCCGCAGGATCAGGCAACGCACACCCAGGCGATGATTGCCGCCATGGCGCAGGGGGATGTGCATATCATCAGCCATCCGGGAAACCCGCGTTATCCGATTGACATTGCCGAGGTGGCTGCCGCGGCGGCACGCTATAACGTCGCATTGGAGTTGAATAACTCCTCGTTTACCCACTCTCGAAAAGGTAGCGAAGCCAATTGTCGGCGTATCGCCGCTGCGGTACGTGACGCCGGCGGCTGGCTGGCGTTGGGCTCCGATTCGCACATTGCCATGTCGCTGGGCAACTTCGAGCATTGTGAGCGCATCCTTGCCGAGGTGGAATTCCCACAGGAACGCATTCTGAACGTCAGTCCACGACGTCTGTTGAATTTTCTTGAGCAGCGTGGCAAGCCGGCGATTGCGGAATTGGCGGATTTGTGACATCGTCACGGCAAAATTTACCGTTTTGCATAAGGTTTAATCATGAATGAGTTTTCCATCGTCTGTCGCGTGTTGGGTACGCTGTTTTACCGCCAACCACAAGATCCGTTGCTGGTGCCGCTGTTTGCGCTGATTCAGGAGGGGAAGCTGCAACAGCATTGGCCGCTTGAACAAGATGAGCTGCTGACGCGTTTGCAGCAGGGCTGCGAGCCGCATTTGCTGGCCGCCGATTTTAATGCGCTGTTCGTGGGTAACGAATGCAGCGTATCGCCGTTCCGCTCGACCTATGTCGAAGGTGCGACAGAAAGTGACGTTCGGGCGTTTCTGCAACAGCGTGGCATGCCGCTGAGTGACGCACCGGCCGATCACTTCGGTTCTTTATTGTTGGCGGCCTCATGGCTGGAAGACCAGTCGCAGGAAGATGAAGCGCAGGCGCAGATTACGTTGTTTGATGAGTATCTGTTGCCGTGGTGTGGTCGTTTTCTTGGCAAGGTGGAGGCACATGCTACCAGCGGTTTTTATCGTACCCTGGCGCTGATTACACGTGATGCCTTACAGGCTATGCGTGACGAATTGGCGGAATATGAAGACAGCGATGATGACGCGCAAGACGAACAGTAAAGGGTAAAAGGCGCAGCCTGTGCTGCGCCAACGGTGGATTAGTCGGTAAAGGGAATGACCAATTGCCCTGGTTTAACTTCCAGCCCTTTCGCCAGTTTGCGCGCCATGGCTTCCGTTTTGCTGTTTTCCGGGTTCAACACGTAGGCCGGTTTCTGATCGAAATAGCTCTTCAGCGACTGATTCAGGTAAGGCGTTAACGCCTTCATTACCGTGTCCATTTTCTCGGGCTGAATTTTATAATCCGTCAGCTCCATATCCTTGAGGAAAATCGCGCCTTTCTCGCGGTCATATACCGGCTGCGCCTTTAGCGTCAGCTGCATGTCGGCTTTTTGCGGACCGAGGATGGAGGTGATATCGACTTTGGCATTACCGGTCAGCGTCACCTTGCCCGGCTCGCTGCGGCCAATCTGGCTCTGTAGCTGGGTGAGTACGATATGCGCATCCACCAGTCCTGGTACGCCAAGCTGCTTCTGGTAATCATTATGTTTTTGCAGGTAATCGTTCACTTCCTGCTCGCTGAGCGTGTATTGCGTCAGTTGATTGCAGCCGGCAATCACGCCGGCGAACACCAGGGCGGCGACGCCCATAAAAATTTTTTTCATACATGCCTCATAATACCGCCAACGGAACAACGGCAGTCAATCGATTGATTTTCATTATAAACATTCAGCTGCATTGAACCCAAGGTTTAAACGCGATGCGCAACGATAGTGCGTGTGAAACGCGAAACCGCCTATCGGATAACGCTGAAACTGTTCAGCGGCGCAGACGCAGTAGCAGTAACACCACCCCGGCGAGACACAGTAGCCCGCCGAGCGTGGGGAACAGCGGCAGTCCCCACAGGCGTAAGGTCGACTGCATCAGATACGGCGCCAGCCCAAGCGCGAACGCGGCGGTGACAATGGCAATCGCCAGAGTGACCGCCGCGCGTTCTAATGACTTGCTGAGATCGCCAATATTATTAACGCTGATATCAGCGCCGATTCGCCCGTGTTTTAACCGTTTCAGCAACAGCCGAACGGTTTGCGGCAGTTCGTCGCCGGCATCCAGCGCCTCCGCACCCAGCGCCAGCATACGTTCGCGCAACGCCTCCGGCGTATGGCGTTGCAGCATCACCTGCTGCAGCATCGGTTTTAGCGTGGCGATGATATCGAATTGCGGATCCAGTCGATGCAATACGCCATCGGCGGTGATCAATGCCTTGAACAGCAACACCAGATCCGGCGGTAACGCCAACTGATGCTCACGCGCCATAACCAGTAAATCGGTTAACGCCTTTCCCAGCGTTAGCGTGGCAGAGGCCTGCTTGTCGAGAAAGTTCTGTGCAGCCAGCTCCAGATCCAGCACATCAAGCTGATGCCCGTCTGACCAGGCGATCAGCGTATTAACGATGCCGTCGCTTTGCCGCTCGGCAATGGCCTGTAATACCCGCAGTAGCTGATTACGCCGCCGCTGGGAAAGTTGCCCGACCATGCCGAAATCGATAAAACCAACGCGGTTATCGCTGAGCGCCATCACGTTGCCGGGATGGGGATCGGCGTGATAGACGCGGTGTTCCAGCACCATACGCATAAATGCCTGCGCGCCACGCTGTGCCAACAGCGGGCCGTCGAAACCGGCATGGGCCAGTTGCTGCGGGTTTTCCGGCGCGACGCCGGGTAAAAATTCCTGAACCAATAGCCGTTTAGACGACCACTGCCAGTAAATTCGGGTACCACCACCTCGGGGTGTGCGGCAAACTGTTGCGCGACCCGATCGCAATTATTGCCTTCGTGCGTCAGATCCAGTTCATGACTCAGGGCGGTTGCCAGTGCGCGTATCATCTGGCGTGGCCGATAGCGAGCCAGCGCCGGGCTTTGCTGTTCCACCACCTCAGCCAGGTAGGCCAGCAAGCGCAAATCGGCTTGAATAGTCTTCGCCAGCCCTGGGCGTAACACCTTGACCACCACCGCTTCGCCGCTGTGCAGCCGGGCGCGGTAAATCTGCGCCATCGACGCGGCGGCCAGCGGCTGGGTGTCAAATTCGGCAAACACCTGCTGCGGGTCGGCGCCCAGATCGGCGCGTATCTGGCCTTCCAACGCCTCCCAGGGCAGCACCGCCGCCTGGCTGTGCAGCCGGTCAAGTTCATCGGTCCAGTTTTGCTCAAGCAGGTCGGAGCGGGTCGCCAGGATCTGACCGAATTTGACGAAGGTAGGCCCCAGCGCTTCCAGTGCGGCACGCAGGCGCTCGGGCAGCGACTGCTGGCTACCGTCATCGCGACGGTTGCCGACTGCCGCGCCCAACAGGCTATTGAGCCCCAGCAGACTTACCACATCCTGCAAGCCGTAGCGGATAAGTACCGCCGAAATCTCTGCCAGTCGAGCGCGATCGCGCGCGGTAACCAACACCATTTTCAACATTTGCGCGCTACTCCATTATCGCGAATGGCGGTCAGTTTTCCATGTCCAGCAACAGCGGAACGTCGCTGCGGGCGGCCATGCGGTTACGGTACGCTTCGACGTTGTCTGGCAGCGATACGCCAGCGACGATCGACAGCGAGCGCAACAGCGGGAACAGGTGAATATCGTCTTCCGACAGTTGGCCATTTACCGCATCAGGCGCAACGATCAGCGGCGACAGGGTTTGCAGATCGCGTTCCAGGCGGCGGATCAGGTCGGCGCTGTTGGCCAGGTGGGCGCTAAAGTCGCCGATCGCCGCCTGTTTCTTATGCGTGAAGTATTCGCGGGCGCTGTCGGTGGCAAACTCTTCAAAATCCGCCTGGGCAAAGCGTGGCAGCAGCAGCTCGGCGCTGTAGTCGGCAACCTGTTGCAACCATTCGCCAATCGCCGGGTTGGTTTTTCCGCTCAGCAACGGCTGCCCGTCAAATTGATCGACGTAGTGCACGATATCCATGCTCTCCGGTAGATAACTGCCATCATCTTTTTGCAGAATCGGCGCCATCTTTTTGCCAATCATATTGGTGGGTGTCAGCTCGTCGTCGTTGAGTAGCGTGATCAAGCGTACCGGCAGGTTTTTCAGGCCGAATATCATGCGCGCCTTTACGCAGAATGGGCAATGGTCATAAATAAACAGTTTCATGCTTGCTCCCGGTTCTCTGGTTTTACTGCAATAGTTATCACAGCATACTGAGACTGTCGCACGAGATTCTTGTTGCAAGGTGCGTAATGTGACCTGGCCCGCGTAGAAAACCCGGGCCGTCAGCGATTATTTTTTGGCTGGAACGGCATTCAGCACTTCAATCAAGTGCAGGCGGGCCTGCTCCAAATCGATCTTGTCGCGTTCGCTGCTGGCGCTGACCAGCTGTAGCTGCTTGATCACCTCGCTTTTCAACGGCGGATCCGCGGCGAGGATGTGTGCCAGCGTTTTTTCTATCAGCGTAGATCGCGCATAAATCATGCGTAGGTTCAGAACCATGTGTTCTAACAATTGCGGTAAGTTAGTTTCGGACATGCCAACGACTCCTGGGTCATATTTTTACTATCAGAATAGCAGCTATGGTAAATTCGGCAGATTTTCTGGTGACTTAGCACCCGGCAGGGCATGAAATGATTAAAAGTGCCGCTCTGATAATGGCATTTTCTGCCGGCGGCAGCGGCAGAATAACTTGCGCTGACCGACAAAAACGGCGGAAATCGGCGTAAAGCGCCAAAAAACCGCGTGAACGGTTATTTACTGAGCGGGCGAGATTTTACCTATGGGGCAGGCTAAGGTTATATTAATCAAGGGCAAGTGCGGTTCTGCGCCGGCCAATGAAAATAGCGCGAGCAACAATTCTGGATATTGGCATTCGCATGCGCGCCCATCAACACTCTTATCAGAACCGTCCTGACCGCGGGGGAAATGATGTTCGGCTATCGCTCTGCATCACCAAAAGTACGTCTTACCACCGACCGGCTGGTTGTCCGCCTGGTTCATGAACGCGATGCCTACCGGTTGGCGGAGTATTACGCCGAAAACCGCGCGTTTCTAAAACCGTGGGAACCGGTACGCGACGACAGCCATTGCTATCCTTCCGGCTGGCAGGCGCGTCTTGGCATGATCACCGAAATGCAAAAGCAGGGCAGCGCCTACTATTTCATCCTGCTCGATCCGGATGAAAACCGAGGTGCGCGGCGTGGCGAATTTCAGCAATGTGCTGCGCGGCTCGTTTCACGCCTGTTTCCTCGGCTATTCGCTCGGGGAAAAATGGCAGGGGCAAGGGCTGATGCATGAAGCATTGCAGACGGCGATCCGCTATATGCTGCGCCAGCAACGCATGCATCGCATCATGGCCAACTATATGCCGCACAACCACCGCAGCGGCGCATTGCTCACCCGGCTCGGTTTCGAACGTGAAGGCTATGCCAAGGATTATCTGCTGATCGATGGGCAGTGGCAGGATCACGTGTTGACCGCATTGACCAACAAAGAATGGCTACCGCCACGCTGAGGCCAGAAAATGAAATATCAATTAAGCGCCAAAGAAGCCCGGGTTATTGGTTGTCTGCTGGAAAAGCAGGTCACCACCCCGGATCAATATCCACTGTCTCTCAATGCCATCACGCTGGCCTGCAATCAAAAAACCAATCGCGATCCGGTGATGGATCTGACTGAAAGCGAAGTCCAGCAACTGCTCGATCTGCTGGTAAAACGGTATTTTTTACGTACGCAAAATGGCTTTGGCAATCGGGTCGTCAAATACGAACAGCGTTTCTGCAATTCGGAGTTCGGCCAGCTTAAACTGTCCCCGGCCGAGGTGGCGGTGGTGGCCACACTGCTATTGCGCGGAGCGCAAACGCCGGGCGAATTGCGGACCCGAACCGCGCGCATGCACGATTTCAGCGACGTCGGCGAGGTTGAACAGCTGTTACAGCAGTTGACGAGCCGTGAAGACGGGCCGTTGGTGGTGCGGTTGGCACGTGAGCCGGGCAAGCGCGAAAGCCGTTTTATGCACCTGTTCAGCGGCGAGATTACACCGGTCGAGGAGGTGCAGGAAAGCGTGGATGACAGCATGCTGGGCGAACGGGTCGCGGCACTGGAAGAACAGGTGGCGCTGTTGAAACAGCAACTGCAACAACTGATGGCGCGGAGCGAAAATGAGTAAATTGCGTATTGGCATGGTCGGGCTGGGTGGGATCGCGCAAAAGGCCTATTTGCCGATCCTGAGCCAGGCGGCGGAATGGCAGCTGGTGGGCGGTTTTTCACCCAATCAGCAGAAAGCGCAGACGGTATGCGACAGCTATCGCATGCGTTGCTTTTCACGCCTGGATGCGCTGGCCGAACAGTGTGATGCGGTGTTTGTTCATAGCAGCACCGCCAGCCATTTTGCCGTGGTGCAACAGCTGTTGCAGCAGGGGGTACACGTTTATGTTGATAAGCCGTTGGCAGAAACGGTGGCGCAAGGTGAACAGCTGATCGAACTTGCCCAGGCGCGTGGCAAGACGCTGATGGTGGGTTTTAACCGCCGTTTCGCCCCGTTGTATCGCCAGTTGAAACAACAAATGCAGCAGCCGACCTCGCTGCGCATGGATAAACACCGCAGCGACAGCGTTGGGCCGCAGGATATGCGCTTTACCCTGCTGGACGACTATTTGCACGTGGTTGACACCGCGCTCTGGCTGGGCGGCGAACAGGCGGTATTGCAAAGCGGCCATTTGCAGGCCACCGCCGCCGGCGAAATGCTGTACGCCGAGCACCACTTCCAGTGTGGTGAGATGTTGATCACCACCAGTATGCACCGCCGGGCGGGCAGCCAGCGCGAAAGCGTACAGGCGGTAACCGACGGTGCGTGCTATCAGTTGCATGATATGCGTCAGTGGCTGCGAGAAGACGCCCGTGGCATCGTCGAGCAGCCGGTGCCGGGCTGGCAGTCCACCCTGGCGCAACGCGGCTTTGACGGTGCGGTGCGTCACTTTATCGAGGCGGTAGGCAACCAGAGCGTGCCGGAAACTGCCGGCGAGCAGGGGATCCGTGCCCAACGCGTTATCGAGCGCCTGCTGCGCGACGCGGCGGCGTAAGGTAATCCCATGTAACAGTTGGCGGTAGCTATTCTTTGATGGATGCGTAAACTGAAGCCACTTTATTGACACCAACGCCTGCTGCCGCAGGCGTTGATATTTTACGGTATTATTCAAAACCACATGAACCTACTAAAATCACTGGCAGCCGTCAGCTCGATGACGATGTTCTCTCGGGTGCTGGGCTTCGCGCGTGATGCCATCGTGGCACGCGTTTTTGGGGCAGGCATGGCAACGGACGCCTTTTTCGTGGCGTTCAAGTTACCAACCTGCTGCGGCGCATCTTTGCCGAGGGGGGCTTTTTCGCAGGCTTTCGTGCCGATTTTGGCAGAATACAAGAGTCAACAGGGCGAAGAAGCGACGCGCACCTTTATTGCCTACGTTTCCGGTCTGTTGACGCTGGTGTTGGCCATCGTGACGGTGGCGGGGATGCTGGCCGCGCCCTGGGTCATTTTTGTCACCGCGCCGGGCTTTACCGACACGCCGGACAAGTTCGCGCTGACCTCGGCGTTGCTGCGTATTACCTTCCCCTACATTCTGCTGATCTCACTGGCGTCG